>CAZJVS010000004.1:0-61049 GCA_964549445.1 uncultured Planctomycetaceae bacterium
CCTCCAGCGCCAGCTCGCCGCGCGGAATCGGCTGCGGCATCGACTTGTCGATGTTCGGAATGACGAATCCCGTCGCCACCTGCCACAGCTTGTTGACGAAGTTGCGGCCCTTCTCGAATCGCTCCGACGTATTCACCTGCCGCCCGTCGGCCAGCTTCATCGGCTTGACCGGCATGCGAATATCCTGCGTCTCGGTCGCCAGCTCCGCCAGCGTGTACCGCAGCGCGTCGGCCCCGTACGCATCGATAATGTCCACCGGATCGACGCCGTTCCCCAACGACTTCGACATCTTGCGTCCCTGCCCATCCTGGATGACGGCATGGATCACCACATCGCGGAACGGAACTTCGCCGACATTGAACAAACCAGACATCACCATCCGCGCCACCCAGAGCGTAATGATCTCGCGGGCAGTCGAGAGCGTGGTCGTTGGGTATAAGTACTCGAGGTCCCCACTCCCTCCCTTACCAAGGGGGGGTCGGGGGGGTCGGTCGCCTGGCCACCCAAGCGTCGAAAGCGGCCACAGGGCGGAGGAAAACCAAGTATCGAGAACGTCTGGATCTTGGTGAAAGTTCAGAGCAGTCAGTTTTCGTTGCAGTTGATCGTTATCGACGAGAAGACAAACCGACATGCTACATTCGTCGCCCGGCGCGAATTCCTCACCTTCGATGGAGTCGAATTCGCCAACGACGATCGATAGCCCGTCACATTGTCGTACGATCTGAGTTGCAGCCTTGGATGCGAGCTCCTCAAGTGCGACGAATTCGAGCGATCTCAGATCAAATTCTCCCCATATCAGCGATCGGCCCCACACCGGTATTCGATGCCCCCACCAAAGCTGCCGACTAATGCACCAGTCGCGCTTCTCGCCGAGCCAATCGAGATACGTCTTCGCGTAGCGCTCAGGGAAAAAGCCAACTCGTCCATCCTTCACCGCATCGATCGCAAGCTGCGCCAGCCCGGACTTTCCGCGAAGCGCCGGAATCGCCGCCGCCTGCTCCGGCGGCAGATCGTCCATCTTCACAAACCACTGATCCGACAGATAGGGCTGGATAGGCACCTTGCTTCGGTCGGAGTGGCCGACCTGGTTCTCGTAATCCTCGATCTTCTCGATCAATCCTTCCGCATCGAGATCGGCCACAACTTTCTTGCGAGCATCTTCAAACTTTTGCCCCGCATACGGCCCGCCGTTCTCATTCACGCGACCATCCGGCGTCATGATGTTGATCAGCGGCAGATTGTTCCGCTGCGCGCACGCATAGTCGTTCGGGTCATGCGCCGGCGTCACCTTTACGCACCCCGTCCCGAACTCGCGCTTCACCAGCATCCCATCGCCGATGATCGGAATCTCGCGATCCATCAGCGGCAGCATCACCGTCCGCCCGATCAGCGGGGCGTACCGCGGGTCCTCCGGGTGCACGGCCACCGCCGTGTCGCCCAACATCGTCTCGGGCCGCGTCGTCGCCACGATCAGGTGCGTCAGCCGCACGTCACCCGCGTCACCGCTGACCACCGCCGGCACCTTCAGCGGATAGCGGATATGCCACAGGTGCCCGCGAACCGTCTCGTGATACACTTCGTCGTCCGCTACGGCCGTCTGGAGCTGCGTATCCCAGTTCACCAGCCGCTTGCCGCGATAGATCAGCCCCGCCTTGAACAGATCAAAGAAAAACTGCCGCACGGCCGTCGCGCACTGCTCGTCCAGCGTAAACCGCGTCCGCTCCCAGTCGCACGAGCACCCCATCAGCTGAAGCTGCTCGATGATCCGCCCGCCGTACTTCTCCTTCCACTCCCAGATGCGGCGAACCAGCTCCTCGCGGCCCAGATCGTGCCGCGTCTTCTTCTCTGTTTTGAGAATGTCTTTCTCGACCGCCGCCTGCGTCGCTATGCCCGCGTGGTCCGTCCCCGGCATCCAAAGCGTATTGAACCCCGCCATCCGCTTGTGTCGGACGAGAATGTCCTGCAGCGTGTTGTTCAGTGCGTGGCCGAGGTGCAGCGCCCCCGTCACGTTCGGCGGCGGAATGACCATGACAAACCGCTTCTCGGGCGGCCGGTCATCCGGTTCCGCGTGAAACGCCCGGGCCTCGAGCCACTTCTTGTAGATGCGGCCCTCTACCTCGCGCGGACTGTAAGCTTTCGACGGTGCGTCGCTCATGCAACGATCATTAGACGGCAAGCGCAGGGAAAGTCAAAAACGCGAAGCGACGATCAGGGCCGGATGCCGACCGATTCTGCAACGGTCGTCAGCCGCTTCGATCCCAATCCGATGTTCGAGGCGCCTTCGGGCCACATCACGAGGTTGATGCTGTACTCATTCAGCGACTCGTCAATGTTATACGTGATGCCGGTGTACCACCGCGGCCAGCGGCGGATGAGCGAAATCTCGGTCGAATAGTTCCGGCTATAGTGAATGTCGTAGAACTCGCGGAAGGCAACCGTGTACTTTTCATTGAGCTTGTAGTTTGCGCCGAAACCGATCAGGTTGTCGTATGAATCATGGATGTACCGCCAGCCGAAGAAATACGCCAGTCGCGGATCGCGCTCAATATTGATCGATGCGCTTTGAACACCCATGTGGCCGGCGTTCAGGTCGTAGTCGGCCGTGTACAGGATCGCCGTCGACTCGCTGACGCGCCACGTCACGTCGGTCCCGAGGAAGTTGCTGCTGATGCTGTCTTCCGGCCGCGCAAAGATGTAATCGCCGTGCGTGACGTCGGTCGGGCGCGGGTGTGAGAAAAAGCCGGCTTCGACGTCCCACGTAATCCAATCGACCGTCCGCCATCGCCCCGGCCCGCCGCGCTTCGTTTGCCAGCGTTGTCGAACGCCGAGCGTCACGCCGGAGAAGCCGTCGATCGTCTCGACCCCTTGATCGAACGGCGAGAGATCGGAACTCGGCACGTTGTTACCCGCGATCCAAAGCCCGACATCCGGCTTGATGATGTGCTTCACGCGGTGAACGTTGAATAACTCGGACTCGATGTTGTCGTACGTCCGCTCGAAGAACATGTTGCCATTCAAGCCGGCCGCGCCAAAGGTTCGAACGCGTCCGCCGCCGTCGTGCGGGCTGTCATCCCACCCGCTCAGCCGCCCGGCCAGATACGGCGTAAGCTTGATCGGCCCGATGGCCGGCAAAGGGAAGCGCACTTCCTGGCGAGTATCGCCGCGCGCAACCGTGCTGGTATCTCCGGTGTTGTCGGCCCGCTCATCCTGATCACGATAGACCCGATCGCCGTCGTTAAGGTAGCGGACGGCGCTCACGCGCTGCTCCGAGTAAAGCGTCAACCAGTCCGTCAGCGGCTCACCCACGAGCGAAAAGATCACGTCGGGATAGTGTTCGGTGAGGGCGATCCAGTTGTTCAGCCGCCAGTTGAACAGCGTCTGGAACTCCCAGTTCGCCTTGCGCTTCATCAGGTAGATGACCGTCTCCTGCGTCTTGGCGTTCTCGAACTCGTTTCGATAGTACGCCTCGAGGAAATTGCGATCGCTGATGTACGACAGTTCGAGCGTAAGCTGCCAGTCCTGCGGCAGATACTGGCGATGACGCCACAGAATGCGCCCGCGATTCTCCGTGTCCGGGTATCCGTTGCGCAGCGGCCCGAGGTTTTCGTCCTCGCCGGTGTCATGAATGTAGTATGAGCGAAACAGTCCGTAGTAATTCTCTCGGATGTAATCGAGATCAACGCCGACGCCCGGCCCGCGATCCGAGTAATAGTCCAGGTGCAGCGTCGCGTCATATCCGACCGGCTGCTGCAATCCGAGCAGGTTGAACAGGTACCAGCGCGACTCGACCATCATTCCGAACTGGTTGTTGTAGCCAGTTCGAATCGACTTGAACGCCATCGTGTCTTCCGAGAAATCGCCGCGAGCCACCGGCCAGTAGAGGATCGGCACGCCCTCGACTTCCAGCGTCGTGTTGTACGCCGTGTAGGTTCCGGCCTGGATGCCGATGATCTCGCCGCGATCGTTGCGCGGCGTCTTGTCGGTGATGTAGGCCTTGGTCGAGCCCAGCGCGACGTGCGGAGTGTAGAACTCGCTCGTCGTCAGCTTCGCTCGGCGGGCGAAGTACTCGCTGGCCGAAAGCTGTCGTACTTCCTCCGCTCGAACGTAGATCGGAACTTCGCGGCCGGGCGCAAACGCCCGCATGACCACATCCAGCGCCAGGGCCCGGTCCGCTTCAAAATCATAATACATGCGCGGCCCGCGGATCATCCGCGTCCCGCGTGTGAGCACAACGTCGCCCTCGAGGTATGCCGACGTGACGTACTGGCGAGCCATCATGCGAGTCGGCTTGTCCCCGGTCAGCTTCGGTTCCTCGGCCGCGCTCTGCGGCGAGGTCGCCTCATCATCCGCGCGCGTTGTGGGCTTCTTGCCCCCGCCCGAGAGCGACATGTCGCCAATCGCCTCCCCCGATGCCTGCTCCGAAAGATAGAGCACGGCCGAGTCCGCCCGTAACTCCATTGCCTCGGCGCTCGTACCCTCGCGCTGCGACAGCTGCACGTCGCCGATAACGATGATCACGCGTTTTCCGTCGATCACCTCGCTCGTCAGCTCCCGGCCGCTGTAGTCGATTTGTCGCGGCGGTCGCGCGGTGCGAAACGCCTGCGTGGCCGCCGCGCCGGTTCGGGATTGCAACGGTGACATCGGGGCGGTCGTCGTCGGCGGTCCGCCGCCGGGCTGCATCGTGGCCCGCACCGCGACGGCACGCTGGTACAACATGCTCGCATCATCGGATTGCAGCGTGTGGCTATCGGCGTTCAACTTGAGCTGACCCGCCGACGCCAGCGTGATCATCAGCGCCGGTCCCGTTTCGAGCGTGCCGGCCGGCTGCAGGACCTCGGCGTCCTGCCACAGGAAAACCTCAAACTCGAGATACGGCGTCTTTTCGTAGGTCTTCTGCCGGAACCAGACCACGGCGTCCCGGCTGCGCAATCGATACTCCCCCATCTTCAGTTGGAAGTCGCCATACGCTGAGATGACCTTCGTGCCGTCCGGAAGTCCCCACGCGTACGCATAGACGCAGGACACATCGACCATCTCGCTGCTGATGGCTGCGGGAAGGGGCGGTGCTTCTTCTTCGAGTTGATACTCGGATTCAATTTTCGGCTCGGCGCCGCGCGCCGCAATGGACGCAAGGCCAAGGCCGATGCAGCCAGACAGTAGAACCGCGATTCGTCGGTTCACCGATAAGCAGCCGTCATGCAAGAGTCCGCGCCGCGGGCGACGCACCGCGCCGTGCATCGATCGCTATGCCTGCGACGCGGCGAGTGTACTTGGCGGCGAGTCAGCGTCAAGTTCTGTCGCCGGTCCAACTTGCGAATCGAATCTTGTCCCCGCGTCTCGACCTCATGGAGCAATCTCGACTGCACGAAACGCGCAGGAATTGCCGATCCACTACGAGAGCTTGCGCCTCGGCACGGCCCCCGTCGACGCTCGGCTGGCGCAAAATCGGCCGAACTTGGTCGGCGCGACCCGTACTGCGCCTTGGCCGGTGCCAGTATTGAAAGCCGGCGTGGCCGGATGGATCGACAGCGGCGGCGGAGTTCGCATGCCCGATCGATGCGGACCGGAACCGGCTCTTGTCGATAGCGTTATGACTTACATCAACTTATGAATGGAATGTGTCCACGGATGGGAAACGCGTACAAGGCGAAGTCGCTGGCGGCACGGCTCGCGCTGTTTTGCGCGGCTCCGATCGTCGCCGGATGCACCCAGCTTCCGCCGCACATGCGCCAGGAACTCGTCCAGGCTGACCAGGCCTACAACAAGGGCGACATTTCCGGCGCGACGAAGCGACTCGATACCATCATTCTGCAATACCCGATCGCCGTGGAATCGGCCGAGGCCTATTACCTCCGAGCCATGTGCCGCATCAAGCAGGGGCGCTCCGGCGATGCAATGGCCGACCTCCAGCAATGCGTCAAACTTTCATCGCGCACCGACCTGACGGGCAAGGCCTGCGCCGCGCTCGGCGGGATTCAGCAGGACATGGACCAGTGGGGCCCGGCCGCCGAGTCCTACAAGAGAGCCCTGCAGAATTTGCCGACCACGGGGTCGCCCGGCATCACCGATCAGGTCCTCCTCCGCTACGGCATCTGCCTCCAGCGCCAGGGCAAATGGAACGACGCACGCGAGCCGTTTTCAACATTGATCAAGCGGTATCCAAACAGCCCGTACGTCGAGGACGCCCGGCGGCGCTTCTCGTGGAAGCACCAATACTTCTCCATCCAGTGCGGAGCGTTCGTCCGCCCGTCGCAGGGCGACGGCCTCCTTCGAAAGTTGAGGTCCGCATTATCCGAAGCATGGTTGGAACCTGAGGCCCGTTTCGGGCGACCGATGTACGTCGTCTATGCGGGTAAATACGGGACGTACGCCGAGGCCGATGCAGGCCTTCGCAACGCCCGTCGTGTGACGCCGGAGGCGTTCATCGTTCCCTAACTGCGGTCGGCGCGGGTGGAACCCGTCCGTCGGACCCGATGGGTGTCAGGGATGACCGAGCGCTTTTCCAACAAGTGTGTCGTGCAACCGACGGTTTCGTCGTGGCCGATCGTCGCCCTGTTCGTCGCCTGTGCGCTGACGATCACAGCAGGCAATGCAGCCGGAGCGAACAACATTCCCGATTCGCCGCCGGCCCAGCCGCGGGAGTTGTTCCAGCCGTTCAACGACGTGCAGTCGTTGCCGCAAGCCATGATCGAGCGGACGGCTTATCGACTCAACGTGTCCGACATGATCGAAATCATCTATCAGGTCCGCGTTGGTGCGAAGACGGAAGATCGCCGCGGCTATCGGCTCCAGGCCGAAGACGTCATCGAGATCAAGTTCCCGTTTCAGAAGGACCTCGATCAGCGCCTGGTCGTCCTCGCCGACGGCTACGTGAACTGCCTGTTCATCGGGCGGGTTCGCGCCGTCGGCCAGACGCTCGACGCACTGGAGGCCCAGCTTCGCAACGCCTACAAGCGCTACATCCGCAGCCCCGAGCTGACGGTCGTCGTGAAGGAAGCCAACAAGAAGATCGACGAGCTCAAGAAGGCGATTACCACCGCGCCCCGCGGCCAGTCGCGCCTGATGCCCGTCAAGCCCGACGGCACGATCGACCTCCCCTACATTGGTCAGGTGCTCGCCTTCGGCCGGACCGTCGCCGAGCTGCGCGCCGTCCTGAATCACGAGTATGTCAAAGCCGACCTCGAAGAAGTCGAGGTCACCGTCCAGTTGCTGGAACTGGCCCCCAAGCACTTATATGTAATGGGTGAAGTCTCTCAGCAGGGCATGCACACCGTTCAGCACGCCATGACGGTCATCCAGGCCATCTCGGCGTCCGGCGGCTACACGCCGCGGGCCGACCTGCAAAACGTCCTCGTCGTGCGGCGCAAGTTCCTGCCCGTTCCGGAAGCCGTCATCGTCGACATTTCCAGCCTGCTCTCGGCGACGAAGCCCACGCCCGATGGACTGGTTCCGAACGGCGAGCGGATGCGATACGATTTCTGGCTGCAGGACGACGACGTCGTCTATGTGCCGCCGTCGGGGCTGGCCGTTACGAACGACTGGATCGATCAGGTGTTCAACAAGGGTATCCGGCAGATCTTCCCCGTCAGCGGAATTCTGGGGATGAACTTCGGCTACCAGACATATAACGCCCCGGCCTCCTACACGAATAGGCAGTCCGGTCCGCCGCGATTCATCACGAACGTCGGACCCTAGGCGGCACGAACGCAAAGCACGGACGCGAAAGCGAACGAAGGATCGTTGCCATGTCAGACACGTTTGCAGCCCGAACCCTCCGGGAGCTGATGCGGGTCATCTTCCTCCGCATCGGGCGAATCCTGCTCATGGTCGTCGTGTTCGGCGGTGCAACCTACTACCTCTGCACCCAGATGATCCCGCGCTATCGCAGCACCGTGACGCTCATGTTCAAGCAGCCGGCCGAGAAAAACCCCGTCTTCCGCGACTCGTCCGAACGCTCGCTGGAGGTCTTCGTCAAGGCCCAGCAGCAGATCGTTATGAGCGATCTCGTCATGGCCCGGACCATGGTGATCGCCGAGAACCCAAACCTTCGTAAGCAGTGGTACGAACTGCGCGACCGCTTCGAAGCCGTTCGCAAGAAGCGCGCCTTGCCCTCCGACCCCTACGATCCGGCCGTCGGCAAGGAGATCGTGCAGATCCAGGGCGAGATCGATGAGTTCCTCAAGAAGACCACGGCCGGCAACACAACCGTCGCCGACAAGGTCAAGTCGATCATGGACACGCGGCAGAAAGACCTGCTCGACTTTCGCGACGACGTGAAGCTCAAGACCCCCGGAGGCGAACAGGTCGCGATGACCGAGTCGTTTCAGATCACGGTCGAGCAGCCCGGCCCGCCGCAGCCGCCGGACAGCTACCTGAACGCGATGTACGCCTCCGACGTCCTGGCCGACATGTACATGGTCCGCTTCCGCGAGCTGCAATCCAATCTCGCGGGCGCGGCCGACCAATTCATGAAGCGCGTGGTCGACGAACACGTGAAAGTCATCAACAACGCCTCCGACCGGCTCAACCACTTCATCGAGAACGAACTCGACTCGCCCGGCGACGTCGGCATCCTCGAACAGTTGCTCAAGAGCGGGACCGAGCACGGCATTCAAATCATCGCCACCCGCGCTCGCGAGCAGACGCTCGACTTGAACGACAAGCTCGCCAAGGCCAAGTCCCTCCGAACCCTGATCACCGGCATGTTGCCCAAGAAGGCGTTCGAAGCCGGCGGCGTCGACGCCATGAGCGACGACGAGATCTCTCAATCCGTCGCCGTCGTCCCGCCCGAAGTCACCGAAAACAACATCATCGTCAATCGCCTGACCAATCGCGTCCTTCAGGTCCAGGCGAAGCTGACGAACCTCCAGACGATCTACACCCCGCAGAACAATGCCGTCCGCGAGGCCCAGGAAGAGCTCATCAGCACCAAGCGGACGCTGCTCAAGGAACTCATCGCCCACGCCCGCTCGCTCGACATCGCCGTCAAGTCTTACGACGAGCGCCTCGCCGAAACCGGAAACGAATTGAAAAACGTCGAAGGCCGGCTCGACAAAATCAACCGCAAGCTCACGGAGTATCAGCGTCTCAAGAACGACGTCACCGTCGCTCAGAAGCAGCATCAGGACATCCAGCAGGAGCAGCTCGAGGCCTTCGTCGCCGCCGAGCAGGCACGTGCGGCGGTCACCATCGAGAAACTCGACAAGGCGTCGCACCCCGCCAAGGACCGCCCGGCCCAGCCGTTGAAGTGGCTCTACACCGGCATCGCGGCCGGCGTCGGTCTGATCCTCGCCATCGCGCTGGCCTTCCTCGCCGATCACTTCGACCACACGTTCCGCACGATTGATGAGACCGAGCGCTATCTCGGCCTCCCGGTGATCGGCTCGGTCTCGCGCCAGGGTCGGACGATCCTGACCGGTGCTTAGCGAGCGGGCGATTCGGCAATTCCCGCCGGGTTCCGGCGGCCGGTGCGTCGAAGAGCCGCGAATGTCTCCGATAAGAGAGTTTGCACGAAGCGGGGAATTGGGTTACCAGTCGAGAGCGACGTGAGCGACAAACCCGACAACTCGAAGAAGCCGGATGACGATCAGCTCGACGAAGCGTCGATCTGGCCGCCGGTCGGCGACTCCGGCCCCATCCCCGAGGCCGACATCGAGCCCGAGCCGCTCTACGAACCGGAAATCCCGCCCGACATGCAGCCGGACCAAGTGCTCGACGAAGCGCAGTTGCTCGGTGAAGCGGGCGAATTGGAATTCCAGCCCGTCGAGCCGGAGCCGTTGCTGCCCGAACCTGAGCCCGAACCGATGCTCGAGCCGGAGCCGCATCGTCCCGCCCAGTCCGACGCGCCCGCCGCCCAACAGCGAGTCGAGGCAAAGCGCAAGGTCCGCACCCGTTCACAGCGAGAACTCGGCCAGGTCTGGGGCGGCGTCTTCTTTGCAATCAACGCGCCCGCTCCTCGCGTCGTGGCCGTCACGAGTTCGCTGCGACACGAGGGCGTCACGCAAATCGCGACGGCCCTCGCGATGTCCGGTGTCTCCTCCCACGCCGATCAACGCATCGCGCTCGTCGATTGCAACCTGCGTCATCCGCGCATTGCCGACCTGCTGGGAATCGAACCTTCGCCGGGACTCAGCGACGTGTTAAACGCCCGCGTCCCGCTCGATCGCGCCCTCCACCGGGTTTCCGTCATCGATGCAGACCGCGACCTGACCGTCCTGACCGCCGGAACCGAGGAGCCGCAGCCCCTCGGCCTCTTCCGCAGCCGCCAGTTCAAATCGTTGCTCGGAACGCTTCGCGAACAGTTCGATCACGTCATCCTCGACGTGCCCGCCACGAACCTCTATCCCGATCCGCAGATTATCGGCTCGTGCGCCGATGGCGTCGTCATCGTGGTTCACGCTTCGCGGACACGCCGCGAGTCCGTCGCCGAAGCGAAGAAGCGACTCGAAATGGCGCAGGCCAAGCTCCTGGGCGTCGTCCTGAACCAGCGCACCTACCCGATTCCCGGCTTTCTATATCGAAGCTTCTAATCACCGGACCGATAGTAACGATATGTCGCCGGTCGAGTTGCGCGCCGATATTTTCGCACCCGGGCTGGGCCGTTCATGAGCGTGCTGCGTCGAGAAAATTTCGCACTTTCGTGGCTGCTCGCGATCGCCCTGGCGGTGACGGGTGCGGTCCTCGCCTCCGGCCTCGTCTTCAGCGTGCCCGCCCGCTCGCTGCTCATCTACTGGATCGCCCTCGGCGGCCTGACCCTCCTGATCCTCTACGCCGTGCTGGGCGATCTGCTCTTGGCGGTGCTGCTCTGGTTTTTCACGCTCATCTGCCTGCACGAAGAGTTCTGGCGACAACAGGTGCCGCTCTTCTTCGCCGTCACGATCCCGCGACTGTTCATCGTGGTGCTCGTCGTGCTCTTCGTCCTCATGGCGGCAATGGGCCGTATCCGTGTGACGATGGGCGGTGCCATCGGCGGCATGATGGCGGTGCTCGCACTCTATTTCACGATCTCGGCCGCCGCCTCCGGGTTTGAAACCCACTCCCCGATCAAGGTCCACTACCGACTCATCGGCGGCTACCTCTTCCCCTTCACCGTATTCGCACTCGTGTTGAATGGCGTCCGCGATGAACGCAGCGTTCGTCGTGTCGCGACTTTCTTCTTTTTCATCGGCCTCTACCTCTCGTTCACCGGCTGGATGGAGCAGTTCAAAGTTTGGGCTCTCGTTTGGCCAAAGTTCATCGCCGACTCCACCGTCGGAATCCACTTCGGCCGCGCCCGCGGCCCGTTCGTCCAGTCCGCCGCGATGGGCCTCGCCCTCACCTACTGCTACTTCAACAACCTCGTCCTCGCCCGGCAGAGCAATCCCGTCGCGCGCTGGCTGATCTACTGCCTCAACCTGCTCATGCTCCCCGTCATCTTCTGGACCAAGACCCGCTCCGCCTGGCTCGGATTCCTGCTCTGCTGCATCGTCTGGTTCATCTACTCGCGCAAGCGGACCATCCGCGCCCTGTGGGTCGCCGTCCTGATCGCTGGCTGCGCGCTCGTCGCTGTCCTGAATATGCACAACTTCCTCAGCGAAGACCGCGACAAGGGCGGCGTCACCGACGTCGAGCCCATCCTCGTTCGTCTCGGATTGGCACAGATCACCTGGCGAATGTTCGAAGACCGCCCGGTCTTCGGCGTCGGCTTCGGCCACTTCCGCGACTACGCCCCGCAGTTCGCCGACGACCCCTCCAGCCCGTTCTACGCATTTGCCTCGACTGCCATGGAGCACAACAATCTCCTGAGCATCCTCGCGGAGACCGGCCTCGTGGGCCTCCTGATCTACCTGATTCTGTTGATCGCAATACTCCGTGTCAGTCTGTCGCTCTGGCGTCGGCTGCCGGTGACGGCGCCTTGCTTCATCAATCGCGACCTGATCGTGCTTTTCTGGATTCTCACGCTCGCCTTCCTAACGGACGGCTTCCTCCGCGAAACCAGCGACAATCCCTTCGCCAACAGTCTCTTCTTCGGCCTCAGCGGCGTAATCGTCGCCCTCAATACGCTGCTCGGCCCGCGCCCGCTCGCGCTTGCCGGACCGATGCGTGCCGCGCCGTCGGCGGCCGTCGGCGCATGGAGACCGGCGCCGCGGGGGGGATGATGCATGCCCGACTCGCGCGCTGCCGATGGCGTCACCCGCCTGAACAACGCCGATGAAACGGCCGCCACGGCCGCCGCCCCGGCCGTGCTGCATCGCCCGCGCGGCCTCTTCGCCAGCTCGGCGTCCACCGCCGCGATGGGCCTCTACATCCCGGCGACGGCCGCCGTCCGCCTCATCAACTTCGCCCGCATCATCATGCTGACATGGTGGATGACCACCCAGCAGTTCGGCCTCTTCAACATCTTGCTGCTCGTCATCAACGTGCTGACGCCGGTTTGCAGTCTCGGCCTGAACGAAGCTGTCACGCGCTACGTGCCGCAGTTTGAATCGCGTGGCCGGCTCAACGACTTTGTTCGCCGCGCCTTATTGCTGGTCGGCGCTGTCGCTGGAATCAGCACGCTCGTGCTCTTGGTGCTTGCCCCGCTCGTCGGACAGCGCTTCTTCGGCCAACTCGTCTACGACGAGCAGATTCGCCGCGTCGTGCGTCAGGAACTTGGCCAGTTAACGCAGCTCTCCGCCATCGTGATCGGCCTGCTGATTCTTTATTTCTTTCTGCTGGCGGTGCTCAAAGGCCTCCGGATGATCCGCGCCCTCGCCTTTGCCGAGCTGCTCCACAGTCTCGCCTTCATCGGCCTCGCATTCATGGCCTGCCGCACCGGACACGCCTCAGCCAAGTCCATGACGGCCTGCTACGGCGCATCGCTCGTCGTCACGCTCGTCGTTTGCGCCGCCGGCCTCTGGGCTGCCCTGCGTTCCTCACACGGACAATCCGCCCCCGTCGACGACTCCGCCCTGCATCACCGCCTGCTCTCTTTCAGTTCCTGGGCCATGATCGCCGGCGTCACCTGGCAGATTCTGCAGTACTACCCCGCCTGGTATCTCAACAAGATCATGGGCAACGACGCCGTCGCCGTCTTCAGCGCCGTCCGCCAGGTCGGCCAGTTCGTACTTCTCGGCGCGGTGACGCTCGTCACCGTCGTCATGACCTCGGTCACACGCACCTGGGAATCGCGTGGCGTCCAAGCCGCCGATCGCCAGTTGTCGCTCGCATTTCGCGGCGCGGGCGTGGCGATGCTTCTCGGCTGCGCCGCGATTTCACTTTCGCGTAACGTGATCGTTCGCCTCTTTAGCGGCTCGTATGCCGCCGGCGCCGACATCCTGCCGCTGCAGTTGCTTTTCTTTCTGATCGGCGGCAATTTCGCCTTCATAGCCCTGCATTTCAATCTCATCGAAAAGCCCCGCTTGCACTTCCTCCCCTACGCAATCGGAGTCGCGGCCAACTTCCTGTTCGGATTGTGGTTCTTCGGCGAACGCTTCGACTGGCTACGAAACACGCAAGTCTGGCGTTGGCTGTCGCCGCTCGGAGCCAAGCTCCTCATCGTCGGCGTCTCCGATCCGCTCGGCCTCGGCGCTGCATCCTGGTGCGGCGTGCTGGCCATCCTCGCCGCCCTGGTCGCCTGCCTCATCCTCCTGCGATCGGTGGGGCGGCGGCTCGATCGAGGCAGCTACATCGTCCTCGCCTCAGCGCTCCTTCTCGCAGGCAACGACGCCATCCTCATCGTCGGCGCCGCCGCCCTCGTCGGCCTGATCGCGGCGACGGATCTCGTCTTCACCGTCCGCGAGCGCCGCGAGCTTCGCGACTACGCCGCCGCCGTCGTCCGCAGCATCTTCAAATCCTCACCCCCGGGATCGGTGAACGATGCTCCGCAACCCTGACATCGCGCCGCCGTCCCTTGCTGTCGCCATCTGCACCGCCGGCCGTCCGGCCGCGCTCGCCACCACGCTCGAATCGCTCTGGCACCAGACGCGCAAGCCCGCTGAGCTCATCCTCATCGATGACGGCCGGCTCGACCGCGTCATGCTCGACGGAATCGCCGCCCATTGCGAGAAGTGGGGCATCTCGTTCCGCTACGAGCGAAAGCAGACGCTCGGCCTGACATCCTCCCGAAACCGCGCCGCCGCCATTGCGACCGCCGAAGTCATCGTCTACCTCGACGACGACGTTACCTGCTCCGCCGGCTTCCTCGCCGAAATCGAGCGAGTCATGTCCGACCGCGATGTCGGTGGCGTCCGCCCCGACGTGCTCGAACCCGCCTGGTCGGGCCTCGGCTCGCGCCTCTATCAGTCCGGCTACGCCTTCGCCGGCTGGTGGCGGATCGCCCCGCGCCGTCGGCCGTCAACGCCGCCGCCAGCCGTCGCACGGAATGGATCCGACGTCCGCCCGACCTCGCTCCTCTCCGGCGCGGCCATGGCCCTCCGCCGCGACCTGGTCGTGGCAAATCCGTTCGACGAGCGCCTGACAAGTTATGCGCTCGGCGAAGACCGCGAGATGGCCTACCGCCTCGCCGACCGCGCCTGGCTCGTCTCCGCACCCCAGGCCCGCGTCGTTCACCGACGCGACGCCGCTGGCCGAACCGACCCACGCCGCTTCGGCTACATGACCGCCTTCAACTATCTCTACATCCTCCGCCGTCACTGCCGCCTTCGCCCCGGCGATTACCTCCTCATCGCCTGGTCGTTCATCGTCATCGCCCTCATGCACCTCGCCTACGCGATTGTTGGCAACCGCCGCGCCCACCTGGGCGAACTGCGCGGAATGGCCGATGGTCTTGTCGCCGCCCTTAGCGAAGGAAACGTCGGCGCAACGCCGGCTCGCCACCACGCTTCTCGCCCAAGCGTCGCCGCAACCCCGCGAATCCGAACCCGCGTGCTCTTCGTAACCAACCGTCTAGAGCACGGCGGCGCCGAATGGATGCTGCTCTCACTCGCAAAACATCTGCCCGCTGTCGGCGTCCAGCCCGCCGTCATCTGCCTGAAGGACGCCGGCCCGCTGACCCACGAATGCCGCACGGCTGGCATTCCCGTCTTCGCGTCGCTGCTGCATCACAAGTACGACCTCGCCGCGATCGGCCGAATTCGGCGGCTGATAGAAGGCGACGGCGCCAACGGCTACCACGCAATCGTCGCCGTCGGCAGTGGGGGGGATCGTATGTTCTGGTCCACACTCGCCGGCCATGCCGCCGGCGTCCCAGTCGTCGTCTGGTCGCACTGGTGCCCGACGCTGGCCGAACAGCGCTTCGAGTCTACCAACCGCTTGCTCTACCGCTGGGTCGATCGTTTCATCGCTTTGGGCAGCCGCCACGCCGACGCCCTCGCCGAAATCGAACGCGTCCCGCGCGGCCGCATTGAGATCATCCACAATGGCATCGACATCGCTCGTTTCGATCACGCGGACCAGCGCGCCTCCGTCCGCTCCGCCCTCGGCCTCGCTGCCGACGACATCGCCATCGCCATCGTCGCCAACCTCCGCCGCGAAAAGCGCCACGACCTGTTCATCGAGGCCGCCCGCCGATTGTCGACCGCGCATCCCCGCACAAGGTTCTTCATCATCGGCGACGGCCCCGACCGCGCCGCCGTGCATTCAGCCGCGCAGCGCTCCGGCCTCAAGCCCCCGACCCTTCAACTGCTCGGCCCACGCGACGACATGCCATCCCTCTACGCCGGCCTCGATATCTGCTGTCTCTGCAGCGATCTCGAGTGCTTCAGCATCACCATGCTCGAATCCGCCGCCTCCGGCTGCGCATTCGTCGGCCCCGACTGCGGCGCAATGAACGAGTTCCTGATTGACGGCGTCACCGGCCTCGCAACGCCACCAGCCGACGCCGCCGCCCTCACCGCTGCGCTCGACCGGCTGATCCGCGACCCGCATCTCCGCGATCAAATCGCGGCAAATGCCCGCAAATCGGTGCGAGCCGAATTCCCCATCCAGCACACCGCCGAATCTTTTGCTGACCTGTTTTCGACCCTCGTAACCCGCCGCCGATTTGATTTTGGAAGGTCCCGAAAAGTACAATGACTCATAGGAGTGCGGAAACTGGGTGCCCCGATAACGCGAGTCATCGACCGCGAAAAATCCTCCATCTGGTCTCTACCTTCGCGCCCAAGACCGACACCAAATGGCTGCTGCACGTCGCCCGCCACCTCGACCGCCGGCGGTTCGAACTGCACGCCGCCTGCTATCACGAAGGAGGAGAGATCGAACGTCGCCTGGCCGCGATCGGTATCGCGACCCATAACCTCGGCATCGATATCGTCGCCGACCCGCGCGCCATCTCGCGCGGAATGCGACTGATCGAGCGGATCGGCCCCGATCTGGTTCACACGCACCTGCTTCGCGCCGATCTACTGGGTGGGGTCGCGGCTCGTTCGGCCGGTGTCCCGGTCATCGTCACCACGGCCTACGCCGTCGGCGCGTTTCGCCGGGCCGTTCGACGCGCGAGCGACCCGCTCCTCGACGCCGTCTGCCGCCTGCTGCCGACCCACGTGCTGGCGGTCAGCGACGCCGTGCGTCAGGACTGCATTTTCCGGCTCGGCTGGCCGGCCGATCGCGTGAAAGTAATCCGCACGGGCATCGACCCGCCGGATTCGATTAATTCGGCCGCCGTCAAGCGGCTCCGCGAAGAGTGGGGCTGCGGCGACGGCCGCGAGAATACGCCGGCCGTTCTGACGGTCGCTCGACTAAGCTATGAGAAGGGCGTCGACGTCCTGATCGACGCCGCGGCGGAACTCAGGGATGCCGCCGTTCGATTCATCGTCATCGGCGACGGGCCACAACGCGGCCCGCTGCAGCGGCGAATCGACGATCTGGGGTTGGCCGGGCGCGTGCGCCTGGCGGGGTATTGCAACGACGTATGGCCTTGCCTTGCGGCGGCCGACGTAGTGGCCGTGCCATCGCTCATGGAGGGTATGCCCAACGCCCTGCTCGAAGCGATGGCCCTCGGCCGTCCGATCGTCGCCACAAACGTCGGCGGCATTCCGGAGGCCGTCGAGTCGCGCGTGAGCGGGCTGCTCGTCCCGCCGGCCGATCCGAATGCCCTGGCTGCCGGGATTCGCGAGTTGCTCAACGACGCGGACCTGTCGCGTCAGCTCGGCCGGACGGCCGCGGCCGAAGTGGAAAAGCGGTTTTTGGCGCGCGACGTCGTCGCGCAGTACGAGTCATGGTACGAGTCGCTGATCGACAACTCGCCGACGACACACGCGTTCGGGGCGCGCTGACGCGCGCGCAAACCCCCGACTCAATCCAAA
The DNA here is from genome assembly GCA_964549445.1 of uncultured Planctomycetaceae bacterium. Taxonomy (GTDB): domain Bacteria; phylum Planctomycetota; class Phycisphaerae; order UBA1845; family UTPLA1; genus SpSt-539. The sequence continues at coordinate 17,223 of CAZJVS010000004.1, forward strand.
CAACCATCGCAACCGACTGGCCGCTCCCCGAAACGGTCGAAGTCCTCGGCTTCCGCGTCGCCGACCTCCATATCGAATCGCTGATCGAGCTGATGATCGAGCGCGCCGCCGCCGGCCTGCCGACAAACGTCGCCTACCTCAACGCCCACACCGCCAATCTGGCCGCCGCCGATCCGGCCTTCGCGTCCGCCTTGCGTTCGTCCGACGTGCTCTACGCCGACGGCATGTCCGTCGTCTGGGCCGCCCAACTGCTCAGCCGCCGCCGGCTTCAGCGCATGACCGCCGCCGACTATTTCACCGCCTTCGCCGCCCAGTGCGCCAAGCGTGGTTTGTCGCTCTACCTCCTTGGCGGACACGCCGAAATTGCGCAGCGCGCCGCCAACAAGCTGACGTCCGAAATACCCACCCTCCGCATTGCGGGCGTCAACACTGGCTACTTCCACGACGGCGACGCCTCGGCCCGCCTCATCGAGCAGATCAACAACTCCAACGCCGACGCTCTGATCCTCGGCATGGGCAGCCCGCGCCAGGAACGCTGGCTCGCCGAGCACGCCCCGCGCCTGCGTCCGCCGCTCCGCTGGTGCGTTGGCGCGTTGTTCGATTACCTGGCCGGTCGCGAACCGCGGGCCCCGCGCTGGCTCTGCCGCTTCGGTGGCGAATGGTTCTTCCGATTGCTAACTGATCCGCGCGGCAAATGGCGCCGATATCTCGTGGGCAACCCGCAGTTTGCCGGGCGGGTCCTCCGCGCCGCGTCAAAATCGCGGGCCGCGCAGCCGGGCTAGGACGTGCAGATGTCATTAACGCGTGCAACAGCAGTCGAATGGCTCGTCCCCGCCAGTGGCAACGGCGCATCGTCGTCGGCCATCCGCGATCGCGCCTACGAAATCGCAAAGCGCGGCTTCGACATCGTCGCCGCCACCGTGCTCCTCATCCTGACCGCCCCAATCCTGCTGATCTCGATCTTCGCGGTGCGTGCAACCTCGCCGGGCCGGGTCTTCTTCCGCCAGAGCCGCGCCGGCCGCAACGGCATCCCCTTTGAGATGTACAAGCTCCGCACGATGGTCGCCTCCGCCGAGGACGACAAGGAACTTTTCCGCCGTCACAACGAGCTGCCCACCGGCCCCTGCTTCAAAATGAAGAATGACCCCCGCGTCACCTGCGTCGGCCGCATGCTTCGCCGCGCCAGCATCGACGAACTGCCGCAACTCGTAAACGTACTGCTGGGAGACATGAGCTTCGTCGGCCCGCGCCCGCTCCCGCTCGACGAAGTCCGTCGCGACACGCCCGACCAGGCCCTTCGCCTCACCGTCAAGCCGGGCCTCACCTGCCTCTGGCAGATCTCCGGCCGCACCGAAATCCCCTACGAAGAGTGGCTCGCCCTCGACGTCTGGTATGTCCGCAACCGCACCTTCATCCTTGACCTGCAGATCGTCCTCAAGACCATCCCCGCCGTCCTCACCGGACACGGCGCATACTAACGAAATCGCTTGTGTGCCCGCTGAAACGTGCGCAAGAAAAAAGGCCGGCATTCTGGTGCCGGCCTCAACGAGGGACGAAGAAATCACTCACATCAGCGTCGGGTGCGCCGAAGTCCCAGCGCGCCAAGCATGAGCAACGCCAGCGTTGCCGGCTCCGGTAGCCCATCATTGGGTCCGAGGCTGCCGGACAGGAATATCGTCTCGCCGCCATTGTTATGCAGCGAGCTTTCCCAATGAATCAGGATTCTCGTCGAGTCCGCGAAACTCAGGCTGAACGGATTGACATGCGTAAAGATCGCATAATCGGCCTGGCCAGCCCCGACGTTCTGCTGCGGCAAGTTTTTTGGCGACGAATCGAGTGCCGCCAAAACCGTCCCGCCCGAGAAGTTCAAATTCGTCGAATTCTGAGTCGCTGACGAAAGGTCCACGAGATGCGGATTATCGCGCCCATCGGCGTAGATCTGGTTGTAACCAGAAACGATCGTCAGCACGTTCATGTTGATATCTTGCAGCCCGCCCGTTTCGTTGACGTCGACAAAAATCACCATCTGATTGACGGTCGATCCGCCCATGCCGTCGGGAAAATTCAGTCGGTAAAAGTCCCGCAACTCGCCGATGCTGGTCATGAATGTCACGCTCGCCGTCGTATTCCCTCCGCCCGTCGGCATCGCGGTGTTCGCATTGTCCCCGTTGAACGGCCCGCTTGCGTTGGTCGATCCGCCCGACGACTCGGTAAAGAGAATGAAATCGAGCGTTCCGTTCCCGGATCCGACGGCAGTGCCGTCCAGCCCGAAGATGTCGGAGTTGGTAATCAGCGCGGCTCCCGCGGGCGCGGCGCTCGAAAGCGCGATAGCCCCCAACGCAATTGCAATGATTCGAACCAGTGAAACCCGCATAAGCCCGTCCCCTGTTCAAGCTTCCTCGAAGAACAAACCAGCACCAACTCCCTCTCATCAGTGTTGGTTCGGAGTCCCCTCCAACGGGCCCCCGCGACTGTTCAAATTTCAGCTTATCCGCTCGAATGCGTAAACATCAATAGGCATTGGACCTTACGCCGCGCTAATCACCCGAACGGGTGATGGTCGTGTGCCGTGGAAGTGGCAGTTTCGCCGACGTGTCGTTGTGCGATCGGCGCTCCAATCTGTACAGGCATTACAATCGATACGAGCGCGAAATCCAACATCCTCGACTCCTGAGTTGCACGAGGAATGTGAACCAGGTATTTCACAGCACCCGTCGTATTGTCATGCTTGGAGAGTCGATCAGGCTCGGCGTCGTCGAAGCATCATCGCGCCCAGCCCCAACATTGCCAGCGTCGCCGGCTCGGGCGTGAGAAGACTGTCCGGCGCCGTGCCGAGCCCGAAGGCGAATGACGGCGAAATGTTCGCCTCGGTGAAGCCTGTCAGGCCGGAAAAGACATACTGGGCGTGCTCCTTGACGAGCAGCGTGCCGTTCAAGTTCGCCGTCGTCACTTCGCCCTTGTAGATGCCGTAGTCGCGTCCATCGACGATGTTGCCCATGAAGTTGTTCGGCGTCAGGTTGTTGTTGCCGACCGTGCCGATTCCGAATCCGAGGAAAGGATTCAACGCGGCGTTCATGTTCCGGAACTGCCACGTATTGTCGCCGGCGGCCGTCGCCTTCAGGTTCGCAGTCGGATTGATCGGGATATCGGGCCCGCCGCTGACGGCCTGCCACACCGGGCCGACCGCCGAAGTATACCCAAGCACCGGTCGAACGTTTAGATTGTTGATGATGTCGAAGTAATAGCTGCACAACAGATCGTTCGGATTCAACGAATCAACCGGCGAAACGTTGTACAGGTCAATCGTCAGCGTATCTCCGGCGATCGCCAGATGCGCTTCGAACGCGACCGGCACTCCCGCCGAGGACATCCCCGAGGCCGATTGAATGATCGCTGCAGAGCTAGTCGCTGCCTGAGTCGCGACTCCGAGTGCAGCAATGACGAGGATTCTTGCTGTGATAAAACGCATTTGCCCCTTTCCTTGATGGCTTCGAATCACGGAGCCACCACAGAGTCCTGAACCGATTTCTACCTCGGAGTCCCCGCCATTGGGCCCCCGCGACTGACTGATATCGAGGATATCAAGTATCGGCGATTCAGTTCAACGGGCAAACCGTCGCCCCCGCGCGAATCATCCGATCGAGCGATTGGGGCACACCGAAAACAGGCGGGGGAAACACGAATCGCGCGAACCGTCGAAGTCGCGTTGTCGCTACAGATGTTACACGTCGCAAAGGTGGCTGCCGCGCGAAAATGCGTCAGCGGCGGCGGCGATGAAGCCCGGTCATTCCCAACGCCAGCAGTCCGATCGTCGCCGGCTCCGGCACGCCCGGAATTCCCGGATCCGTCGGAGTCAGCGCGGTGCCATATTGGAAAAACACGTTGCTAATCTTCGTCGATGGGTCGAAGTTGAGCGGAAGCCCGGGAATTCGAAACACGACCGAGTTCTTGATTAGCGCGTTCGAACCCGTGACCGCAGGTTGCCCCGTCGCCGGATTATCGCCGGCGGAAGTGATGCCATACTGAATTCCGTTCACTGCGGCCGGACCCTGAAGATTGGAACCGGGGAAATTCGCCGCGCCGAATATTCCGTACCCCGCGCTGCTGATCCCGTAGCGCGCACCGTTCGGTGACGAGCCACCAATGTTTTCGGCGTAGGCCCACTCACCTCCAACCACGTTGCCCGGGTCGGTTGTTCCGAACAGAACCGACGATCCGATGCCGAGCGTGGCGCTTCCCGTTCCGGGCGTTAATCCGAGCAGCGGTCCCGGTACTTCGAAAAACAGCGACGCCAGAATATTCGGCTGCGTCAGAACGTCCGCGGTGCTGTCATTTGTCAGTGTGACGACAAGATCGGTCCCCAGCGTGTCAAACGTCGCCGATGCAGATAGCACGCCGGACGTGCCGGTGTACGTGATCGGAGCCGCATGAATCGAACGGGTGACACCCAAAAGGGTGATCAGCATCGCGGCGACAATGCCGCGCCGAACGGCGAGTAGCGCACGGATATTCACGAAATTCCCCGCAAACGACGCCCCCAAAGGCGCGACTCCGCTCACTCGGGATTCTGCGCCTGTGGCGTCATCTAGTCTATTCGGACGAGTCGATCCCAGTCAATCCGAATGCGCGAATTCTGGGCCATTTCGAGAGGTCTTCCTCGTAAGAATCACACTTGGTATTGAGAGTGTTGGACTGATAACCGGTTGCTGGTCCGTCAAATTCGTTACAGGCGACACAGCTAGGCAAGTTCGCTGCCTGGAGTGATCTCGCCGTTTCGCGGCTCTGCAAACGGATCGTACTGCAACGAGATGGCGAAGAACCGCGTCGCATCGACGCGCGCCGAGCGGCTCACGAGGTCTTCCAGCGCCGGCTCGATCGCGTGTCGCAACTTTGCGAGAAACTCGGCAATGTCGAGCCCCATGAAGACCGCCGGAAGTCCGGAAAACAACTCGCTCGATGATACGAATACCTGCCGAACGCCCACCGCGCGCCCGCGCCGAAGCAGTTCAAGCGTCACGGCGCCCTGGATCAGCGCACGGTAAAATCGCTCGCGGCGGCGATCCTGAACGGCGTGCCAGGCCTCCTCCCACGCATCGTGCGCTTCGAAGAACTGTCCCTCGTTGAATAACCGGATGCCTTCGTGATAGACGCGGCGCTCATCGGCCAGCGGCATTCCGTGGGCCGACGGTCCGTTCATCGCACGGGTCTGCCTTCAAGATCGAGAAAGGTCAGTTCATCGCGCTTCAGATCGAGCAACGCCACCGTCTTCACCGCCGCCCGAAACAGCGCCCCCGGATTGATCGCACGCGGTCCGCCATCGCGGCTGTCCTCGCGCCGGTGTGAATGACCGAAGAACACATAGTCAAGCTTGGGGTCCTTCAGCGCGTCGGGAAACTCCCGCTCGTGGCCGTGATACATCGCAATCCGTTTTCCGCCCAGCGAAATTCGCTTGCTCGGCGCCGGCCACGGCAGCTCCAGCGCCTGAACATAAGCATGAAGCTGCGGCGAGGGGTCGTCGCAATTTCCCCAGACAAAGTACGCCTTCCGGCCCGCCAGTACGTCCAGCACCCGTTCGCCGCAGATATCGCCGCAGTGAAAGAACGCCGTTGCCCCTTGCGACTCCAGCAGACTCACGGCCCGCGCCGTCGCCTCCGCATCGCCGTGGCTGTCCGAAAGTATCCCGACGAGCACGTCATCCTCCGCTCGCGGTCGGCCGCCCATCAGAGCGAATCCATGCGCCCAATCCGCCTCGGCATCGCGCGTCCCGCCAGCTCATAGACCTCGCTCGGCGACTCCGCCGCGTGTGTTCGCGCGGAATGGTAAGCGGCCTCCAGCAGCGCCGCCGTCCCAAGTTGATCGGCCGCGCTTCCCACGTACGTTGCCGAGCGCTCGCGGACTGTCGCCGCGAAATTCCGCAGGATCCGGTCGTGAAGTTCCGCTCCATCGGGTCGGCGGATCGTGGTCATCTCGCCGTTGGGCGCAACGTGTTGAAGCAACGACGGTGTCAGCGTCCACTGGCCGCTCGCCCCGAGCAGTCTGATCTCGGATTGCCGCGGGCCGGCTCGCCACGCCGCCATGATTGAAAAGGACCCGCCGCCATCGCAGCGGCACAGCAGTGCCGCCGTATCTTCCGTGTCGAATCGCCCGCCCGCGAGCGGACCGAGCCGCCCGAGTTGCGCCGACACGTCTCCCGGCAGGTCCCAGAGTTCCAGCATCAGGTCGGCCGCTTCGTACGCCGCGTCCAGCAGAACGCCGCCTCCGGCCCGCTGCGAATCGCCGCGCCAAGAAATATCGCTTCCGGGATCATCATAGATGGTCGCATGCCCGAGCCGCCAGCCGGCTCCGGATGCCGCGGCGAGTGCGTCGCGAACGTCCTCGTCAAACCTCCAGCGCGAGGCGACGACCAGCGGCAGCCCGGTATCGCGAAAAACATCGACCGCCCGCGCGGCGCACTCGAACGACTTCGCGTATGGCGCCTCGCACAAGACGGACGTGCCGTTCTGCGCTGCAATCGGGAGGTAAGGTTCGGCCACGAACGGCGGGACTGCGAAGACCGCGGCCTGCGGCTGGTGCTCGACCAGCAACTGTCGATAGTCGCTGTACGCTGGAACAGAACATTCGTCTGCCGTCGCCTTCGACGTCTCCGGCGATTGATCGCCGATGGCGACCAGGTCGAGACCCGGGCAGGCCCGGATCGCCCGCAGCCACGTACGACCGGCGCGGCCCAAGCCAATGAGTGCAATTCTAAGAGCATCCATCCATCACCCGGTTCGAAGCTGACCGGGCGGAAAGGTTAGACGCTGCGGCGGGGAGAGGTCAATCCAGACGGCGACGCTATTCGCCGCCGCTGCGGGGGATCTCGCTCAGGAACACGTTGTCGTATTCGAGCAGAGTTCCCTTGGCGCGTTCGACGTTGACGATGCCCTGGTTGTAGTTCAACAGGGCCGTCAGCAGCGCCCGTCGGTTCTGGGCGAGCTGGGTCTGCGCGGTGAGGATCGTATTCAACTGCTCCGGACTCTTCCGCTCTTCGCGCTCCTCGATTGAGCGCAGGTTTTCCTCGGAGGAAACGGTCGCCTGTTCGGATGGCGCAATCTGCCGGAAGTTCGTCCCGAGGTTACGCAGCGCCGTCCGGCAGTCGGTGATGACGTCGTCCATCGCCTTCTTCATGGTGTACACCGACTGCGAGTACGCCATCGTCGCCGCTCGGATTCCGGCTCGCTCGGCCCGCTCGCCGAAATTCCATTGGAACTCCAGTCCGAAGAACGTGTCGCGGTACTTCCCGCTCATGACGTAGTCCCAACTGTCGTCCCAGCTTCCGGAAAAGCCGTTGAACGCCGTCCGAAAGACCGCGTTGAGCTGCGGGAGTGCCTGGTTTTTCGCCACGCCCAGCTGAATTCGGGCCTGTTCGAGTGCAAACTTCGCTTCCTGGATTTCCGGGCGGCGGATGATGGCCGTCTCGACTTCGTGGAACCGGTCCTTTACGACCGGAATCGCCGTCGGTGCATCGGTCGGAATGATCTCGAGATCGTCGGAGAATTTGAGCTGCGGATCGTTCAGCAGGTTCAGCAGCCCGTCTTCCGCGTTGCGAACCTGATTCTGAACGTCGATAAACTCGGCCTGGCGCGAGGCGACGTTGGCCTCGGCGTTCGCCACCAGCGTCTGATATGCGTCGTAGTCCTGGCGGGCCTTGACCTGCGCCAGCGTACGCTCGGTCTGAGCCACCAGTTCAGCAGTGATGACCACGTTGCGGCGCGTCGCGACCAGCGTCCAGTACGCCCGCTCGGTATTGTTCAGCACGTCGATGACCGTGCGGCGGAACCGTTCCTGCGATTGCAGCCGCTGGTTCTTGCGGATGTTGATCTGTGCCCGATTAAAGTCGATGCCGAAGTTACGCAAGAACGGCTGGCGCAACTCGAGCGTCGCGTTCTCGGTCCACGACGGGTTGTAGACCAATGGTCGCTGCTGCGACGGCAGCATCGCCCAGTTTCTCGTCATGTCATAACCGACCGTGGCCGTCGCCCCCGTCGCCAGGAGCTTGCGGATCCCAGTCTGGAGCACTTCGGTGTTGCTGTTGTTCCACTGATACGGCGAGATCGTCGGCCGGTCGATGCCGGTGCGGTTGAGATTCAGGAAGAACGCCACGTCGAAGGCGGCTTCGGCCTGCACGATCTGTGCCGTGCTGATCGCCGGGCCGTAGCCCTCGAAGTGAATGAGATAATTGTTCGCCAGCGCCCGGCGGAGTGCATCGGTCAGGGCGAGTCGGAAGACCGGCCGGCCCGCGGAAATCTGCCGGATGTAGCTCATCGCCCCCGGCTGCGGCGAAACGTCGCTGCTGGGCTCGCCAAAGAAGATCGCCTGGTAGTCCCGCCGCACGGTTTCGCTGTAGACGCTCAGCCGTGCCCGGAAAACCTGCTCGGCCTGCGTCGGATCGGGAAGGTGCGCGAGGATCATCTCCTCGTTCGTGGGCTGCGTGCTCGCGACGGCCCGATCAAAGCTCACAGCCGGATCGTCGATCGGATAGAGCGCAGGGGCCGACGTCACGGCCAGCGAACGCATCCGCTCTTCGTATTCCTGGATCTTTTGGTCGCGGATGCTCATCTCGCGCACCGACTCCGGCGTACTTTGGCAACCGGAGGCGATGAACACGCCCAAAGCTGAAAGCAAGGTAATCAACGTAAACCTATAAAAAGAATGAGGATACAAGCACGGCCTTCGCGAGTATTGCGGGCCGTCGCGTCGCGCCAGTACTGCTGCCTCTGTTGACCGCACGCCGAGCGCGGCAGTACTGCGAGGCATTGTACGTAGTCGGGGGGCCCTGTCAAACCTCGGTCCTAATACTGATATCGCATCGGCAGAACGGGCCGTTCGTCACGACCGTCAGTATCGCAGCACGAACTGTTTTCACAGCCCGATAGCCGAGCTTCCAAGCGCAGAATTTGCCGATTCGACCATGCGCCTGAATTTCCGCCGGCTGCGAGCTGTCCCCCGACTCGCGTTATTGCCACACGGGCGTCGTCGCCCCGCTTGAATCGACCGCGACTGGCTCCCACACCAGCATCACCGCCCGAACGTTGATACTCGACTTCTTCGGCTTGAGACAAACGTGCTCGAGGGCCTCCGTCATCGGGTCCATCTTGCCGGCCAGTGCGTCAAGTTCCCCCTGGAACTCCGCCTCGGCATCGGCGAGCTGCTGCTGCATCGCCTCGATATTCTCGTCTGCCCGCCCGACATCGGAGCTTTCCTTCATCGATCGGCTGACGCCCCGCGCCGCGGTAGCGGCCTTCCCGATGTTCGCGCTGCTGGCGACCTTTCGGCCGGTGAATGCCGATAGGATGGCCGCCCCGAACGAAATGGCCGTCTGAAGCTTGGCCGACGACGCCTGCTGCCGCTGAACCTCGGCCGCCTGCTGAGCACGACGAATGCGATCCTGCAGCGTCGCCAGCTTCGGCGCGTACTTCGCCCGCAGTTTCTCGGCAAACGCATCGCGCTGCTCCCGGGCCGCCTGGGCTATTCGCAGCCGGAAGTCGCGCTCACTCTCGCCCGGATTCGATGAGATCGCCAGCGACGGGCTCTTGAACAGATCTAGCTTCGCGACGCGGAACAGAGTGTCACCGAAGTTCTTCTTCCACGATTCGTACGACTTCACGGTGCCCGCTTCCGGCGGAAGAGAGCCAAACGACGCCCCGGGAGCGGCCTGCGCCTCCACATCCGATTCCGTCAGATCGACTTCCGCCGCCGCCTCCCAGTCGACCGGAACCGGTCCCGGTTTGATCGGCACCAGCAGGCTGGTCGGCCGTTCGACGTCGATGTTCGCCTTCGGATCGGCAAAGTAGACCTTGGCAACCCCCATCAACATCGGCCGGTAGTTCAGCTGCCCGTCGGCCGGAGCGGTCCGGATCGGAATAAAGAACTGCGGGATCGCCGGCGGCAGCACCGGCTGTGCGTTCGAAACCGGCGTCGGCGCAACTCGCTCCGCGCGCCCGGTCGTCTCCGTCGCCGCTTCGCTCGCCGCTCGCGGCAACGCCCTTCGAGCGTCCATGAGCGACTTGATCTGATTCCGCGTCAGCGGTCCGCGAAGATACGAAAGCGCCCATCGCGTCTCGAATACGACCGGAGCGTCCTCATGCACGTTGTTCATCAGGAACACGCGACTCCCGAGCTGCGAAAGCATTCCGTCGATCGCCTGTCGGTCGAACCCGGCCGACGCGCTCGCCGCCGCGCCTTCCAGCCCGTCGAGCACGCGGGCCTTGTCGCGCTCCGCCTGCAACCGGCCGATGAACCAAGTCCCGGCGTTCGAAAGTCCCTTGTAGTCCAGGTCAACCGGATTCTGCGTCGCCAGCAACACGCCCACGCCGAAAGCCCGCGCCTGCTTCATCAACGTCAGCAGGGGGGCCTTGCTCGGCGGATTGGCGACTGGCGGGAAGTACCCCGCAATCTCGTCCATATAGACCAGCGCCCGCAGACTGGTCGTGCCCGATTGCGTCCGCACCCAGCCCAGAATCTGGTTCAGCAACATCGAGACGAAAAACATCCGTTCGGCATCGCCGAGATGCGCAATCGAAAAGATGGCAATGCGCGGCTTCCCGCCATTCGTGTGAAGCATCTCGCCGATGTCCAGCGGCTCACCCTCCATCCAGCTCGCGAACCCCGGAGCCGCGACGAGATTATTCAGCGACATCGCGAACCCGAACCGCTCCTTCGACGGAAACACCGATTCAAGCTCCATCACGCCCAGCCGCGTGACCGGCGGCTGTTGAATCGCCTGAATCAATCCGGCCAGGTTGAGCGGACGCCCCTTGCTCCACGCATCATTGAGAATTGTGGAGAGCAGGATGTGTTCGCGACTCTGCAGCGGATCGGCCGAAACGCCGAGCAAGCCAAGCAAACTCGTCACGGTGGTCGCGATGCGCTCTCCGAGCAGCTCCGGATCTTCGAGGATCGCCGCCGGAGGCACGTCGAACGACTTCAGCACAGAAACCGGCAACCCCGCATTCGAGCCCGGCGTGTAAATGGCGAACTCAGCCGCATCCCGCAGCCGCTGCACCCGCGCGCCGTCCTCACCCCACTCGGCCAGCCCCTTGCGCCACAGTTCCGCCTGCTGCGCCGCAAACGCCGCCGGCTCGACGCCCTTGCGTCGCGCGTCGTCTTCATTGATCCACGGTGCAAAATCCTCCGGTCGAAGCTGCGGAAAGTTCAGCAGCAGATTCGAGAGGTCCCCCTTCGGATCGATCACGATCGCCGGGATGGAGTCGATTGCCGCTTCTTCAAGGATCGTGATGCAAAGTCCGGTCTTTCCGCTTCCCGTCATGCCGACGCACACCCCATGCGTCACAAGGTCCTTGGAGTCATACAGCAACAGATCGTCGCTTCGCTTCTTGCGGGCGAGGTCGTACCCCCGGCCCAGGTAAAATGTGCCGAGCTTCTCAAAGTCTGCAATGGGCATGTCGAGGCCTCCGCGCGGTTTCGCTCCGCTCGTCCGGTCTGATGGCGGTGAGTGATATGATAACGGCGCGGACTGACTTCGTGCTGCTAACCGGGGTTCGCGATCATGCCGCCGGCCGGACCGGTACAACCGCATGCGGTGGCTTGCCGCCCGTGAGAACCGGAACGCCCTCGGCGCTCTCGTAGCGGACTTTCGCGTCAATCAGCACCACGGCGCGAACCACGTACTGCCGCGCCGGGTCGATCTTGTTGGCGTCAAACCGAAGCGTGAACAGGGGCGGTTCCTTGGCGTCGAACACCGGGAATTCCTGCTCCACGACCGTCTCGCCCGTCCCCCCGGCCTGGCTGACCTGCACCAGCGTTACCCGAACAACCGCGCCCGCGGGTATCTCGGCACGATCCTGCGGCGTCACGACCCCGGTCACAAAATCCGGCTTCACATTCTTCGGTGGCGTCAATCCCTTCGGCCCGGACTCCGAGCAACCGGCCGGGAACGCGACCGAGACGATCAGAGACAGCAGACCCACATTCTTCCACATCGCCACGGCCTCCTTTCGCGCCTCTAGGGTTGCTTCGCGGGCGGCTTCAATTGCTCCAGCTCGCCGCGTAGCCGTTCCAGTTCCGATTCCAGCCGCCGCATCTTGTCGCGCAGCTCCGGCAGCTTCGTAAATACCGCATAGACGCGCTTCGCATCGTTCATCGGCATCGCCGGCTGCCCCATCGCCCGTGTATTCGCCGGAATGTCGTTCATCACGCCCGCCATCGCCGCAAGCTGCGCGTTGTCGCCGATCGACAAGTGGCCCGCCACGCCCACCTTGCCCGCCATCGTCACATGCTCGCCCACCGTCACCGATCCCGCGATGCCGACCTGTGCAACCAGCATGCAGTCCTGCCCGATCCGCGTGCCATGTCCGATTGCAATCAGGTTGCTGAACTTGCTCCCCGCCCCGATCACGGTGCGTCCTAGCGTCGCGCGATCGATCGTGCATCCCGCCCCGATCTCGACATCGTCGCCGATCTCGACGAATCCCACCTGCGGTATCTTGTGCCACTTCCCCTTGACTGGCGCATACCCCAGCCCGTCCTCGCCGATCACCGTGTTCGCGTGAATCGTCACCCGGTTGCCGATCCGGCTGCCGTCATACACCACGACGTTTGGAAACAGCACGCAGTCGTCGCCCACCCGGCAGTTCGCCGCGATAAACACCCCGGGATAGAGCACCGCGTTTCGCCCGATCACGACATTCGGGCCGATCGTCACCGCATGCATGATCGAAGCGTTCTCGCCGACCTTCGCGGTCGGATCGATCACAACGTCGCGATGAATCCCGCCCCCCGGATGCTTCCGATACCCGTGCAGCCGGATGATCAGCGCCGTAATGGCGGCATAAGGATCTGCCACGCGGACAACCGTCCGGCCATTCGGCACGGCCTGCGTCTTTCCAACGACGACAACCCCCGCCCGAGTCGTCGTCAGCAGCTTCTCATATCGCTGATTGGCAAGAAAGCTGATCTCATCCGGCCCGGCGTCTTCCAACGTCGCCACGCCTCGAATGGCAAGTCCGCGATCCCCCTGCACCTCGCCGGGCATGCCGTGCGAAGCGAGAAACTCGGCAAGAGTGGAGAGCGATTCGGCCATTGAACCGTCATGCTATGGAATGCGAAGCGGAAGTGTCAAAGGGCCCCGATCGGCGGCCTATCCCACCCCAAACCCCGTCGGCTCCTCCAACAAGTCCACGCGCTCCTCCCCGCGCAGCCACGCAAACTCGTCGAGGAACCACGCCTTGATCGCTTCATCCATCAATCCCTCCGACTTCGAGTTGGTAGAAAACAGGTTGACGATTCCATAGCGGAACTTGCTGAGCATGATGTCGACGTCCCGCCGCACCATCTCCCGCGTCTGCCCGCGAACGCCCACCATCAGGTTTATCGAATCCGTGACCGCCGCCACCTCGTCCGGCCCGCTCCAGTGCATCGCCTTGTTCAGCACCCCATTCCGCACGCCGTCATCGAACGTCTCCACGCCCAGAAACAGGTGCGTCTCCACACCGAAGAACCGCCGCGTCGCCTCGTAATCCTTCCGATACGACCAGTACGACTCCGTGTAAAACTCGCGAATCCCCTTTGCTCGAATCAGCTCCCGCACCCGCTCTCGAATCGGCAGCGGCAACTCCTGGATGCTGCCCGAATTGATCACCGTCAGCCGCCCAAACTCCCCGGTCACCTTCGCCAACTCCGCATCCGCCACCCGCCGAATCTCGTCGACGTCGGTCGTGTTGTCGTCGATGTAGTCGCAAAAACTGCACCGGCTCCACACACATGGCAATCCGCGCAGCAGCACCACTTCGCGCGGGCGCTTCACCGTGTACTTGCCATAGCGGACGAGGCTCATCGCCTCTATAATAGCTCGTTGGACACATCCACCCCACGACCCCACATGACAAACGACCACCACGATACGCCCGCCCTGACCGACTTTATCAAGGTCTCCGCTCTTCAGGAGGTCCAGGACGCCTTCGTCTCCCTCGTCGGCGTGGGCACCAGCATCCGCGACGCCAACGGCGAATCCATTACGCGCGACAAGACCGACAACGAGTTCTGTCGCACGCTGCTCGAACACCCCGCCGCCGAATCCGCCTGCCGCGATTGCCACACCCGGACCACGCGCGACGCCTGCGCCTCCGACGGCCTCGTCCGCACCGAATGCCACGCTGGCCTCACCCAGTACGCCGCCCCGGTCACGATCAACGGCAAACCGCTCGCCGCCATCATCGTCGGCGACCGCCCGACCACGCCCCTCACCGACGACCAGGTCCGCAGGGTCGCCGACCGTTTCGGCCTCGACTACGACCACCTCCGCCGCGCCGCCTGGGGCCTGAAAAACTGGTCCGACCGCGACATGCACGCCGCCGTCGCCTTCGCCCAGCTTCTCGCCAACACCCTCGCCCGCATGTGGTACCAGGCCCACGAACTCGAGCAGCGCGTCGAAGAACTATCCACCGTCTATCGCGTCTCAACCCTCCTCGGTGAGGAAGGTGACCTCAAGGAGGTCTTGAACGCCTCGGCCCGCCTCGTCGCCGAAGTGTTGAAGGCCAAGGCCGCCGCCATTCGCCTTCTCAACGAAGAGACCGGCGAGCTGAAGATCGTCGCCGTCCACAATCTCTCCGATGCCTACCTGAACAAAGGGCCGATCCTCGCGAAAAGCAGCCCCATCGACGCCTCCGTCCTCGACGGCGGCGTCGCCTACGTCGAAGACATGCCCACAGACCCGCGCACGGTCTACCCCGACGAGGCCCGCGCCGAGGGCATCGTCAGCGTCCTCGCTACCAGTCTCACCTATCGCGGCAAGACCATCGGCGTCATGCGCGTCTACAGCGGCGAGCGCCGCGTCTTCACCCCGTTGGAGAAATCGCTGCTCCAGGCCGTCGCCAACCAGTGCGCCGCCGCCATCATCCACGCCCGCATGCGACGCGACGCCCGCGAAGCCGAACAGCTCGAACGCCAGGTCCGCATGGGCGGCGACGTCCAGCGCCGCATGATCCCCGCCACGCCGCCAAAGCACGATCGCCTCGAAATCGGCTGCATCTACGAACCCAGCCACGACCTCGGCGGCGACTTCTACGACTTCCTCGAGTTCCCCCGCGGCGACCTCGGCGTCGCCATCGCCGACGTCGTCGGCAAGGGCGTCCCCGCCTCGCTCACCATGGCCAGCGTCCGCGCCGCCCTCCGCGCCCACGCCAAGTCCATCTACCACCTCGACCAGATCATGGTCGAGGTGAACCGCCACATCTGCCGCGACACCCTGCTGAACGAGTTCGTCACCGCCTTCTACGGCGTCTTCAGTCGCGACGGCCGCTCCTTCACCTTCTCAAACGCCGGCCACGAGCCCGTCATCCTCCTCCGCGAAGGCCGCATCGAATCCCTCGACGTCGGCGGCACCGTCCTCGGCATCGACCGCGACGCCGTCTACCAGCGCGGCCGCATCGACCTTCATCCCGGCGATCTACTCGTCTTCCTCACCGACGGCGTCCTCGAAGCCATGGACCACGACGGCCACGCCTACGGCCGCGCGCGGTTGAACGAGTCGATCCTCCGCCACGCCAATCTCGACGCCCCGCAGATCGCCAAGCAGCTCCTCTGGGACGTCCGCCGCTTCGTCGGCCTCGCCAAACAATCCGACGACCTCACCCTCGTCGTCGTCCGCGTCCGCCCCTGATCACTCTCGCCCGGAGGGCGGGCGTTTGTTGCCAGTGACTTCAGTCACTGGGACCTGGCTCACCCAACATCGAACCGATCCAGGTTCATCACCTTGTTCCACGCCGCGACAAAGTCGTGCACAAACTTCTCCGCCCCGTCCGTGCTTCCATAGACCTCGGCCAGCGCTCGAAGCTGCGAATTCGATCCAAATACGAGATCGACCCGCGTGCCGGTCCACTTCACTTCACCGCTCACTCGGTCGCGTCCCTCGAACACGTCCGCGTCCTTCGACGTCGCCTTCCACTCCGTCCCCATGTCCAGCAGGTTGACGAAGTAATCGTTGCTAACCGTCCCGGGCCGCTTCGTGAACACGCCGTGCCGCGATTGGCCGTGGTTCGCGTTCAATACGCGAAGGCCGCCCACCAGCACCGTCATCTCCGGCGCCGTCAGCGTCAGCAACTGCGCCTTGTCCACCAGCAGCGCCTCCGTCGGCACGCTGTACTTCCCCTTGACGTAGTTGCGGAACCCGTCCGCGATCGGCTCCAGCACGGCAAACGACTCGGCATCCGTCTGCGCCGCCGTCGCGTCCATCCGCCCCGGCCGGAACGGAACCGTCACCGCGTGCCCGCCGTTCTTCGCCGCCTGCTCGACCGCCGCGCACCCGCCCAGCACGATCAAATCCGCCAGCGACACCTTCTTCCCGCCAGTCGCCGCGCCGTTGAACTTCGCCTGCACGCCCTCCAGCGTCTTGAGCACCTTCGCCAGTTGCGCCGGCTGATTCGCCTCCCAGTCCTTCTGCGGTGCCAGCCGAATGCGTGCCCCGTTTGCTCCGCCGCGCTTGTCCGAACCGCGGAACGTCGACGCCGACGCCCACGCCGTCGAAACCAGCTCCGGAATCGTCAGCCCCGAAGCGAGTATCTGCCCCTTCAGCGCCGCGACGTCCTTCTCATCGATCAGCTTGTGGTTGACCGCCGGAATCGGGTCCTGCCAGATCAACTCCTCCGCCGGCACTTCCGGCCCGAGGTACCGCGCCTTCGGACCCATGTCGCGGTGCGTCAGCTTGAACCACGCCCTCGCAAACGCATCCGCAAGCTGCTCCGGATGCTCCATGAACCGCCGCGAAATCTTCTCATACGCCGGGTCCATCCGCAGCGAAAGGTCCGTCGTCAGCATCGACGGCGCATGCCGCTTCGACGGGTCGTGCGCATCCGGAATCGTCCCCGCCCCGGCCCCGCCCTTCGGCCGCCACTGGTGCGCGCCCGCGGGGCTCTTCGTCAACTCCCACTCATAGCCAAACAGGTTCTTGAAGTAGTCGTTGCTCCACTTGGTCGGCGTCGACGTCCATGTCACTTCAAGCCCGCTGGTGATCGCGTCCCCGCCCTTGCCTGATCGAAAGCTGCTCTTCCACCCCAGCCCCTGCTCCTCAAGGCCCGCCCCCTCCGGCTCCACGCCGACCAGCTTCGCGTCGCCCGCCCCGTGCGTCTTGCCAAACGTATGCCCGCCCGCGATCAGCGCCACGGTCTCCTCGTCGTTCATCGCCATCCGCGCAAACGTCTCGCGAATGTCCCGCGCCGCCGCGATCGGATCGGGCTTCCCGTTCGGCCCTTCCGGGTTCACATAGATCAATCCCATCTGCACGGCCGCCAGAGGGTTCTCCAGGTTCCGGTCGCCCGTATAGCGCTCGTCGCCCAGCCACTTCCGCTCCGCGCCCCAGTAGATATCCTCTTCAGGCTCCCAGTAATCCTCGCGCCCGCCGCCGAAGCCGAACGTCTTGAACCCCATCGATTCCAGCGCCACGTTCCCCGCCAGAACCATCAGGTCCGCCCACGAGATCGCCTTCCCATACTTTTGCTTGATCGGCCACAGCAGACGTCGCGCCTTGTCCAGGTTCACGTTGTCCGGCCAGCTGTTCAGCGGCGCAAATCGCTGCGTGCCGTGCCCGGCCCCGCCGCGCCCGTCCCCGGTTCGGTACGTCCCCGCGCTGTGCCACGCCATGCGGATAAACAGCGGCCCATAGTGCCCGAAGTCCGCCGGCCACCACGCCTGCGAATGCGTCATCACCGCGTGCAGGTCCTTCTTCAGCGCCTTGAAATCGAGACTGTTAAACGCCTTGGCATACTTGAACTCGCGTCCCATCGGGTTCGACAGCGACGAATGCTGGTGCAGGACGTTCAGGTTCAACCGATTCGGCCACCACTCCCGGTTCCCGGTGCCGCCGCTTGCAACATGCTTAAACGGGCACTGTGCTTCCGTTGACATAACTGCTCTCCTTCACTCAATTGCACTTCGCCGGGACCACCCGGCTCGACCCCTTCCGCCGGCCAACCCCGGCAACGGCCAAGCAGTGTAGAGCGCGATGTCCCTGACCGGCAATCGATCGGCTGCCGTTGCCGGCGCGGTACCGACGCGCCACGACGACCTCGCCGCCCGACGCACCGAAACGGGCTGCGTGGCGCTCCCAACCAGCCCCCGAACCGCGTCTCAGGGCGACTGCACCCGCGCCCACGGAATCGCCGCCGGCAATCCAAGCTCTCGCAACTTGTCCACCGTCGCCTTAAACCGGTCCCACGGTGACATAGCGGCCAGCGAAGCGGCGTTGTCGGCCTGCCACTGCCAAAACGTCTCC
Source organism: uncultured Planctomycetaceae bacterium (assembly GCA_964549445.1). Lineage (GTDB taxonomy): Bacteria > Planctomycetota > Phycisphaerae > UBA1845 > UTPLA1 > SpSt-539. Next base: position 35,488 of record CAZJVS010000004.1, read on the forward strand.
CACGCGGGGTTGTCGTAGGAGGAGCTTGGCGGCCCGTCGCCCTCTCCGCCGCCGCCCATCATCGACTCTTCTTCGCATTCGTCGGGGATGCCGTTGGTGTCGGCGTCCTCGCTCGTCTCGGCGGCAATGTCGCACTCATCCGGGACCCCGTTCGTGTTGCAATCCTCGCTCGTCACCTCGGCGATGTCGCATTCGTCCGGTATGCCGTTCGTGTTGCAGTCGTAGCTCGGGAAGTACTCCGCAATGAGGTCGCATTCATCCGGGAGACCGTTGGCGTTGCAGTCATCCGACACGACTTCATCGCCGTCGGGGTCTTCAGGATCAATGTCGCAATCATCGGGGACACCGTTCGAATTGCAGTCGAAGATCGCGATTTCGCATTCGTCGGGCGTGCCATTGGAGTTGCAGTCGGCCGAGTACTCGGACGAGATGTCGTAGGCGTCGTCGGTGAGATTGCCGTTGCAATCAGCCAGCGGCTCGCCGTCGCCCGCAGGCGCAGTGGTGACAACCGTGTAGAGCGCTTCGCAGTCGTCGGGGATGCCGTTGCTGTTGCGGTTGTTATTGACGTCGATGAAGGCCAAGCCGGTCGAGACATGGTCCATCATGCCGACCGAGGTCGCCGAGCCGTTCAAACGTAATGTGTAGAGAATCCCGCCACCTGCGGCATACAGGGATTCGCCGGCCACCCATTCCGTCAATGCGCCAGCGTTGGCAAGTCCACCGGAGCTGCCGATGCTGGAAAAACTGCAACATGTCGGCGTACCCGACGGAAATCCAATGGCCCAGCCGTCAAATATCGGAGTCGCCAACCCACCGGCGTAGTAGAGTTCTCCATTACTGAATACTCGATAGCCCAGCGCGCCGCCGCTGTCGATATCAGTCAGATCGCAGATGTACGTGGCCGTCGCGTCGGTCTGGGCGAGCTGATAGAGCTTTTCGGTAGGGCTTCCGGGAGAGCCCGGAAGAATCGTGAGGATGTCGGTTCCGACACCATAGGTTGTCAGGATCATCGCCAGCGAACGGAACATCTCGCTGGTCGTCCCGACCGGCGTCGCGATTCCGGTCAGGGGGTCGATCTTCACGAGTTGCTGGATCTGCGCGCCACCGCCGAACGGTTCCGAGCGGAGCAAGGCAAATAGCAGCGGCTCCCCGGAAGGCAAGTTGAGGTCCCGGACGAGTCCGTCCGCGCCTTTCACCGTGCGCCCGTCGCTGTGCGTGATGAGTATGGACCTCACTATTTCGCCGGTCTGCGGCTCGATTCGTCGGAGCATGGCGCTGTCCTTCGCGACGCTGAACATTTGATTCCGCGGGCTGAGTTCGCAACTGTCGGGAATGCCGTTGGAATTGCAATCCGACTCGCTCCCGTCGGCCAGTTCCACGTCATCCGCGACGCACGAGCCGTTGCAGTCTCGTTCGACGATCTTCTGGCCCAGCAACAGGCGCACGAATCGCATCCGGTCGGCCTCATCGATATAGCGCACGACCGAGCCGGACACGACCTTTTCGCCCAGGTCCATTGCGCATTCGAGGCGATCGCAATCGGCGGGTGGCGATCCGAGCGTGCAGAGCCGGCCACTGCCGAGCATGATGTAGTACTTCACGAACGCCTGGATATCCTCGCCATCGACCCTGCCATCGCCGTTCACGTCGCCCTTGATGCAGTCAAATGGCGTGGTCTCGCCGTATCCGGGCGGTAGAAGTGTAAATCGTACGCCGCCATCGGGCTCCGCGCCGTTTCCGATTGTGTAGGCCAGTGCTATTTGTCCGACCGGGCCATAAGCAACCGTGTGTTGACCCGAGTGGGCAAGTTGTGCGGACTGAGTCGTCACGGTTGCGCGAAACTGCCCACCCTCGCGCTGGCCCAAAGCATTGAATTTCTGGGCGTGGACTTCGACCGTGTCATCGGCGGGGTTAGTTGGCGTGCCGTTCTGATCGACCGCATTGAACGCGACGACGAAGCGGCCGGGGTCGTTCGAGTTCATCGTCAGGGCGACCGTGGGGTTGGCATCGATTGGTATGACGCGAGTTGGATCGGAATTGACCTGAAACTCTGCACCCAAAGGTACGGGGTCGCTGGGGGGAGAGAAATCGCCGCCCCAAAGAAATCGCCTCGCATAGACTTGCAATAAACTCGGATTAGCACAGGTATCCGTACCGGTGCTGCGCCAGACTATGATTAGGTTACCAAGGTCGTCGAGGGCGACCGCCGGTGACTCCTGCGACCGAGTCGGGTCTGCATCGGTCGAGTTTACTTGAATGCCCTTCACGCCACTCGGTCCTAACGGATTCCCGCTCGCGTCGAACTGCGCGAGATAAATGTCCATTGCCGAGTCGGCGTCGTTCGCGACGACGGGTTCTGCCCATACGACCGCCGTCTTTCCGTCGCTGCTCCGCGTAGCGACGCACGGCCGCCAGCGATCGCGAAAGCAGGCCGTATTGCAAGTCCGTAACGGACTGCCGAGCAGGCTAAGCGACAATCCGGGGTTAGCTACGCCTGCGAAAACTTCTTCTATAATGACATCACCAACACCTACCGATTTGTGGATCGTCGCATCGCTGCTGCCGTCGCAATCGCCCGATGTTGCCGCGGCTGGCGTTGGCGTGCTTGCAAGGTTCCATGCGTTTGCTAGGAAAAACCCTTGATTCGGCGTACTCGCAAATGAATAAGAGGCCGTCCATCCAGCATAGACGGGCGCGTTGGATGGATTGCCCGCCGCGAGCGAAACGCGCTCATTTTTCGTCTCTGGTCCCTTTTCAGTATCGGGACAATCACCTCCAGCGGAGAGCGCCGTACCGCACGAATCGTCGCCATAGGGTTGCGTAGTGCAATCTGCATCGAAGCGAAGGAACTTGATATTGTCCTGAACTGGGTCGCCGGGGGTTCCGAGTGGGATGTCTTCCCAAGCGATCAGTACCCGACCGCAGACATCAAATTGACAAGCCGGAAAGCGCCCGACCCGGCAACTTTCGCACCCCTCACCACTGCACGGCACAACGACTTCGGTGGGGCTTTCGGGTACGGGCTGTGTCGTACACTGCGCGTTCGCAGTCGAAGCGAAGATGGACGACAGAACGGCGGACACAACAACGAGAGTACGAGTCATCGTCATTTCTCCCGGCGCGTGGATCGGGCGCACAGCGCCGTCACGCGCCTCAACAAAGTGACCAACTATGCCAAAAACACTATGCTTACCGCGAGCGATTTGACCGTCGCATCGCTCCGACAAGCCCTACCAGCGCCATCAGTAATCCCGTTGCCGGTTCAGGAACGCGCAACTGATACGCGACCTGCCCAATCGTATGCAATTCCCATGGACTGCCGATAGGATATTGTGATGCGTACTCGCCTCCGGTCGCGGTTTCCCACCGCCACGCCGACGCGAGATCGCCAATCTGCGCGATTTCAAGCCAGTAGGGCGTACCTCCCTGCACAGCGAACCGCGAGGGCAGGTCAAGCACGTAGCGGTACTCGCGACGACCCGCGACAAATGAACCTGTCAGTTCGCGAAACACTTCTTCCGAAGCAGACTCATACAAGACCTCGTCTGGCAATTGCTGAATGGGAAACGGGGTGGTGACTTGGCTCCAGAATCTGATCCTGAACGACTCGGTCAGGGGAGGATCGGGATCGAAGTCTTGATTCTGCGTTCCATAGTGGCCAAACCACAGAATTTGCTCAACCTCATTGCTAAACGCGAGTTGAAACCGGTCTGCCCGAAGCGCTCCATCCGGCTGGCCAAAGTCATTGGTGTATGCAGTATCCGACACGAGGCCGAAATTTCCGTTCGGTGCCTGCGAGTAGATCAACGGCCCCAACTGCCCGAAGGCCGGCGTGGGCAGAATTGCAAGCAGAATTCCACAAACCGACCGATTCATCATCAACCCTCGACTTCGCCCGGATACTCTGCCAAGCCCAATACTCGCCTGGCCCGAACCTGCAGAGCGGACAAACGCACTATTCTATTGCTTCGTTTACTCGCAAGTCTGGTGCCACTGCGTCCGGAAATCGAATCCGAGCTCCGGCACGCGAAGCCCTGTTTTCCGCTGCCCGCGACGCGGCCCTCTGCGGAAGAACCCGCAACGACAGTGGAATACTCCGCCCATCCGCCCTCGCGCCCGACCCCTTCTCCGCACGCCCCACTCGTTTCCAGACGCATGAAGCCCCGAGCACTGCGGAACGCTGGCCACTCTTTACTACAGACATCGCCAGGGCGCGACCTGCCCTTGACACGACGCGGCGGCACTGCCGCTCTCGAACGCGAAGCGTTCCCAGCGTGTCAAGGGGCCCTCGCACCGACGAACGGAACATCCGCACGGCATCCGCTCTCGACGGACCCTGAGCTTGTCGAGGGGCGGTCCCTGAGCCCGTCGAAGGGCGACCGCCTGCGGCCACGGAGAAACTGCGCGCGGAGATTTCAGCGACGACTTTTCAACCACGACTGAAACCCGTCCCATCAAATCCCGTCTAATCCCGTCAAAAAAAAGACGGGGCGTCGCCCGACACCCGAGTCGCCCCGCCCGCGGCGGCTCCTGGGCATCCGCGCGGCAGCAACAAAAAGTGGAAACGAAAGAACCCAATGAATTCGCGAATTCTCACCATTCCAACTTCCAGCCCGCAGCCCCATTTCGACGTTTTGACGTTTCGGCGTTTCGGCGTTTCGGCGTTTGGAATCCCGTCCCAACCCCCATGCAAACCCAGGCCGCCTCCCGCCTCAAATCCGCAATCCGAAATCCGCACTCCGAAATCGCCTCGCCCCGGCGAGTTCCCGCTCCTGCTCCCGCCGACCATCATTTCGACTTTTCGATGTTTCGGCCTTTCGACGTTTCACCCACCGCCCCTCCGCCAACTTCTGGGCGCCGCTAACTGCCACCCGCTGGCGATTGTCGTTCGATCTCGCTCAACCCCGCACAAAAAGAGTTCGGCCCCAACGGGTTTCTGCGTTTCGGTGTTTGGAATCCATGCCAACAGTTCGCGTGCGTTCCCCGCTTTTCCCAGCTACAAGCAGGGGCCTCCCTTCCAACCCGCCCGCTTGTCCCCGTCCGCCCGCCGCCATACGCTCCCGCCCGCTCGCAGAAAAGCAGTCCACGATCGGAGATTTTCCCAATGTCGATCCGAGCAATACTCAGCCTCGCCGTCACCCTCGCGCTCGCCCCCGCTGCCCTCGCCCAGACAACCAAGCCCGCCGACCGCGTCGATGAACTCTTCATCTCCGGCGACATGAAATCCGCCGAAGCCGGCCTCGAAAAAATGCTCGCCGCCGACCCGAAAGATGACCACGCCCGCTTCGGCCTCGGAACTGCTCAAGTGCTCCTCGCCGTCGAGGATCTCTTCCAGTCTCTCAACACCTACGGCTTCCTGCGCTCGATCCCCGGCGAGGTTTTCGGCCTGCCCACCGACCTGTTCTCGTCCGGCAAACCCCCCAAGCCCGTCACCGCCGCCGACGTCCGCAAGCTCATCGCCGGCTTCAACGCCGGCCTAGGCAAAGCCGAAGCGACGCTCGCCGCCATCAAATCCACCGACGTCAAGTTGCCGCTCCACTTCGGCCTCATCCACCTCGACCTCAACGGCGACGGCAAGGCCGACGACTCCGAAGCCCTCGGCCGTCTCTTTGGCCAGGTCTCCGGCGAGCGCTTCGAACCCGCCGACGTCGCCGCCTTCACGATCGGCTTCGACGCCGCCGACGCCGAATGGCTTCGTGGCTACTGCAACCTGCTCATGGCCCTTACCGACTTCATGCTCGCCCACGACGGCGGCGACCTCTTCGATCACACCGCCCAGCTCTTCTTCCCCAACGCCAGGACGCCGTTTCCCTATCTCCGCGACCCCAGCGGCCCGTTCAACTACGGCGGCGTCAACATCGCCGACGCCGTCGCCTTCATTCACCTCCTCAGTCTCCCCGTCGCCGAGCCCGCCCGCATGAAGTCCGCCCTCGAGCATCTCCAGGCCATGACCGCTCACAGCCGCAAGATGTGGCAGCTCGCCATGGCCGAAACCGACGACGACAACGAATGGATCCCGAACCCAAAGCAGCACAGCGTCCTGCCCGGCGTGCGCATCACGCTCGAAATGGTCGACGGCTGGAAAGTCTTCCTCGATGAGGTCGACGCCATCCTAGCCGGCAAGAAGCTCATTCCCTTTTGGCGCGGCAAGGAAGACCAGGGCGTCAACATCCGCCGTGTCTTCACCGAGCCGAAGCGGTTCGATCTGGTTCTGTGGGTACAGGGCTCAGCCGCCGCGCCCTATCTCGAGAAAGGCCCGCTGACCAAGGAGGAAACCTGGGACGGACTGATGCGCCTGTTCAGAGGCAACTTCATCGGCTTCGCGATCTGGTTCAACTGACAGGGTGGTGGGGGCTACAATTCGCCGTGGACGAGTCGCCCCCGCACACCGACGACCCCGCGCTGGCCGACATCGATCTGTACTGCCTCGGCTGCGGCTACAACCTCCGCGGCCACTCAGGCGACCCGCGCCGCTGTCCGGAGTGCGGTGAGAACAATCCCGTCGGCGAATTGTTGCTCCCCGCCGAACTCATCCGCGCTCAGTTCGAAAAAATGGAGTCCGCCCCTGTCGTTTGCGTGGTCGCCACGCTCCTCGGCTTCCCCGTCACGCTGGCCATCATCTGGACCACGCTTCGTATCGGCCGCCTGGGTGCCCTGAACGTCTGCACCGGCGTGATTCTGCTGGTCTGCGGAGTACTCTGGTTTTGGGGTGCCAGCCGCTTTCAGAAGTCATGCCTCGACAATCCCGGCTGGCCCGAGGTGCTGTTCAAGTTCCATGCGCTGGCCGTCGGCCTCTGCCTGCTCATCCTGCTCGCGACACCCTTCGGAGCCATCCTGTTGGTCGAACCGATCGGTTCACTGCTCGGCGTCTCAACGAACGGATTTCGACTCTCCGGCTGGCTCTGGCTCATGCCCGTCGCCATCGCCGGAGTGTACTTCGGCTATCAACGCTTCTATCCATCCGTCCGCGCATCGATGGACGAACTGCAACGCGAGGTCGCCGTCACGATAGCGCGAGACGTTCGCCGTCGAGAGATACGCGCGGAGCAGTGAGAAGTGGGGGGGGGTGTCAGTCCGATGCAGCGTCGTCGCCGGCCTTCTTTTCATCAGCCTTCGCGGCCGGCTTCTCTTCATCCGACTTCTTCGCCGGCTTCGCCTCCAGCGTCACAGTCACCGCCAGCTTCATCGACTCGGCCACCTTCTTGCCGATCGCCGGATCGCTGATGCCATAGTCGGAGAGCTTCACCGGAAAGTTCGCCTTGATCGCCAGCGTGTCCTTCGTGCCGCCTTCCTTCTTGTCCTTGACGTACACCAGCGTCACCGGGACGGACATCTCTTTTTCCTGCCCGTGGATCTTCATCGTCCCCTTCAGCGACGCCTTCACGCCCGATGAACCGGTCTTCACCTTCTCGATTCCCTCGACCACAAACACCGCGTCCGGATACTGCCCGGCGTCGATCCACCGCGCAGAAAGCATGTGCTTATTCCGCCCGCCGATGCCCGTATCGATGCTCTTGAACGGCACCGCAAACTCGCCCGTCGCGGCGTCCAGCTTGCTCGGATCGAGCGTCAGCGACCCTTTCATTTCCTTGCCGGCCCCCTTGAACGTCTCCCCGGGCGCCTTCGACGTAAACGTCACGCTCGGCTTGGTCTTCTTGGACACCTCAAACGTCGCCTCGCCGGCCCGCGCATCCTTGAACGCGTCGGCCAGAACGGCCGAGGACATCAGCGCAACGCACGCAGCAATCGCTACTATTCTCATTCGCATCATCAGTTCGCTTTCAACTTCAAGACTCGCTCGCAAACGACCAATCATACGGCTTCGCCGTCCCGCGCTGCAATCGGCCGCCTCCGCAGAATCAATGCAATCGCTACCGCAATCCACCCGCTCGCCACGACCAGCGGAAGCGCCGCGTCGAGCAAGCCCAGCACAAACATCGGCCGCGTCTCCGGCTCCGTTGTCGACTCGCCCGCCGCGGCAAACTGCCGCTGCACCTCCGCCTCCGTCTCGTCAGCGGGCGTCCGCTCGACCTGAGCGATCACCCGGGTTTTCGTAAAAAGGTACTGCGGCTCCCCAACCACCCGGCTGGCCCGATACCCCGTGACGAGTGAGACAGCGACAATCGCGAACGAGAAACACAACCATGCGAAGAGGACGCGTCGAACCATCCGCGGCCGATTGTATCGCCGCCCGCCACCGCCGTGTCTAAGGACAGAACGTGCTGATCAGCGCCACGAAGCCGGCGATGTCGCCCCCGTTCACAGCCAGGTCGCCGTTGATGTCCGCCCCAAGAATTGGGCATCCTTGGTGCGCCGCCGCATATCCGTTCGGGTCGACCAGCGCAAGCACAAACGCCGAAACATCGGCAACGTCACGATCGCCGTCGCAATCAAGATCGCCGCCGCACGCCGGAGTCCGTTCAAACGCCCCGAGGTCGCTCGCCGCGCCAACCACCGTCCGAGCGACGCTTGTCTGATGCTTCACATACTGCCGAACAACCGGCGACTCCGCCTCCAGCAGCGCCGTCGCCGCGTCAACGCAAACCGAAGACGCCGTCAACGAGAAGTCCTGCCCGCCGGCATTCGTGAAACCGGGCGACGACGTCAATATCTGCGAGCCATCGTCGTTGATCGTCCCCGTCACGCCCCCAAACGAGCCAACCCACCCCGGCTTCATCCAGTTACGCCGCAGATCCAGCACGCCCGAGCTATCCAGCATCGCCAGCCCGTTCCCCGCCGTCGTGACATACAAAATGTTATTCCGCGCGTCGCAGTGCTCCTCGTTCGTCGAAAGCCGCATCAGCGTCGTCGAATCCGTCCGCGTCGACACCACCGTATTGTGATAGAAGTAAAGATCGCCCTTGCGATAATCCGCCGTCGTCCCGCTGTCGCCGCCGTAGTGGATAATCTGCTTGTTCCCCGCGCCGGCCGGCTCAATCAAGATGTTGCCATACACGTCAGTCCGGCGATAAGCCGGATCGGCCACGATCAGCGAGCTGTCCTCGCCATCGACCAGATCGAGCTGCCGGTTCCCGCCCTCAATCCAATTGTAGCGCACGACGAGTCCCGCCGAGCGGTCCTTCAAGTTGTTCCCGCCCGCGCCGCTCAACAGCGGCCCGAATCGGTTGTACTGATAAACGATCCCGATCGCCGCCGTGTACGTGTTGTGCTCGAAGATGCTCGACGAATTGCCATTCGAATGGATGTAGTTTCCCTCGATCAGGATATTCCGCGACACATTCGTCCCGCTCGACGAGACAAAGATGCCGTTCCCGCTGTCGCGGGTGATGCAGCCCCGGATTGTGATGTTTTCCCCCAGCTCAATATGTATCGCCGCGCCGTTCATCGAGTAGGTCTGCGTCGATCCATCGTCGGCCGTAAACATATTCGGCGGCCTCGCCCCGCGAACATCCAGCCCCTCGATGACAATCCACTTCGCAACGCTGTTGTTCGGCGTATTCGATCCCCCGACTTTGATGACCGACCGCCCTTCATTCCAGTAGTTCAGCGGCGCCGGCGTCGTCGCATTCTCACCGTCAATAATCGGCAACTGCCCGGCCGGCCCCGCCATGCCTCGAACGCTGATCGGCAGCGAGGCCGTCCCCTGACGCCCGATCACCCACTTCTCCCGGTACGGCGTCGCCCGCCAGTGAATCCAAACGGTATCGCCCGCCTGCAAAGTCGCCCACGGCGCCGCGCCAATCGTCGCCAACGGCTGCCCGTCCCCGACGTGATAGTCGGCGGCAGGCACGGTGGAGCAAAAAGGGAGAGTCCCGAAAACCAGCACGAAGCGTTGGATTCGCATGGAAATCTCCACCCGCCCCGTACTGCTGGGAGTGTAGCATGGTGTCGCAAAAAGCGCTTCCGAATTGACGACTCATTCCAGCTTCCCTACTCTGGACCGCATCGATTTGTTGACCGGGTACCCACTATGACCGCTTCTCTCGTCCTCTCCCGCATCGAGCAATCCGTCGGCATCGTCACGCTCAACCGCCCCGACGTGCTGAACGCCCTTTCGCTCGAACTCATGGCCCAGCTCGTCGAGGCCCTCGAAAACCTCGACGCCGACCCCTACGTCCGCTGCATCGTCCTGCACGGATCCGACCGAGCCTTCGCCGCCGGGGCCGACATCAACGACATGGCCGACGCCTCCGTCGTCACCATGTACGAGCGCAACCAGTTCGCCCGCTGGGAACGCATCAAGCGTGTTCGCAAACCGATCATCGCCGCCGTTTCCGGCTTCTGCCTCGGCGGCGGCTGCGAACTCGCCATGCACTGCGACATCATCGTCGCCGCCGAAAACGCCCGCTTCGGCCAGCCCGAGATCAACATCGGAATCATTCCTGGCGCCGGCGGCACCCAGCGACTCACCCGCGCCGTCGGCAAGTTCCGCGCGATGGAGCTGATCCTCACCGGCCGCCACATGTCTGCCCGCGAAGCGCACGAAGCCGGTCTCGTCACGCGAGTCGTCCCCAACGAAGTCTGCCTGAACGAAGCAATCGCCCTCGCGCGAGAAATCGCCCTCAAGTCGCCGATTGCCGTCCGCCTCGCAAAAGAGGCCGTCCTCAAGGCCCAGGAACTCTCACTCGCCGAAGGCCTCGAATACGAACGCAAGCTCTTCTACATGCTCTTCGCCACGCACGATCAGAAGGAAGGCATGAAGGCGTTTCAGGAGAAGCGTGCGCCGAAGTACGAAGGCCGCTGACACCGCTGCGACTTTGCAATTCGGGCGAATTTCCGCGATTATTCAATAATGGAAGCCTTGCTCATCCACGACGACGCCGGCGTGCGGACGCTCACGCTCAACCGCCCCGACGCCCTCAACGCATTCAATGAAGAGTTGAAGCAGGCCCTGCTCGATTGCCTGAAAAAAACCGAACGCGACCGCTCCGTCCGCTGTCTCGTCCTCACCGGCGCGGGCCGCGCCTTCTCCGCCGGCCAGGACCTCAAAGAGACGCAGGACAAGGCTGCCGCTGGCAAGGAAATGGATTTCGCCGCCGAGCTGCGCCGCAACTACAACCCGATCATCCTCAAGATTCGCACGATCGAAATCCCCGTGGTCGCCTCGATCAACGGCGTCGCAGCCGGCGCGGGCTGGAGTCTCGCTCTCGCTTGCGACATTCGCATCGCCAGCAAGTCCGCCAAGTTCGCCGGCGCATTTTCCAAGATCGGCCTGATCCCCGATTCCGGCATGACCTTCACCCTCCCGCGCCTGGCGGGTCACGCCCGCGCGATGGAAATCGCCCTCCTCGGCGACCCGATCACGGCCGAGCAGGCATTGCAATGGAACCTCGTCAATCACGTCGTCGAGCCGGACGACCTGGCCGCACGCACCCGCGAGCTGGCCCAGACGCTCGCCCGTGGGGCAACGCGCGGCCTCGGCCTGATCAAGCGGGCCATGAACGCCGGCCTTATCAACGATCTCGAATCTCAGCTAAACTACGAAGCGGACCTGCAGGGCGTGGCCGGCAGGACGCGGGACCATCGCGAGGGCGTCGCCGCCTTCGTGGCAAAGCGGGCTCCGGAGTTCAAAGGTGAGTAGCGACGCATCACACGCACCAAATAAGGATCGTATCGTCGGCGTCGTCGGCGCCGGAACGATGGGCGCCGGCATTGCGCAAACGATCGCCCACGCCGGCTTCGTCGTCGAGACCCTCGACGCCAACCCCGATGTCGTCCGAAAGGCCTACGCAGGCGTCAAGGAACGCCTCGACCGCCAGGTCGAGAAGAAGAAAATGCCCCATCACGAGCGCGACGAGACGCTCGCTCGTCTCCGCGTCGCTTCCGGCTACGACGCCTTCAAGAACGCCGAACTGGTCATCGAAGCCGTGCCCGAAGACGCCACCCTCAAGCGCCGCATCCTCGGCGACGTCGCGGCGGCCGTCTCACCGCGCGCCGTCATCGGGAGCAATACTTCGTCAATCTCCATCTCAAAGCTCGCCGACGGCTTGTCGAATCCAAATCGCTTCCTCGGCATGCACTTCTTCAATCCCGCCCCGGTCATGAAGCTCATCGAGCTGGTCTCCGGACCGCAGACCGACCAGCAGACGATGGTCCTCGGCGTCGCCTTCGCCAACGCCTTCAACAAGACCCCGATCAAGGTCAAAGACAGCCCCGGCTTCGTCGTCAATCGCGTCGCCCGCCCGTTCTACCTCGAATCGCTCGCGATGCTCGAGTCGGGCGTTGCTGACGTGCAGACGATCGACGCCGCCATCCGCGATGTGGGCCGCTTCCCGATGGGCCCGTTCCAATTGCTCGATCTCATCGGCCTCGACGTCAATCTCGCGGTGACGACGACGGTGTACGAGGGCTTCAACAAGCCCGCCCGCTTCGCCCCGAGTTCGATCCAGGCCAAGTTCGTCGAGCAGGGCCGTCTCGGCCGCAAGTCCGGCCGCGGCTTCTACGACTACTCCAGCGAACCGCCCACGCGCTCCTACGAAACTCCCGTCCGCCGCGTCGACGGTTGGAAGCCCAGCCCCGCGCTCGCCGCCTTCGCCCAGACTCTCGGCAAGCCGGCCGACTGGGCCATGTATCTCTACGCACGAATCATCGTCGCCATCATCAACGAAGGCGCGCATGCCGCCGAAACGATTGCGCTGCCGCGCGAAGTCGATCTCGGCATGAAGCTCGGCCTGAACTATCCGGAAGGCCCCATGGAAATCGCCGACTTCATCGGCCTCGATGTCGTCCGCGACCTGATGGCCGAATTCGCCAGGGACGACAGGTCCGGCCGCTACGAGCCCGCGCCGCTGCTCCTCGATCGAATCAAGGTAGGCAAGCTCGGCGAAAAAACCGCCCACGGCTTCCTGCGGCATTCACTCTAAGCCGAACGCATGCGTCGCGCCGCCATCATCGACTGTCTCCGCACTCCCATCGGTCGTTACCGCGGCGCGCTCGCTCCGATCCGTCCGGACGATCTCGGCGCGCTGGTCATCAAGGCCCTCGTCGCCCGCACAAAGGTCGACCCGTCGCTGATCGACGACGTCTATTGGGGCGCCGCCAATCAGGCCGGCGAAGACAACCGCAACGCCGCACGCATGGCCGTCCTGCTGGCCGGCCTGCCCGACACCGTCCCCGGCTGTACCGTCAATCGCCTCTGCGCCAGCGGGCTTGAGGCCGTCGCACTCACCGCTCGACTCATCGAAGCCGGCGCGGGCGACGTCTTCATCGCCGGTGGCGCCGAATCGATGAGCCGCGCCCCGCTCGTCCTGCCCAAGCCCGACGAGCCCTGGGTCCGCGGCAACCAGACCATGTACGACACCACGCTCGGCTGGCGCATGACCAATCCAAAGATGGCGGCCTTGCATCACCCGTATTCGATGGGCGAAACCGCCGAAAACGTCGCCGAAAAGTACAAGCTGTCGCGCGACGAACAGGATCGCTTCGCCCTCGCCAGCCAGCAGAAGTGTGCCGCCGCCATGCGATCCGGTCACTTCGCCAACGAAATCATCCCAGTCCCGCTGCCGGGTGCAAAAAAAGGCGAGACGATCATGTTCGATCGTGACGAACACCCTCGCCCGGATACGACGCTCGAAGCCCTCGCCAAGCTCAAGCCCGCCTTCCGCGAAAACGGCACCGTCACTGCCGGCAACAGCAGCGGCCTCAACGACGGCGCCGCCGCGCTCCTGCTCGTTGAGGTCGATACGGCCAAGCGCCTCGGCCTCAAGCCGCTGGTCCTCGTCGGCCCTTCAGCGTCCGCCGGCGTCGATCCCGCCTGTATGGGCCTCGGCCCAATTCCAGCGACGAAGAAAGCCCTCGCCCGCGCAGGATGGAAGACGTCCGACCTTGACCTGATCGAACTGAACGAAGCCTTCGCCAGCCAGTCGCTCGCCTGCATCCGCGATCTCGCGCTCGACCCGCAACGCGTCAACGTCAACGGCGGCGCCATCGCCCTCGGCCACCCGCTCGGCTGCTCCGGCGCGCGGCTCGCGACCAGCCTCGTTCACGAAATGCGCCGCCGCAATGCATGTCGCGGCCTTGGAACCCTCTGCGTCGGCGTCGGTCAGGGCCTGTCCGTACTCTTCGAGAGCGCATGACCCGTCGCACGTCGGCCATCCTGACGCTCGCGGCGCTGCTCGCGGCCGGCTGCGTTCCACAGACCATCCGATTCAAAGAGGAAGGGCTTGCGACCACGCAGTCCGGCTCGCTCGACTACGCCAACTACGCCCTCGTCCTCTCGCGCGCCGTCCGCCCCGACGGCATCGACTATGCCGCGATCCTCGCCGATCCCGCGCCGCTTCAGTATTTCTTGGCCCGAATCGCTGACATCGGACCGCGTCAGACGCCCGCCATGTTTCCGCGCCCGTCCGACCGCATTGCCTATTGCATCAACGCCCACAACGCCTGCATCCTCTACGCCGTCATCGCCCAGGCACGCGACGGCCGCGTCCCCGAATTCCCGCCGCGCGATCTCTCCACGGGCTACTGTTTTCAGATCGACGGCCGTCTCCAGACTCCCGCCGACCTGGCCCGCGCCGCAATCAGGGAATCCGACAACGACTGGCGCGTCCGCCTCGCCCTTTGCGGCGGCCGCCGCAGCGACCCACCCCTCGCCCCCCGGCCCTTCATCGGCGAAGTCTTGAATTACCAACTGACGAAAAACGTCGACGACGGTTTGAGCAATCGCGCCGTCCTGTGGGTCGATTCCGGAATGCAGTACCTCTACGTGAATCCCATCATCTACAACGCCCGCGGACAGCTCGTCAGCGCCTACGAAAAACGCACCGGTGCCCGAGACGCAACACTGCTCAATGTCCTGCTGGATCTCGCCTCGCGCGAGCAGTATCCGCTGTTGAACTCAGCCGTTGGCTACCCCATCCGACCGTTGCAGTCGAATCCCGCCGTCAATGCGTCGGCGGCCGCGCAAACCTCTCCGCCCGGCGTTTTCTCGCGACTGTTCGGTATCTAGTTTCGCAGCGCCCGCGGCCGCCGGATCGACATGTCCGTCCGCTTCTTCCCGGCCCGATTCTCCGCAACTTTCAGCGCTCGCTTGACGTCCGAGACCTTGAACACACCCAGCGTCCGGCCGCCCGGCGCGCCCGCCGTCAGATAGGCATACTTAATGCTGATATGCTCCGCACCAAACTTCGCACAAAGGTCGGCCATCGCGCCCGGACGGTTCGGCAGCTCGACCATCAGGACCTCTGACTCGGTCATCGGAATGTTCAGCGCCCGCAGCGCCGCCCGTGCCCGCTCGGCGTCATCGCACACAAACCGAAACACGCCATGCTCGACCGAGTCCATCAACGTCAGCGCCGAGATGTTGACCTTCGCCTGGGCCAGCTTGTCGGTCACCTGCACCAGGACGCCGGGCTTATCCACCAGAAATACCGAGAACTGCGTTGCAACGCGCATGGTTTGTTCCTCTAGCTGTAGGTGGCCGATGTGCTCGACAACCGGCACTCGAGGCGTGCCGGACGTCGCTCCAATTATACCCCGTCCGATTAGGCGCTGTCCCGCGTCACGACCGGATAGTTTTCACGTTCGCCGCGACCGCGCAGTGGGTAGTCCTTTCGCAGCGGATGCGCCTCGAAGGCGTCCCAGGTCAGGATTCGCCGCAGATCCGGGTGCCCCTCGAAGCGCACGCCGAACATGTCAAAGATCTCACGCTCCAACCACTCCGCCCCCGGCCAGATACCCGTCACGCTCGGCACCGCCGGTGCCGGATCGTTCACGAAGCACTTGAGCCACATGCGATGGTTCAGCTCAACCGACAAAAGCGAATAGACCACTCCGTAGCGATCGTCAGCATTCGGAAAGTTGAGGTAGTCCACGCACGTCAGGTCGCAGAGCTGGTCGAACCGGCACCGCGGATCGTCCCGCAGAAACGTCAGCACCGGCACGACACGATCCGCCGGAACCCGGACATACATCTGGCGTCCGCCCTGCGTGCCACGTGTCAGCAGTGGGGCGGGCTTGAAATCGATGTCGCCAAACCGCTGCTTCAAGACGTCGATGATCTCGGTCTGTGTCGCCATGCCCGTGCCTATTTCTTCTCGCCGGTCGAATCGGCCGCGCCGACCTGGTATAGCGGCTCGGCGACCAATCGCAGTCCGCGGCCGCGCTCCGCGCTGCTCCGCACGCCTTCGCGATCAACCATCCTCTGGATCGCCATGATGCCTTCGATGAGCGTCTCCGGCCGCGGCGGGCAGCCGGGCACGTAAACATCCACGGGCAGAAACTGATCCACGCCCTGCACGACCGCGTATGTATCAAACACGCCGCCCGTCGAAGCGCACGCCCCCATCGATATGACCCATTTCGGCTCACACATCTGCTGGTAGATGCGCTGCAAAACCGGCATCATCTTAATCGCCACGCGCCCCGCGCAGATCAGCAGATCGCTCTGCCGCGGGCTGAACCGCATCACCTCGGCGCCGAATCGGGCGATGTCGTATCGGCTCGCCCCCGTCGCCATCAGCTCGATGCCGCAGCACGCCGTCGCAAAGGGCAGCGGCCACAGCGAGTTTTTCCGCGCCCAGTTAACCCCCTGTTTCCGGAAGAATCCGACGAGATTGTCGAGGCGCGTCGTCAACATGTCGTTGTCAGACATGTTGTGCGGATCATGTTCGTGCTTCTGCATTCCCGTGCTCCGTCCGCTGGCTAGTCCCAGCGAAAGATGCCCTTCCGCCACGCGTACACATAGCCGACCAGCAGGATGCCGACGAAAATCGCCATCTCGACGAAGAGAAACGTCCGAAGTCCGGCCAGTTCCCCGCCCGTTCCCGTCGAGCGGAAGAACGCCAGGGCCCACGGGTACATGAAGATCAGCTCGACGTCGAACAGCAGAAACAACATCGCGACCAGGTAGAAGCGAACGTTGAACCGTCCGCGTGCGTCGCCGATGGGCACCATGCCCGACTCATAGGTGCTGTCCTTCACCTTGCCGTGCTTGTGCCACTTCAACGGCACGTGCGAAAGCAGCATGATGACGATCGCAAGGCCGATCGCGATCAGCACAACGAGCACAATGGGTCCGAATCCGCTGTCGATCATTCTCGTCGCCGCTTTCCGCACGACGCAGTGGCCTAGTTCCGCCCGCGCCAACCCGTGAAATCTTTCACGAATAGTCTTTCACAACAGACGCCCGGCGTCAATCATCTCCGAGTCTGCATTCTAAGCCGCTCCGCCCCAATGCGTTAGGCGCGGCCCGCAGCCGGCCGTCTGCGCTGTTCCGCCGCCCGGCCCCTTCGGATACATTTCGCCGAGGAGTCGGAAAATGTTGCCCAAACTCACGCCAGCACAGCGCCGCGTCCTCGGCGTCCTCATCGAAAAATCGATGACCACGCCGGGACAGTATCCGCTTACGATGAATTCCCTGCTCACCGGGTGCAACCAACTCACATGCCGCGATCCCGTCATGACGCTCTCAGAAGGCGACGTCGCCAAGGCCGTCTTCGAGCTTCAGCAATGGCAGCTCGTCTCCCAGGCCCCGCCCGACCGCACGGCCCGCGCCAATCGCTTCATCCACAACGTGGAGCAGCGATTCGGCTGGGGCGCTCGCGAACGGGCGTTGTTGGCCGAGCTCCTGCTTCGCGGGCCGCAGACCATCGGTGAACTGAAGGGCAACGCCTCGCGAATGACGCCGCTCGAAGACCTGCATTACGTCAGCGAGTTGCTCGGTGCGCTGGCCGGCCGCGAACCGCCCTTCGTTCGCGAGCTGCCCCGCCAGCCCGGAAAGAGCGTCGTCCGCTACGACCACCTGTTCTATCCGGATGACGAACCCCGCGAATACGCCGCACTGACGGCCAAAGCCGATCCCGATCCAGTGTCCGTCAATAAATCGCTGGAAGAGCGGATTGCGCGACTGGAATCAGAACTGACCGCGATGCGCGAACAACTGCGCCACCTTGAGAATCGCGGACCAATTCAGTCTTGATTCCACTGGCCAGGCCTCCTGATTCCGGGTGCCAGCGGCAGACGAACTGAGCGAGCGCTAGTCAGTGTGCGGATTCTCCGTGGTCACATTGAGAATTCTGCTTGACTTGGCGATGCCCGGCACAAGAATATTTATGGCAGCGCCCGCTTGGCACCGTCGCGCGGTAGATCGCGCAGCGTGCGGCTGAAAAGCCGGAGGGCCTCGTGGCGCAGGCGAGCCATCCTGTCGCAGTTTTTCTTCGATCGACGGACGTTTCGGTCACGGTTTCTTGTAAACTTCGGTCGATTCCGCGTCTCACGCGTCGTCCTTCGCACATCACTCATCGCACTCCAATCGTGCCGATGCCGCGTCACCGGATTCCCGAACGGGGCCGTTGGTCGACGAGGATCGTTAGGGAGAAGCGGTGATGCCTTCACGCAAGCTATTCTGGTGCATTATCATCAGCGTGATGTTCTTGCTGATCTTTGCGGGCGCGGTCGGAGGAGCGCCCGCGCGCGGCGGTGAGGCGGGATCTCGCGCCGTGAGCGTGCCTCACGCGCCGCGCATTTCTGGTCTGTCCGCCTTTGTGGCGGCCGGAGTCGCCGCGCGCTCCATCGCGCTGCCCGCTGCGCCGGCGACTCCCTGATTTGAGTGGAGACCACAGGTAACGAGTCACATCAGTTGCCGCGTTCGAGTGGGACATGAAAGTGATTCTGGGGAGGCAGCACCCACCCGAACGCGGCGCTTAAGCGGCGTCATCGTGCCGCGAGCGATCACACGTCACCCACGCCGCTTGCGAATCTGACTTCACTTCTCGCGCGGCGTTCTGCCGCAGGAGGCAAATCATGGATCCCAAACCAAACGGCTCCTGCCGTGCCCGTTGGCGCCTCGCCATGACCATCCGCGCGGCCGCGCCGACCTCGCGAATCATCATTTGCGTACTCGCCGCACTGTCTACGTTTATCGCCGTTCCCGCAGGCGCAATAACGATTGTCTCCCAATCGCCGAACACCGACATTTTCTTGGGAGCTACGCTCGCCGAGTCGGAGTACGAAAATCCAATCGCCGGTAACGTCGTCCTCCGCGGCTATCGCATGCTCGAGTGGCGCGACGCCGACTACTTGGCTGGCTCGCCGAACTGGTATGACGACTGGTCCGTGAATGACAACCAGAACATCGACGGAAACGCCGGCGAGATTTGGATGCGTCAAAACGGACATTCCATCTGGACAACCACGACTGTTCCAAGCCCGATCGTGTCGATTCACCTTCCGGGTGACTCCAACGACGGGCTCGTCCAGGTGATGGTCGATGGAGTTGAGGTCGCAAAGCTCAACATGAACTCGGCGTCGCCGGATCGCGTGCTGGTCATTGTCAAGAATCTCGTCTCCGGACTGCACACGATTCGTGTCAACGACATCGACCCGAGCAATGGCGACGCCCACTGCTTCGGCGCCGCTGCCCTGCAGCAGATCAACATCAAGTGGGAGCAGCCACTGCAGCCCGGCCAACCGGAGAACGTTTTCTACGGCTGGAACGAGTTTTCGTGGCACGAAGGTCCGCAGATTGCCGCCGACGACTGGGTCTGTACTACGACGAATCCGGTGACGATGATCCGCTGGTGGGGATCGTTCCTCAATTGGAGGCAATCGACGCCGCCTGCGGTTCAGCCCTCCGGCTTCCACTTTGCGATTTGGACTGACGTACCCGGTATCCCCGGCGACCCCCAGAACTTCAGCCATCCGGGAACAGTGATCTGGGAATACGATCAGACAGCCGCCCTGACACCCACCTTTGCTGGCTGGGACTACGACCCGATCACGCAAACATACGACGCGGCATTCCGGTACGAAGTAACCCTGCCGCCCGCGAACTATTTTGCTCAGCCCGGCAATAACCAAATTCTGTGGCTGAGCATTGCCGCGATCTATCCCGCTGGCCAGACGGTGCCGAACGCGTTCGGCTGCAAGACCCGGCAGCGGGATTTGACCTCGCCTGCTCCGGACGACGCCGTCGCGATCTGGAGCCCGACCGGCGCACATGTTGGGCAGGTCTACGGGGGAGGTGGCAGTCTCTGGTTCCCGACGCCCGACGTCTCGTTCGACCTCGCGTTCGAACTGATCTCGGCTCCGGAGGGTTGGATCGTCAAGTGGTCGCAACCACCGATGATGAATCCGCAGTCGCCATTCCCGCAGTGCTTCTGGGGCTGGGACGAGCGCTCAACGCGGAATAGCGTGCAGCTTGTCGCTGACGATTGGCTGTGCAGCGATCCGACTCCAATCCGGCGCATCCGGTGGTGGGGCTCCTACAACAACTGGGACGCTCCGACTCCTCCGTCATTGGCACCCATTAACTTCCATCTGAGCATCTGGACGGACGTACCGCTGCCCAATCCGCTCGGATATAGCCACCCCGGCCAGGTCTTGTGGACCTACATCGTCCCACGCACGGCCACGCAGGAACTGTACGCGGGTTGCGATTATTACCCGACTCTACCGATTCCCGAGTCGGCCTTCATGTACGTGGTCGACCTGCCGGTGGGTAATCAGTTTACGCAGATACCGGGAACGATTTACTGGCTGTGCATTACGGCAACCTACTCCGGATCTCCGCCGACGACATGGTGGGGGTGGAAGACACGAGAACATTTCTTCAACGACGACGCGGTACGAATCACGAATCCGCTGGCTCCTGTTCAAGGCTCAACGTTTGTCGCCGGATCGCCGATTCAGAATCCGCCCGGTACGACGTGGGACACCGCGTTCGAACTGTCGGCGTACACGCAGTCTCCGCCGATCACAAAGTGGTCGCAGCCGCCGATCAGTTGGGTTCCACCGGATGCGATCAACGGCTGGGACGAAGTCTCGGTCTACGGCGGACCTCAGCTCGTCGCCGATGACTGGATCTGCACCACCGACGAGTTGATCACCGACCTGCACTGGTGGGGCTCATTCCTCGGCTGGGGCGAGCGAACACCGCCGTCGGATGCACCGGGATCGTTCAACATCACGATCTGGACCGATGTGCCGGCCGGGGCCGGCTTCTCGCATCCCGGTCAAGTCATTCACCAGTTCGAGTGCACGAATTTCACCTCTCAGTTCGTCGGCTGGGACTTCGATCCACGCGATCCGAGTCTCGCGCCCGAGGCCTGCTTCAAATACGACCAGTTCATCGAACGGGCAAACTGGTTTGCGCAGGAATCCGGCAGCCACGTCTACTGGATCAGCATCGCGGCCAATTACGGCGGCGTGCTCCCGCAACATCTGTGGGGATGGAAGACGACTCCGCGGCTCGACTCGCTCGATCCGGACGACGCGGTCGTGATTACCAATCCGCTCGCGCCGCTGATGGGTAGCCCGTATGTCGCCGGCGCGCCGCTCTTCTGGCCCGATCAGGCCCATTCCTGGAACGCCGCGTTCGTCCTGACGTCTGCGCCGCCGCCGCCGACCGAAGACTTCGGCGACGCGCCCGATCCGCCCTATCCGACGCTGTTCGCCAGCGGGGGCGCGCAGCACACCGTTGGCAACCTGTTCCTGGGTGCGTTGGTCGATCCGGAGGCCGATGGCCAGCCGAATCCAACCGCGACCGGCGACGACATCGCCGGACTTCCGGATGAAGACGGCGTGATCTTCAACACGAACCCGCTCATCCCCGGCCAGCCCGCCCAACTCACGGTAACGCTGGGCGGCGCCGTGGGTGGCGCGCGGCTCAGCGCCTGGATCGACTTCAACGGCGATGGAAATTGGGCGGTTCCTGCGACCGATCAAGTCTTCGTCGCGCAGGCGCTCTTGCCAGGCCCGAACGTGCTGCCCTTTGTCGTTCCGGCCACTGCGACGCCGAATATCACCACGTTCGCACGATTCAGAGTCCACACAAATCCGGGCGGCATCCCGTTTGTGGGGCCGCTGCCATACGGCGAGGTTGAGGATTACCAGGTGCAGATCGGCCGGGCTCTCGAAGCCAAATGGTCGCAGCAGCCGCATGGCAACCTGGAGGGCTTCGACGCGCCGTCCGACGTGTGGTGGAATGCACCTCCCGCCGGGTCGAAGTGGCAGCAGGGACCGGATGTATCGCAGCCCGCGCTGCACGCTCATGACGGCCCGCCCGGGACGCAACTGATTCTGGCAAACGACTGGTGGTGCCAGGGCGGCCTCGTGACCGACCTGCACTGGTGGGGCACGATCGAACAGTCGTCGCCGCCGAACAATCAATGGGGCTTCATGCTCAGCATCCACGCGAACAACGCGGCGTTGTGCCTGCCGCTCGATCCGCCGATCTGGACGGCCAACGTACCGTTGGCACAGATCAGCGTGTCGAACACCGGTCTCGTCAACGCCGGCGGCGAAACCATCTATCTTTACAAGTACATGTTGCCGACGCCCTTCGCACAAGCCACCGGGCAACGGTACTGGTTCGATGTTTCGTCGATCTCGATCAATCCGGCGACTCCGGTGATGTGGAAGTGGCAGCTCAGCGGGACACCCGGCGTGCTCTGTCCGGGCGCGACAAAGCAGACGCCGTCACCCGGCTCATGGGGCCCGATCCCAATTGGGACGGCTGAGCCGGCGTTCACGATCACCTCAACGGCCACGGCCGACCCGATCAACAAGGTCGTCGCCGACGACTTCGTCTCGGACGGCCGTCCCATCCTGCGTGTCCGCTGGTGGGGTAGCTATCTCGACCCGCGTTATGCGCCGGGCGCCGGAACGGATCCGTTGCACGTGCTCGATGGCTGGTTCATCAGCTTCCACCACCAGGTCCCGGGCCGTCTCTGCCCGCCGGACAGCTTGGCCGGCGACAATCCAAGCGTGCTCGCCGTCTACTTCGCGCCGTTGGCGGCTGTGCAGATCACCCCGACTGGAACCGTTGATTGCTTCAATCAGGCGGTCTACCAGTACGTGGTTGATCTTTCGCAGTGCTGCCTGATCTGCTCCGAGGTCGATCCGCGAACGCCGGGAATCGCTCCGGCTCAGCCCGATCGCTTTGCCGAGTCGCAGCGATTGCAGTATTGGCTCGACATCCAGGCCGTGACGGGTGCCGTCTGGCTGCCAAGCATGATTGAGGGTTGCACGCTTCAGCTTACCGGCCACCTGCCGCCGGAGAACGGCGCCCATTTCTGGGGCTGGCATACCAGCCCCGGTCCGGTGAACCAGCTCTGCGGCGGGCTGAACGAAGCCTGCACCGGCCGCATCACGAATTTCGTCCATCAGTGGCCCAATTGCTGGTCATACGGCAACTGGGTCAAGCAGCCGTGGCTGTGCCCGAGCCCAGCGCCTCCGCCTGTGCAGATGGCATTTGAGCTGATCAGCGACCAGCCGGCGCCAAACCTCCCGCCTTGGATCGTTCAGGATCCTGCCAGCCTGACGATCTGCGAGGGCGACGCGGCCCGATTCGAAGTCTGGGCTTGCGGCACACCGGTGCTCAGCTACCAGTGGTACAAGGTGATGCTGCCGCCGCCGAATCTGCCCGTCGGAGGCAACAGTCCTGTCCTCACGATCAACCCGGCGCAGCTCACTGACGCGGGCAACTACTTCGTCGTCGTGACGGACGGATTTGGAAGCGCCACGAGCAATCAGGCAACGCTAACGGTCTGGGACCGCGGCAGCGGCGACGCTGACTTTAACGGCCTCGTCAACGGCGAGGACATTCAGGAGTTTGTCGGCGTTTTGCTTGGCGTCGACACCGATCCACATCGGATCTGTGTCTGCGACATGAACGGCGTCGGTGGCGTGACGCCCGCTGACGTTCCGCAGTTCGTGACAAAGCGGTTAGGCCCTTGAATCGCTGTCGGTAGTTCCGCGATTGCGGGTGAGCGGACCGCGAGGTCCGTTCACCCCTTGCTTATCCCGGTCCGAATCGCTTTCGCCGGGCGCGCAGCAGCAATCCAAATGCCCCAATCAGAACTGCCGTCCCCGGTTCGGGAACAACGCGAACCGATGCCGGAATAAACTCGACCGCTACGAATCGGCCCGGCTCGATCGAGAATCCCTCGCTCGGGTCTTCCGCGTCAAACCAACCGCGGATCTCGGCCTCGCCTTCGGCATCGGCGACAAACGTGATCGTTGCCAGCCGCTTGTTGACTCCGACGATCCCCAGGGGGAAGGCGAGTCCCGCCAGGCCGTCGCCGTCGGGGGCCAGCGCCGCAAACCACATCGAATCGATCTTCGGAGGGCCCTTCTGCAAAAGTACCTCCGACGGTCGCACGCCCACATCCATTCCCCAGCTGATAATCGGCGAGGTAAAATCCGCTACGACATCGACATTGAACGCGTCGCCGATCCGCACCGGCGTTTCCGGGACAACAAAGCGAACGACAACGTCGACCGCCTCAAATGCAGCCGACGCCGCTGGCGTGAACGCCGCCACAGCCAACACTCCCAGCCACCAACCTCGCCTCATTTTTCTCGTACCGCTCCGGATGCCAGTGGGCGTCATTATACCAGAATACGACCCATCCGCGCACCACGCCGCGCTCCCGACGTCGCTCGATTCCCGCGTACGGTCTGGGTGTGCATCTCAAAAAAAGCATGCCGCCGTGGGGTTGGTCTCCCACGGCGGCACGCGAATGTTGCACCAAATGTCGCCCGGCAGCGCATGGCACTACCGGCGTTTGCTCACTCCAGCGGTGAGACGGGCCCCGTCGGCCGCAGCCCCGGCCGCTCGCCGATCGGTCGCGATGGCGGCCTTGGGCCGGTGGGTCCCTCTCCCGGACGAACGCCGTTCATGTAGGCCGATACGTCCGCCTGATCCAACCAGCCATCCTTGTTGAGGTCGGCCCGGATCAGGTCCGCCATTCCTTGCTGCTGCAAGTCGGCAACCGAAATCCGCGTCACCGGCCCGTCACCCTGGCCGCCGGGGGCCATGAGCGAAGCGCCGTTGCAGTTCAGATCGCGAACCGACAGGAAGTTGTTGGTGATGTAGCCGAAATCGACCGACCCGACCGCTCCGTCGCCATCGACGTCAGCGTGACGACCGACGTAGCCGCACGCCGTGTCGGCTCCCGGCGCCGTCAGATCTTGCGTCGTGAAGATTCCGAAGTCGAGAATGTCGATGAATCGGTCATCGTTCAGGTTGCCGCCGATCAGCTTCGAGCCGCCGGTGAAGTTCACGGCGTACTTCGTGCCGCTCGTCGGCAGCGACGGACCGCCGGCGGTGATCGTCTCCCGCAGCGTGTGCTTCTTGTCCCGCGCCGTGATGCACGTATAGGCGGTGCTGCCGCACGGCACAAGCACCGTCACCGGCGCCGCCATGACACCCGAGTTGAACTCGATGTCCGTGCTGACCTCGCTGCTGAAGCTCCCATTCCAGAGCTGGACGGTGATGCACCGGGTGTAGGGTCCGGCCGCCATCACGCCGCCGCCGAGTTCGACATCCAGCAGCAGTTCGTTGACCGCGTTGACGGTCACCGTCTGCACGCAGGGGACGATGTTGCTGTTGCCACAGGAGTCTGTGGCCGTCCAGGTGATGGTCGTCACGCCCGTCGGGAACGGTGCGTTGAGTGGCTGAGCGTCGCTGCGCACGCCGACCACCGTTGCAGTTGCGTCGCAATTGTCCGTGGCCGTCGGAGTCGTGATACTCACGACCGCCGTGCAGCCACCTGCATCAGCGTTTACCGGCGGAATGTTCGCCGGACAGGTGAACGTCGGGGCGGTCGTATCGACGACCGTGATGGTCTGCGTGTACACCGCGCTGGTGTTGCCGCAGC
>CAZJVS010000004.1:61149-176815 GCA_964549445.1 uncultured Planctomycetaceae bacterium
TCCGAACTCGAACGTAGGCATTGTCGCAGTCCTCGTCCGGCGTCGTGTCGTCCGACGCAAGGACAGCGCTCACGGACGCGGTGCAGTTGTCACTAAAGCTCGGAACGAATGCGACCGCGGCAGCGATACCGGCTGTGTCGCTGCATTGCAGCGTCGCATCGCCGGCGCCCGCAAGCGTCGTCGCGACCGGCGCAGTCGTATCGACGACCGTGATGGTCTGCGTGTACACCGCGCTGGTGTTGCCGCAGCCATCGCTGGCCGTCCAGGTCCGAACTCGAACGTAGGCATTGTCGCAGTCCTCGTCCGGCGTCGTGTCGTCCGAAGCGAGGACGACGCTCACCGCGCCTGAGCAGTTGTCGGTGAAGGTCGGAGCAAAGGCCAGCGCGGCGGCGATGCCGGTCGAATCGCTGCACTCCAGGGTTTCGTCGCCCGCATTGGCCGCCTGATCGGCCGTCGGGGCGCTGTGATCCAAACTAATCGCCCCCAAATTCGCCTTGTTCACCGCGGTGACAAGGCAGCCCTCATCGCTCGTCAGTTCCGTCGCCGGATCGTCTACGCCGGTCGTCCGGAACGAGACAAGATTCGCCGTCGAGCAAACTTCGTTCGTGATGTTGAACGTGATCCGCGCCATCGTTCCCGACGTCGCGCCGACGGTCGCCGGATCGGTGCTCGGAATACCGACTGCAAGGTTGATCTGTCCCGCCGCCGGCGTAGTAAAGTAGAAGCGGTTCGTCCACGGTGCCACGCCTACGGGGTTGCCCGGCCCGACATCCGGTGCCAGCGACAGGTACGTCGTGTTGTACGCCAGGAAGAACTGCCCGCCGACGACCGTCTTCGTCGCATTTGACAGGTTGAGGTCGACGATCAGTTGCGAGCCGTTCACGCACGACGAACTCGTAACCAGTGCGAGATCGGCCGTCCCCTCATTGCCAACGCACGGATCTCCCCCCCGCGGCGCCGGCTGCGCAGCTTCCGGCTTCTGCACGGCCTTCGCCGTCTTTGCCGCCCCCTTGGTCGTCGGTGCCGGCCCCGCTCCCAACGCGACGATCATCCCGATCGTCGCCGCCGCCATCCAACACATCATTCCAACACCCGTGCGAGCTACGTGCGCCTTCATTTGGCTCTCTCCTTCGTCGCCCCGATCTCCGGCCACCACGCCGCACCATGACCGCGACCGACCCGCGCACCCGCATTCAGCGGTCGTGCACAAGGCCGTCGGTCACGCGGCGCGTGCCCGAAGCACTCCTTCGGTTCAATTCCCCCGACGAAGAACCGTTCCCCGTCGGACGGGTGACTTCAGTGCTTCCCCCATTGGGAAGGAAAGCCCCATCACCCCTGTTTACTTCTCGCATCCGGCGCTTCGCCGGCGCTACTTGCCTTGCACACCGTTCGACGGCGTACTGCCGTCTTCAATCGGCGCTGTCGGCCCCGGCGTAACCTGGATCGGCCGCCCCGGCCGCGGTCCCGCCGGCGTCGGCGGATCGCTCGGCCGTACGCCCTGCATCCACAGCATCACGTCCTGCTGGTCTAGCCAGCCGTCGTGGTTCAGATCCGACCTCACAAGGTCGCCCAGCCCCTGTTGTCGCAACTCGGCGACTGAAATGCGCGAGATCGGCTGCTCCTCGGCGATCAGCGAATTCGGGTTGCCGCCGCAGTTCCCGTCGCGCACCGCCAGGAAGTTGTTCGAAATGAACGCGAAATCGGTGCTCTCGACAGTCCCGTCGCCACTCACGTCCGCGTGCCGCGTCGCCGGCGGCATCATCCCGCACGTGGTGTTCGCTCCCACGTTGGACATGTCCTGCGTCGTAAAGATCCCGAAATCGACGATGTCGATAAACCGGCTGTCGTTCAGGTTTCCGCCGATCAGTGCCTTGCCGTCGCTCGCCGTAAAGTTGGCGACATACGTCGGCCCCGACAGCGTCACCGTCCGCCGCAGCGTGTGAAGCCGGTCGCGGGCCGTCATGCACGTGTACCCGGCCGCTTCGCACGGTATCGCCAGCGTCACGGTCCCCGACGACCCGCTCGTGAACGTCAGCAACTCGTTGCTCGAATAGAGCGGTGTCGTCGGGTTCACCCCCGGATTCCAATACTCAAACGTGATGCACCGCGTGAAGGGTCCAGTCGAGACCATACCCCCGCCGAGCTCAACCGTCACATCGATGTTCACCAAACTGTTCGCGGCGATTGTCACGTCCGCGCTCGACGCCGTGCAGGGCGGATTGGAGATTGTCCACCGAAGCACGATATTGCCGGCACCGCCGCCGGTTTGCGTGAACGTTGCATTTGGGGCCGTGTTGCTCGGGTTGAACGTCCCCGTGAAGCCTCCCGTGACAACCGACCAGCTTCCCGTGCCGACGAGCGGCGTGTTGCCGCCCAATCCGGACGTCGTGCCGTTAACGCAAATTGTTTGCGGTCCGCCGACAGTCGCCGTCGTGGGGTTCTGATTGATCGTGATCGTCACTTCGGCGTACGAATCCGTGCACGGCGGATTGCTAATCGTCCAACGCACCACGACCGGCCCTGTTCCGGCGGCATGCGTAAATGTCGCGTTCGGGTCCAGGTTGTCCGGGTTGAACGAACCCGTCCCACCGCTCACGACCGACCACGCCCCCGTCCCGACGCTCGGCGCATTCCCGCCCAGGCCGGCCGTCGTCCCGAGCGTGCAGATGGTCTGCGGTCCGCCTACGGTCGCCGTCGACGGGGGGTCGTTCACGACCACGTCGGTGCAGGCCGTATCGCTGCAACCGGCTGAATTCGTCACCGTCACGCAATACTGCCCCGCCTCTGCCGGCGAAACCGTCGCGTTCTGATCGCTCGACGTAAACCCGCCCGGCCCGGTCCACGCATACGTTTCCATGTCGCTCGGCGAGCTGCTCAGGTGCACGTCGCTCCCGCTGCACACCGGCCCGTCGTTCGACGCAGAGGCCGTCGGGCTGTCGTTCACCGTCACGGTCGCCTCGGCGCAGGTCGACTCTCCGCAGCCGTTCTCCCAGCGCACGTAATATGTCGTTGTCGCCGTCGGCGCGTCGATCACCAGCGGGCTGCCCGTGCCGATTTCGTTCCCGCCGCACGTGTCGTCAAACCAGTGCAGTGTTGCTCCCGATCCGCCCGTCGCCGTCAGCGAGATTTCCTTCGGCGCATCTTTCGTGCAGAAGCTGTCCGGATCGGCGCTGGCGCTGTCCGGTACGACCGGCTGCGCTTCGATCGTGATGCTCACTTCGGCATACGACGCAGTGCAGGGCGGATTGCTGATCGTCCAGCGCAGCACGATCGGCCCGGCACCGGTAGCGTGGGTGAATGTCGCATTCGGATCGGACGCGTTGGGATTGAATGTCCCCGTCCCGCCGCTCTCGACCGACCAGACGCCGGTTCCCGTCGTTGGCGCATTTCCTCCCAGGCCGGCCGTCGTCCCCAGCGTGCAGATCGTCTGTGCATCGCCCACGCTCGCCGTGCTCGGCGCAGCGTTGACCGTCACCGCCGTGCTGTGGGTCAGCGTCACCGTTGCGCACGGCGCGAGCGTCGCCTTGACCTGCAACGTCGTCGACGCCGTCAGCGGCGCCGAGGTCAGTACGAGATTCACACCGCTCCCGGTGTCGGGGCTGCCCGAGTTCGCGCTGGCCGTCGTGTCGAACAACTGATAGCTCACGCCGCTCTCGGCGTTGGTGATCGTTACGTTGACCGTCGAGCCGGAGCAAATGGTCGTGCTGGCCGGGCTGACCGTCAGGCCGATGCTGGGTGACGGGTTGACCGTCACCGCCACGCTGTCGGTCAGCGTTACGGTAGCGCAAGGCGCTAACGTGGCCTTGACCTGCAACGTCGTCGAAGCAGTTAAGGCCGCCGAAGTCAATACGAGATTCACACCGCTCCCGGTGTCGGGGCTGCCCGAGTTCGCATTGGCCGTCGTGTCGAACAACTGATAGCTCACGCCGCTCTCGGCGTTGGTGATCGTTACGTTGACCGTCGAGCCGGTGCAAACGGTGGTGCTGGCCGGGCTGACCGTCAGGCCGATACTCGGCGACTGAATGATCGTGATCGTCACGTCGGCGGTCGATGCGATGCACGGGGCGTTGGAGATCGTCCACCGCAGCACAACCGGCCCGGCCCCGCCCGTGTGCGTGAATGTCGCATTGGGCGTCGTATGGTTCGGGTTGAACGTGCCCGTCCCGCCGCTCTCGACCGACCACGCCCCGGTGCCGACGCTGGGTGCATTCCCGCCCAGTCCGGCCGTCGTGCCGAGGGCGCAGATCGTCTGATTGCCGCCGACCGTCGCGGTGGTGGGGGACTGGTTGATCGTGATCGTGACATCCGCCGTGGAGGCCGTGCACGGCGCGTTGGTAATGGTCCACCGCACCACGATCGGGCCTGTACCGGTCAAGTGCGCAAACGTGGCGTTCGGATCGAGGTTATTCGGATTGAACGTCCCCGTCCCTCCGCTTACGACCGACCACGCCCCGATCCCGACGCCCGGCGTATTCCCGCCCAGTCCGGCCGTCGTCCCCAGCGCACAAATCGTCTGCGGCCCGCCGACGGTCGCGGTCGTTGGGTTGGCCGTTAGCGTCAGCGTCGCGTCCGATACCGCGGCTGCGCACGGCGAGTTGCCGTTCACGGTTAGTCGGAGAGTTCGCGTTCCCGCCGCCACGTCGGCAGCGCTGGGGTTGTACGTCGCCGTCAGAGTATTTCCGTTTGTGAAACTGCCGGTTCCGTCGGGTGTCGACCAGCTCACGCTCGACTGATTGCTCGCACTGCCGCTCAGAGGCACGGCATTCGTGTCGCAGGCGCTGTACGGCCCGCCGGCGCTGGCCGTCGGCTTGGCGACGACCGTCAGCGTTGCCACCGTGCTGGTCTTCGTGCAGCTTCCACTGGTGAGGACAACGTCGTACGAGCCGGCATTGGGCGCCGCGACCGGATCGATCGTCAGCGTCGCCGAAGTCGCGCCGGAGATGGCCCCGCCGTTGGAGAGCGGCACGGTATTTCGCCGCCACTGGTAAGTCAGATTCGCGCCGCTTGCGACGACCGTGAACGAGGCCGAGCCGTCTTCGCAGGCCGTTGCGTTTACTGGCTGTGTGACTATCGCGGGGCACGCGATCTGCTTGGCCACCAGCGACCAGCGCGTCAGCGTGCCGGTGTCGGCGCTGGCATTGTCGGAGACGTTTAGCGTCCAGGTTCCGTTGACGTTGAGCCCATTGAGCGCCGCAAGTGATCCGGGGTCGGGCTTCCAAGATGAGGTGACGTTGTTGGTGCCGGGCGCCGTTACGGTAGGCACATCATACGTGTTCGCCGCCGAATCGTCGAGCACGAAGGGCGTCGACGTTCCCGAATTCCCGAAGTTGTCCGCCGAAAAACCGTTCGTCGACTGCGGCTGTCCCGGCCGGTTGACCAGGGTAACCGTGGCCGAGCCGCCTGGCGCGATCAGCTTCACAGCGATATCGCCCTGAAAGGTATGCGTGATGTTGAGTTCCACGTCGACGTCGCCAATCACGTAGGAATCGTTAATGACAAGCGTACTGTTGACGCCCGCGGCATTGTTGTCGGTGATGGCAAGGCCCGGGCTGTGCGTCTTGGTATAAGTCGTCGCGGTGCCCGCGCCGCAACTCGTGTTGTCGCCCTGGTAGCATCCGCTCTGCGCACTGCACGCGGAAGATGTCAGAATCTGACACGAGCCGCTTGGCAAACAACAGGCGCCTTTCGGGCTCGCGACGATAATTGCACCGGTGAGTGTGGTAGTGTTAGTGGTTCCGCCGCAGCTGTCGTTACTCGCTACGAGAATCGTCAGGTCATACGCGCCGTCTGTATTCGGGGCCGTAATGTTGAAGGATTCCGTGTAGTCCGTGTTGTTTGCGGTGTGGTTTGCATGGTCGACACACGCCGTTCCACCACCGCCCGAGATTGTCCAACGAGTGCTGTCCCAATCCGTGTTGCTGGAGGTGCGAACAAATACTTGAACCGCGATTGTTGCACCGGGCAGCACGGTGGTGCTCGATCCGCCATCAACCGTTGGTTGATTCGGACTAAAAGTCAGAGCCCCAAGCGCACCGCTTTGCAGTGCAACGGTGGCTACCGCCGCAAGACAAATACTGGATCGTGATGGCATCCGACGCATCCTGAGCCCCTCCCGCCCCGCTCGCCCGATCGAACGAGATGCAGACGCAGAATCATTCCCCCGCGTGGTTCTTTTCGAGAGCCCCAACATCCGCGATCCCCTGCCGAGACGGGCAATGGGCCTACGACTGCGTTGAGCGATTCGTGGCCCCGGTATTCCCTCGACAGGCCTCCCCGAGACCTGTCCTCTCCTCCACCCGATCAAACTAACCGAATCGAGCGCCCCGAGTCAAGCGATCGCCGTCGTATTCGAGCACGGCGACCCTCCGCGAACGAGCCGCTGTCCGAATAATGGCGCGACTCGATCACCATTCTCTCCCGCGCGCTCCGCGTCGAGTTTGGCTCTCAGGGTTTTCCCCAAATAGCTTCGCATCACAACGAGAAAAGCCCGCTTCTGCATCGCAAGGCGCAGCGGCGGGCTCATGGGGGATCGCACGCACGACGCGGTGCTGCGATGCGCATATCAAAGAATGTTGGCGTGACTAGTCCGCCGCTCCCAAGCAGTTCGGCCTCGGCGTATCAGTCTTAATCGACGCATTCACAGGCTCTTCTCCGTGTGTAGCGGCGTGACCTCCGCGTCATCGCCGACGCGTGCAAGGCCTTCTGCAAGCTGTGCCACGCCCAAATCAATCTTCGGTGTTGAATAGCAGTAGAACGACGAGCATCCTGTGGAACTCGCCACGACCGCAAGCACCGCGCACATCGCGGGCGCCAAACAGAGGAACTTCATCTACGTCCCACGGCGAACATGCGGTACCATCGACGCGGAGGCAGCCGTGAATCGTACGCATCAACCGAACGGGTGATATTCTGATTGATCCGATGACGTGAACAGCCCGAATTGATCCGAGAACCAGTCCGATATCATTCGTACAGGTGAAAACTTGACCGCTTCGACGTCGCTGCGCTGTTCGCCAATCCGCCCCGCGTTCACCGGCGTTTTGGACCACCGGCCGCTCGCGCCGTCCTTGCCTTCCCCGGCCGCGCTCGCCGCTCCCGAACCCGAATCGCCTTATTGTCGTGCTCAGTCTTTCCCGCCATCGAATAGTTCCGATCCTGCCGCGCCTGATTCACCGCCAGCTTCTGCTTGTAAAGATCGAGCACGTCATGCGCATCGAGCCCCAGGCACTGGGCCATGCTGATCCAGAAAAACAGCAGGTCGATCACCTCCACCCGCGCGTTCTGCAGATCGTGCAGCTTGAACCGTTCACCGCGCTTCGCCTCGGCGCACCAGTGTTTCCAGAACGTGCAGTTGCGAAGTTCTTCCAATTCGTTCGACGCCGCGTCGATGTAGTTGTTCAGCCACACGCCGGCCGTCTGCGGGTCGAAGCGGCGGTGCAGCGCCTCCGCGTCAAAACCGATCCGTCGATTCAGAGCCGCCTGGTGCTCAAACATCTCCTGCAGCATGGATCACGCCTTCTTCGCAAAATAGTCCGTGTTGATCTGAATGAACTTTGCCCAATCGACCGGGAGCTCGTCCTGCGGGAAGATCGCCCGTACCGGGCACTCATCAACGCACAGTCCGCAATCGATGCATGTCGCCGGATCGATGTAAAGCTGCGTCGCCGTGGCGTACGCGCGCTCGTCCTTCGTCGGGTGTATGCAATCGACCGGGCACACTGCGACGCAGGCCGTGTCTTTCACGGTGATGCACGGCTCGGCGATGATATGTGTCATCGATGGTGTCCTCACCGCACGCGCGGCCGCCTAATATTGACGCACGTCGAGCGCCGCCGCAATTTGAAATGCTTCAAGACGGGGGGGAACAACGGGTCAACAGCAAGTGGGCGTCAGGTCAGTCCGATGGCCGGCTCAGCATGCGGACTTGGAGGCACCGGCTTCGTTCGCGCCAGCACCACCGTCTCGTCCGGCGATACCATCTCGTACTCGGTCGACCGCCACACAATCCGCCGCGTCCGGGCCGACGAGAGCAGCAAGCCCAGGTGCAACATGCCGACGGGGGCGATGAAGACGACGTCCCACATGAAATCACGCCAATTGATGCTTGGCCAGCTCAGCACCTGTCGCACGGCGAGTTGTCGCAGGACCGACTTGGCCGATGCCAGCAGCAAAATCACCAGGTAGCCCGAGATTGCCGTCCACATCAACTCGGGCATCTGATGCATGTAGGCGTAGATCGCAAGTCCCGCGACGCCGGTCGCGCCGAGGATGAAATTGCTCGCCAGCGCCAGTCCCGCTCGCCACAAGGCCGGCGCACAGACGCGCGTGATAATCAGTTGTCGCCGCGCAAAGGTGAGGAAGCCGTGCATCGTCGTGCTGTCGAGGCACGGGATGATGCACTGCGGCACAAACCGGATCCGCAGTCGCGCGTCGCGGATCGCTCGCGTCACTTGGTAGTCGTCCGACAGCGCCCGTTGCCATCTCGCCGCGATGCCGAGCGATTCAAAAGTCTCGCGTCGAATCGAGGTCGATCCTCCCCAGCAGAAGTTCAGGCGATCTTCGTGCAGGAAAGTCACCGACGCCGCGTTCCACGCCGAGCGAATGCCGCTCGCCACGCTGCCGTTGGTTGTGTACCAGCGGAAGCCCGTTCCCGCTCCGACGCCCTCTTCCGCCAGCGGCGCAATCAGGTGCGCCAGCCAGTCTTGATGAGGTACGGCGTCCGAGTCGAGAAAGACGTACACTTCGCGATCGGCCCCGACCACGTTCAGCGCCGCAAGCAGGTTGTGGATCTTCTGTGATCGATTCTCCGCCCGGCCCGCCACGACGCGTCGCCAGCGGTGCTTCTGCCAGTTGCTCGCCCAGCGGCCGACGGCCGCGTAAGCCGGATCTTCGACCGACTCGAACGCGAAAATAACTTCGTAATCCGGATAATCCTGGGCGGCGAGTGCGGCGACCGTATCCGAAAGGCGGTCATCGACGCCGCAGCACGGCAGAAAGATGCTCGCCCGCGGGGAGAAACCACTGATGCGCGGATTATTCCGCGTCGCTCGACGCACGAAACGGTAAAACCGCGTCCCTGCAATCAGCGACCAGATTCCCTGCAGCGTAGCCAGCGCCCACAGCAGCGCGACGACGACCAACAAATACATCAAATCCATAGACCCTTCACGGCCTCGATGCCGATCGCCGTCCTGCCACGTGCGAACCTCGGCGGGCCATATTATTGGCCTTTGCCGGGTTACGCCTCGGTCGGCGGAATACTAATTGATCGGCTGACGCGTCGGCAACGTCCACCGTTATGCGAATCTGCCGCCCAGGCGCTCCATGCGCTGAGCCGATGCGGGGGGTCGGCCTGTCGAGGCAATTCGCAGCGAGGAAGGGCAGTCGATCGGGTCCGCGGGCCATGCTCAGCCCGCGCTCCCGACCATAAGTCCCTGATACTAGCACCGCCCGGCCGATGACTCAACCGTGAGTCGCAGATTCAACCGGTCAAAGCTGTAAAATTTTGTTAGCTCAGGGTTTAGCAGGCTGCGAGTCTGGTGGGGCGCTCTTCGCCGGCTCGCTTGGATGCTTCGTGGCGTTTCGCTCGTGCGTCGGCTTCGCCGTCGGACCCGCAGGAGCCACCGTCGTGGGCTTTTCAACCGGCGTTCCGGGCGTCGAAACCTTCGCCAATGCCTCAAGCGAGGCAACTTGTTCCGACGTGACGCCGCCGCGCTGGGCCTTGCTCGGAATCTGGTCCAGCCGCTGCCGCAGGTCATTAAAAATGTCCTGGATCGGCTGCTCGAGTGTGGCCTGCTGTTCACGCAGTTCGATCGCCCGCGCGGTGGCCGTCGGCGTGTTGGACGCCTCCTTCAACTGCGCCTCGACCGCGTCAAACTCCTTCTTGTGGCCGTTGCGATACCCCGTCGCACGGCCGCGGCAATCCTGGAGAATGGCGTACCCCGCGTTTCGCTGCTCAGGCGTAAGCTGGTACACCTCGATAAATCGATTCACATAGAGCTGCCACAGCTCTTCCGTCTTGCGAACATAGACTTCCGGCCCGTCGCTCAGCCGATGGCCCTGCGGATCATTCCCTTTCGCGACCGCCGAGGGCGGACGCGGCGACAAGTCCTTCGGGCTGTACTGACCGTCCGACCACTTCGTAATCAGCCCGTCCATCTGCGTAAAAGTGCCCTGCATCTGGGCCAAGTCGAAGTCGTGGATCTTCTTCTGTGTATCGTTGAGGATGTCGCCCCATTCCTTGTTTCCGTCGAGAATGTCCTTCTTCGCCCGCTCAAACAGCGGCCGGGCCTTCTCCGCCCACGCCTTGTAGTTCTCCGGCGTCGCCTTCCGCTTGTCGATGTTCATCTCGATCGACTCGCGGATCAGTTGCCGCAGCTCTGATTCGTGGTCCTTCAGAAACGACTTCGTCTTCGTCGTCAGCAGCTTCCGGGTGTATTCCGTCTGCTCAGGATTGAGGTTGTACCGTCGGACCAGCGTCTGGACCGCATCCTCCATCATCCGGTCGGCGTTCCAGAGTCCCGGATTCGTCGGATCCGTCAGCGGCGTGCTCTCAGCCGGCTTCGACGTCGCCGGCGATCGACCGGCCGCACCGGCCTGAGCCAGCGCCGTGCCGCCCGATCCCAGTGAACAGATCAGCGCGAGGAACACCCAACGGCCACGATTCGTCATTAATGCATTCCTTGTTGTCATTTGTTGTACGGCGAGGTCCTTTCTTGCCGTCTTTTACCACAGTGTACGACTTGGGTTGCAGGCATGCCAGCGTCCATATCGGACGAACGCTGCGCCTGATCGATACATCGGTAGGGCAGCTTCGTTTGTGGTACCCACGCCGCACCATTTTTCGACTCACCAACGCGAAGCGTTGACGGTCTGAAATGGCGGTGCTAGAAGCAGTTAGTGTCGGTAGTCCGATTCTGCGCGACCCCCCGTGCCCGAACCGGCGTCCGACCCCCGCGTTTTCAGGATGCCCCGAATGGTCGCGCCCCGGCCCATTCCATCTCGCAAGCAGCCCCGCCGCCGGCTCCCTGTCTGCGTGATGTTCTCCATGTTTTCAGCCATTGCGGCTGATCAATCGCGGGTGATCGGGGCGCAGGCCGCCTCCATTTCATCATCTCAACCCGCCACCCAATCGCAGGCCGTACTCGAACGCCTCATCGCGGATAATCTGCGACTCCTGACCGGAAACAATGAGCCGTCAGCTCGCGTCGTCGGCGCGCGCGAGCTGCTCCGGATGGAGTCGCCCGCCGCCTGGGAACGACTCGCCGCCGTCCTCCGCAACTCGGCCGACCCCGCCGCGCAGGCGGCCGCCTGCCAGAGCGTCATCGAGTCTCCTTTCCGTCGTGCCGTCCTCGTCGAGCCGCTATTTGAACTTCTCGGCGCTGAGCAGCCGGCCATGCGGCGCAGCGCCGCCGTCGCTCTCTCTCGCTGTGTCGTTCCGGGCGCCATCGATCGCCTTCGCGCGCTTTCCGCGCAACGCTCCGCGCCCCTCGCCCGCCGACTGGGGGCGATCGAAGCCCTCGGCGCCATGGGCGACGACAAAGCTGCCGTCGCCGCCCTCATGAACCTGCTGACGGATCCGAACGCTGAGATCGTCGCCGCCGCGCTTGACAAGATTGACGACAGCAGTGACGTCGATCTCGTCGACGTTGCCGCCGCACGCGCCTGGTGGGACGAGAATCGAAACCTCGACCCCGTCGCGTGGCTCAAGCGACGCAACGAGCAACTTCGCACCCGCATCGATCGCGCGGCTTTTGGAACCGCACTTCTCACGGCCCGACTCCTGACCGCTCAGCGGAACGCATACTACGCCGCCCCCGACGCCGACAGGGACAAGCTCCTTCTCGAATTCCTCAATGACCCGCTCGCCGAGATTCGCGGCATCGGCGTCGAATTGATCGACGCCCGCATCACCGACCGCAAGACCGTCGCTCCCGAGATCACGACGCGCGTCGAGGCCCTCGTCGCCGACGTAAATCCGCAAATACGTCGCGGCGCCGTCGCCGTCCTGGGAGACCTTCGCGACAAGTCGCGGGTGCCGGCACTGCTCGCAGCTCTCAAGGGCGAGCCCGCGAGCCAGGTCCGCGCCGCCATCGTCTCGGCCCTCGGACGGATCGGCGGGTCCGCCGCCACCTCCGCGGTACAGGCTGCCCTCGACGACTCCTCACCGCAGGTCCAGGCCGAAGCCGCGCTGGCGCTCGCCAGTCTGGCCGAGCCCGGCGTCGCGCCTGCCGACGTCGTCCGGGCCGCCGCCGACACCCTTGATGCCCACTACCGCAAACTCCTCGACGCCGGCCGGCCGAGCACCTCGCCAGCGCCCTCCGACGCCGTTCCAGACACCGCGGCGCGCGACTTTGACTTGAAACGCGAGGCCTGCCTCAACGCCATGTCGCGCGTCGCCGATCCGCGATTCCGCCCCCAGTTCCTCGACGCCGTCGAATCGTCAAACGCCCGCCTCGGGCCTTCATCCGCCGCCGTTCGGCGCGCCGGGATTCGCGGACTCGTCGCGACCGACGACGGCACAGCGTCGGCCCGGCTTCGCCGGCTGCTCGACGACGCCGATCCCTCGGTGCGCACGGCCGCGGCCGAAGCGATCGGAAAATGTCTCACGACCGACGATGATCTGGCCGCACTGCTCGTCCGACTTGATTCATCCCGCGAACCGGAGGAATCGACGCGGCTCAAGGCCTGGGAAAGTCTCCGTTCGCTCCTGAAGCGCCGTCCAGTCGAACAGCAGCTTGTCTGGGCCGATCGACTCGCGGGCCCCGCCGATCGCTCGGCCCTCGAGCGCTCCGTCGAGTTGCTCGCTCAGGCCGAGCGCCGACTTGCCGATCAGTCGGTTCGCCAGCCGAACGGGTCGACCTCCGCACCCGTCAACGGCCGCGCCCCCGATGAAGCGCCCGCCGTCGTTCGCCGCGCCGAGGTGCTCGAGCGTTTGGCCAATGCAAATCTCGCCCTCGATCGTCCGGCCGTCGCCGCCTCCTACTTCGAGCAGGCAGCCCAGGCGGTGGCCGCCGACGGCCGCTCGACGTCCGCTCCGGCCGAGCGCCAGGACGAACTCGATCGCGCCCGCCGTCTGATGACCCGCGCCGTCGAAGCGCTTCTCACCGCGCGACGGTACGACGCCTTGCCGCAGTTTCTCGAGCGAAATCGCTCCGCAACTGGCGACGCCGGTCTGCTCAACCACGACGAGATCGCCGACCGAATCGAGGCGGCCGTCAGCGAGCGGCTCGACGCGTCGAGCGCCCCCAGCGCCCCGGAACTGGCCCGGGCCCTCGATCAGATTCTCGATGCGGACCCGCTCTTCACTCCCAAGGTTCATCGCCGGCTCGAAGATTTGAAGAAGCGCCTCAGCGGAAATCCGACAACGTCAAGCGGCCCCGCCGATGAAGACGCTAAGCCCTAGGCCGGTCGATGCCGCCGGGGCCCCTTTGATCAACCCGGCCCGCGTGTTACCTTAGCAATTGCGAACCCCCTCGCGACAGGAGCAGCTGCGGATGTTTCCCAACCAACCCGTACCCGTCACATGCCTCGTGCTCGGACCAATCATCACGTTCCTGAACATCTTCGCATACACGGTCGGGCAGTTTCTCGATACGCTCGGCCTCGGCAGTTTCTCCGGCGCCATCTCCAGCTTGGCGACCTCGATCGCGACCTTCGCCCAATGTCCGACATGAAACCGAGTCCAACCGGCCGCGCGCCCTCGGGCGAGTCTCCGTGGTGAGCGAAGTCCACACCTCGCCCCGGGCTCACCGCGCCAACTCGCTCGGTCCATGGTCCCGGCTGCGGGACAACGGTCCGCGGATCGTCCTCGCGGTCGGGTTGCTCGGCCTCTGCCTCGTCGTCGGACGCCATGTCGCCCACGATATCCCGCGCCTGGAAAAATGGATCGCCGGCCTCGGACCCTGGGCGCCGTGGGCCTTCACGCTTCTTGTAATCGTCCTGACGTCTTTCTTCATTCCAGACACCATCTTCGCGCTCGCCGCGGGCGTCATGTTCGGTCTCTGGCAAGGCACGCTGATCATCTGCGCCTCCGGCATCATTGGAGCAGTCTTGAACTTCATCTTCGCCCGCCGCTTCCTCTCCGGCTGGGTCTCTCGCTGGCTGAACAACTACCCCAAGCTCGCCGCGATTGCGTCGGTGGCCGACCGCGAGGGCCTGCGATTTCATTTCTTGCTTCGCCTGACGCCGGTCAACCCAACGACCCTCAGCTACATCCTGGGCGCTGCGAGCCGCGTCAGTCTCTCGACCTTCTTCATCGCCGCCTTCGGCCACATCCCCGGCTATTTCGTCGAAGTCTACTTCGGCTGGGTCGCCGCTCACGTCACCAAGTACGCCGGCGGCGTCAAACACCATTCAACGGCCGAGATGGTCGTCAACGTCGTCGGCCTGGTGCTCAGCATCATCGTCATGGTCTGGGTGACGAAGCGCGCCCGCGCGGCGATCGCTCACGCCGAACTCCGCGACGCCCCCTCCGCCGTTCCCGCGCGATAGGCGATCTACTCGTGAGTCGCGACCGCCGGCCGCCGCGACTTGAACTCCGGCGCTTCCTTGATGCACGTCCCCAGAATCCCCACCGACTTGCCCAGCGTCCGCAGCGACCCGCTGATGTACTCCGCCGACTCCGTCCCCACGTCCGGCCATCCGGCCTCGTTCGGCGTCACCTTCTCCCAGT
The DNA here is from genome assembly GCA_964549445.1 of uncultured Planctomycetaceae bacterium. Classification (GTDB taxonomy): domain Bacteria; phylum Planctomycetota; class Phycisphaerae; order UBA1845; family UTPLA1; genus SpSt-539. The sequence goes on from CAZJVS010000004.1 coordinate 75,824, forward strand.
TCGCGAACAGCCGCCCCCAGTCGCTCCTCAACACCTCGCGCATCTGCCGATTCGCGTGCCGCGGATACCAGTACGAATCGTGATAAATCACGCTCGCGATGTACGCCCACGGCGCCAGCCACGTCTTGAGCGACCACTCCATCGCCGTCTTCAGCTTGCCCCAGTAAATCTTGTGCTGCATCCGGCTGGCAAACGTCATCTTCTTGAACGGCCCATCAAAGTGCCAGTTCTCCGCCGCCGCCGCCGCATCGCCGACAATCTCGATCTTCGACGGATCGCCGCAACCCAGCCCCAGGTCGTGCGCCAGCCGGATGAACTTGATCTTCATCGGATCAAGCCCCATCAGCTTCGCCGCCACCGCGTCGATCGCCACCTGGTCCGCCGACGCCAGCAACACGTTCTTCGTGTACGGCGTCATGCACCGCGGACCCGGCCCGTCGCCGGCAAATGTGCCGTCCATCACCGCGAACACGCCGCGATGAATCTTCTTCTGAATCATCAGCAGATCGACCAGCGTTTCGTGAATCACCGGGTGCGTCCAGTGCCGGTGCTCGTTCAGCAATCCACCGAACGCGTTCTTCATCGCCCCGGTCGTTGTCGTGAAGATGTGCGTCTTGACCGTCGGCAGGTGAATAATGTTTTCGCCGATGAACCGCCGCGGAATGCGGAACCCCTTCGGATACACCTCGTTCAGACAAAGGAACTTCTTCGTGAGATCGCCCACGGCCTCGCCGATCTCGATCCACGGCTCGCCTTCGTACAGGTGAATGTTTCGCAGCCCGTGCGCCTCGACCGGCTGAAGCTGCTTGTTCTCGCGCTCGCCGAGATGCGCGTCGATAACCACCGTCCGGTTATGGCAGGCGTGCATCAGCTCCGGCTTGTACCCGTCGCGCTTCATCGCCCGGATCACGCCCTCGAGCTGCCACGGCGTCGTCGAACTCCCAGGGAAAAAGAAATGCCAGCTGATATTGACCTTCAGCGCCGTGTCCGCGTCCTTCGCCACCACGTCCTGATAACCCGCCAGGTTCATCAGTTCGTGATAATCGTGCAGCACGGTAGCGGGGCGAGTCTTCAGAATGGCTACGGTCGAACGGCTCATCCAATCTCCTTACGACCGCCTATCGTAGCTCGTTCGAACGATCGTGGCCAAGTCGCTTCGACATCGTGCCATTCGCGTTCTCGCACCGCCCGTGCGACGCGCCGGCTACAATCCCGCAAGGATCGCACTTCCATGAAGGGCTTTGGCTCGATCGTCATTTTGCTGGCCCTCCTCGCCGCACGCTGCCGCGGCGAACCGCGTCTTGCCGCTGCCGCCGAAGACCCTCCGCAATTCGCGACAACGCAGTCTGCGACCACCCAGCGCTCACTGCCGCGCTCCAACCAATTCGCCGCCGCTCGCAACAAGATGGTCGACACCCAGCTCGCCGCCCGCGACATCACCGACCCGCGTGTCCTCGACGCCATGCGTCTCGTCCCGCGCCACTGGTTCGTCCCCGCCAATCTCGCCGCCCGCGCATACGACGACAACCCGCTCCCCATCGGCCACGAACAGACCATCTCCCAGCCCTACATCGTCGCACTGATGACTCAGCTGCTCGCCGTAAAGCCCGGCGACAAAATCCTCGAAATCGGCACCGGCTCCGGCTACCAGGCCGCTGTCCTCGCCGAGTTGACGCCGCACGTCTTCACCATCGAAATCGTCGAGCCGTTGGCCCAGCGGACCATCAAGCTCCTGCACGAAAAGGGTTACACCGACGTTCGGACCCGCATCGGCGACGGCTTCCGCGGCTGGCCCGAGCACGCCCCGTACGACGGCATCATCGTCACCTGCGCCGCCCCGCAGCCGCCGCAACCGCTCGTCGACCAGCTCCGCGTCGGCGGCCGCATGGTCATCCCCGTCGACTCCGGCGACTTCGCTCAGGACCTGCTCGTGCTGACCAAGCGTGCCGACGGCCAGCTCGATCGCCGCCGCGTGGCCCCCGTCCGCTTTGTCCCAATGACCGGCGAGATCAAGAAGTAGCGCGAATGGCTGACGTTGCGAGTTGAGAATCGCCGCACCGTGGTCCGAACGCACGCCATTTTCGATCGCTGATATAAGCAATGATGAAATAATTACTTACGAATCCCGCCGCGCCCGGCGTGCCCGCCCGCTTCCACCGCAGCCGAAAGTTCCCCGCGATTTCCCAACTTTCTTCTTGCCCGCAACCGACTCTCGCCATACCGTTCCCGACATGGCTAAGCCTCGTAAGACTACCAGCCGCAAGCGCACCTCATCTTCCGCAGGCCGACGAAAATCGACGGCTCGCCGCCCGGTCAAAGCCACCCGCGGCGGAGCGCCGCCGACCCTGCGCACCCACATGACCGTGTCGCAGGCCGCCAAGTTTCTCGATGTCTCGGCCGGAACCCTGCGAAACTGGGATCGCGCCGGGCTCTTCACGCCCCTGCGGCACCCGATGAACAGCTATCGCCTCTACCATCGCGCCGACTTGCTGCGGGTCAAGCAGCAACTCAGCCCGCGCGCAAGCAAGGTCCGAGCCCTGCCCAAGCGCGGCGCTCGCCGCCGCAAAAAGCGCTAACGCTGCGATGTGCTGATTCGTGTTTCGCTACGGCTCTACGGCGTATCGTCGGGCACCAGCTTCACCGTCACCGCCACGCCGATGACGTGGCACTCGTCCGCCGTGACCACGATGTTATTAATCGTCTGCGACTCGTATCCCGGCAAGAACGCCTCCAGCGTGTACGTGCCCGCCCGCTCGCCCGCCCCGACGTACGATCCCTGATACCGGTATTGCATCTCCTCCTCGTAGTTGCCGTCCCGGAGCGTCAGCGTCGCATCACTGATGAACTCTCCGGTCGTCGCGTCCGTCACCTCGGCGGTGACGCCGTAGGCGTACAGCGCCGTGCACGCCGTCCCGTCCGGCACGATCTCGCACCCCGTCGACGCAAGACACACGGCCACCAGCAACATCGCAATCGTACGCATGTCATTCACTCCGGAGGCAACCAAGCGAGGCGGGGAGACGCTCGCCCTATTCTATCGGCCGTCCGGCCATATTGCTCAAATCCCGCGATTCCGGCCCCGTCACGGCCCAGTCTCCACCACCCGCGCCCACGGTATCGCAGGTCCCGTAGCGGCCGGCGCCCTCGCCGGCCGACACAGACCAGCGGTGCTGTTCAGATCCAACCGCACCCCCGCCCGCATCGGGCAGCGGCCGCGTCCCTCCCGCATCGGCTCTACGGTGCCGTCTCCGCCACCCGCGCCCACGGAATCGCCGCCGGCAGCCCAAGCTCGGCCAGCTTCGCCCGCGTAGAATCGAATCGCTCCGTCCGGCAGAGCGCCGCCAGCGCATCGCGCTCGTTCAACTGCCACTCGTTGATCTCGGTCGCACTCCGCGCAGCCGAGTAAGTCGGTCCTCAAGACCGCGATCGAAATGTGTGTGCTATCCCCTACCGCGCCATAGCAAGTATCCCGCCGCCAGCGCCATCAGCGCGCCGCTGCACGGCTCAGGCGTTCTCAACTCATAGGCCAACTGGCCGAGGCCACCAACAAGTCGGTATGGGGTATCGATTGGAAATCGCACCGCAAATTCGCCGCCAGTGTTCGACGCTTCCCATCGAAACCGCGAAGTCTGGTCACCGAACTGGGCGATTTCCAACCAGTATGCGACTCCGGTTTGAGGGGCGAGACAACTCGATAATTCAGCCGTGTACCTGTACTCCGGCGGCCCCGGACCTGTCGCGATGGAGAATCCCGTCGCTTGGCGAAGCGGATTCACAATGACGAAATTGTCAAGCACTTGACCAGGCAGGCCGCCTGCGTCCTCCATGAACCGGATCCGCATTGTTTCGGTCGTTGGAGCGGGCTCGGGGACTTGGTCGAGCGAGCTGCCATATGCGCCCCACCAGAGAATCCTGCACACAGGCAAATCCGTATTCAAAATGAACTTATCCGCCACGAGTTGACCGCTTGGTAAACCAGACTCAGTGTGATTGAGCGTGTCAGCATCCCATGCCCACGTCCGCCCAGGCGCTTGTCGGTGCAACAGCGTGTCGGCCCGAGCCGCGGTAGCGCATAGCAAGACGAACGCAGCGCCGACGAATAAGCGCTTCATGGCAAGTTCCTCCGTCGCAAGTGCCGTGCCTTCGCGCAGACCCCCGCCCTGCGAGGTATCACTGCAACGCCCAAAACCAGCAGCGCGCCGCTACCGGGCTCAGGCGTTCTAATCTCATAGGCCATTTGCGTCGGATTCGCACTCAAGTGCCATGGCGCACCAATTGGAAACTGATTCGCGAACTCACCTCCGCTGGAGTTCTCCCATCGAAAGACGCTTTCCAAATCACCGACCTGCGCGACCTCGATCCAGTAATTCGTATTGGCCGTAAGATTCCAGCACGTCGGCAATTCATCCTGATATCGGTATTCCTTTCGCCGTGGAAACTCGTTCACGAGGAAGCCGGTTGCGATACGCGGTGGATCGATAAAGAACGCCTCATCAAGCACGTCGCCGGGCAATCCTGCGGACTCGCCGTACAGTCTCACGCGAATCGTTTCCGACAGCGGGGGGGCGGGGTCGGTAGGGGCGAACGAGGTACCATAGAACGACCAAAACACAATTCGGCACGCCGCCGACGTGGGTTGTGCGAGTGAAAACCGATCGGCCGTCAGTGCGCTCGTCGGCTGCCCGAAGTCGTCGTTATACGCCGTGTCGGACGAAATCCCGAATCCGCGACTTGGCGCTTGGCGGTGCAACAGCGTGTCGGCCTTGACAGTTGGCGTCAGAATGGCCGTTGCGACGAACGAGATTCCCCAGATCGAGCGTATCATGACGAATCCTCACTCCGCCCCGATCTCCGTAAGCTGTCATTGTGTCCGATGAAACGATCGGGGCGGCGGACCGCTCTATTCTATTGCTCTGTTTACTCGCAAGTCCGGTGCCAATGCGTCCGGAAATCGATTCCGAGTTCCGGCATGCGTAACCCCGTTTTCCGTTGCCCGCGAATCAACCCTTTGCAGAAGAACCCGCAACGACAGCGGAATCGTCCGCCCATCCCCCCTCGCGCTTGCCCCTTTCTCCCGCACCCTCCAGTCATGTCCAAACGCACGAAGCCCTCAGTCCTGCGGAACGCTGGCCACTCTTTACTACAGATAGCGCGAGGGCGTGTACCCCTCGCACGAACAATCGAAAAAGCCGCACGGCTTCTGCCGTCGACCGGTCCCTGGGCCTGTCGAAGGGTGCCCCGCGCGGCCATGGAGAGATTCTGCGCACACGGAAAATGATGGCGACGACCGTTTCGACTGAAATCACGACATGAATTGTCCGGCTTTCTATCGTCTTCTATCGTCTTCTATCGTCAAGAAAAGAAGTCGCGCGCCGCAAACCCGCGAACGGATGACAGTGAACTCGTGACTGAAAACCGACCGCCAGGACCCGCGTCCCATCAAATCCCGGCGCGTCCCAGCGGAAAACAAAGGGGAACGTCAAAATGGGCCCGCAACCACGCGCAGCCGATTATGAACCTCGACTTCGCAGTCTCGCGCGATCTTACCTCAATACCCCAATGAATTCGCGAATTCTCACCGTTCTTACTTTTGAGCCCCCGTCCGGCTCCAACCCGTCCGGCCCGTGCGCCTTCCGGCGCGTTCTTTCGGGTTTTTGCACGTTTACGTATTCGCGCGAAATCGAGCGCCCCCCGTCATCGGGCTGTCTCGGGTTTTCTTGGCACCGCGTCTCAAAACCGAAACAACCGGCTCACGCTCGTCCGCTTGTGAATGCTCCGAATCGCCTCGGCAAACAACCCCGCCGACGACAGCACGCGAATCCGCCGCCCCAGCTCCCGCTTCTCATGCTCCAGCGTATCGGTGACAACCAGCTCGCGAATCGGCGACGCATCAATCCGCCGCGCCGAATCCGCCCCCAGGACGGCGTGTGTCACCCCCGCATACACCGACTTCGCCCCCTCGGCCATCAACCGCTCCGCCGTCGCAATCAGCGTCCCGCCCGTCGTCACGAAATCATCCACGATCAGCGCGTTCATCCCCGCCACCCGCCCGATGAGCCGCTCGACCCGTGCCTTCTCATCGTGCCCCGATCGCACCTTCTCCGCGATCACCGTCTTCGCCCCCAGCGCCCGCGCATAGTGCCGCGCCATCTCCCCAAAGCCGACGTCCGGCGCGACCACCACCCAGTCACCCCGCGCCACCCGCGGCCGATAGTGCTTCACGATCAAGCTGAGCCCGTAGAGGTGGTCGACCGGCGCCCGAAAGAACCCCTGAATCTGCGGCGCATGCAAATCCATCGTCACGATCCGGCTGACCCCAACCGCCTCGAGACAATCCGCGCAAACTCGCGCCCGGATCGAAACCCTCGGCTCATCTTTCTTGTCCCCCTTGCCGTACGAGAAGAACGGAATCACGGCCGTGATGCTCGCCGCCGACGCTCGCCGAAACGCATCGACGTAAAACAGCAACTCCATGAACCGATCGTTCACCGGCCGGCTCAGGGTCTGCACCAGGAAGACATCCTTGCCGCGCACGTTGTCGCTGACGCGCACAAACGTGTTTCCGTCGGAGAATTGCAGCGTCTCGCACCGGCCCGGGCGAAGCCCCAGCCGTCGGCAGATTGCCGCCGTCAGATGCGGACTGCCGCTCCCGCCAAACACCACAAGATTGTCTGCCTTCGCCATCTCAACTCCCACCGTGTCGTCGAGTGTCGCGCCGCGATGATATCGGGCACTCTGCAATTGAAAAGCATGCGCCCGACCGCCATAATCGCCCCGATGAAGGGTGTCATTCTCGCCGGCGGCACGGGCTCGCGGCTAATGCCGCTGACCAAGGTCACCAACAAGCACCTGCTGCCCATCGGCCGCAAGCCGATGATCTACTACCCCCTCGAAAAGCTCCGCGACGCCGGCCTCGTCGAGGTCCTCGTCGTCACCGGCGTCGAGCACATGGGCGACGTCGTCAGTCTCCTCGGCTCCGGCCGCGAGTTCGGCGTCCGCATGACCTACAAGGTGCAGGACGAAGCAGGGGGGATCGCCCAGGCCCTCGGCCTCGCCGAAAACTTCGCCGGTGGCGAAAAGCTCGCGGTCATCCTCGGCGACAACATCTTTCAGGACGACCTCGCCCCGCACGTGAAACAGTTCGACCAGCAGCCCAAGGGCGCCCGTGTCCTGCTCAAGGAAGTTCCCGACCCGCACCGCTTCGGCGTCGCCGAAATACAGGGCGATCGGGTCGTGTCCATCGAGGAAAAGCCCAAGCAGCCCAAGAGTCGCTTCGCCGTCACCGGCATCTACTTCTACGATCGCCAGGTCTTCGACATCATCCGCCGCCAAAAGCCCTCCGGACGCGGCGAAATGGAAATCACCGACGTCAACAACGCCTACCTCAGCGCGGGCGAGTTGACGTTCGGCCACTTCAAGGGCTGGTGGAGCGACGCCGGTACCTTCGAGTCGCTCGCCCACGTCCAGCAACTTGTCGGTGGAGCAAACGCATGAAGCCCGACGAATTCGTCCCGCAGCGCGTGCTGATCACCGGCGGAGCCGGCTTCATCGGCTCGAATCTGGTCGAATACGTCCTCGACACGGCCCCGCAGGCGCACGTCGTCAACCTCGACGCCCTGACCTACGCCGGAAACCTCGGCAACCTGGTCAGCGTGGCCGACAACCCGCGCTACAAGTTCGTCCACGGCGACATCCGCGACGCGGCGCTGGTCGACCGCGTCATCGCCGAAAACCACATCGACGCCGTCATGCACCTCGCCGCCGAGAGCCATGTCGACCGCTCAATCGACGGCCCGGCCGTCTTCGTCGAAACCAACATCGTCGGCACCCTCAACCTGCTCCGCGCCGCCCGCACCGCCGGCGTCAAGCGCTTCCTGCAAGTCAGCACCGACGAGGTCTACGGCTCCCTCGGGCCCACCGGCAAGTTCTCCGAAGTCACGCCGCTCGACCCGCATTCGCCCTACAGCGCGTCGAAAGCAGCCGCCGACCATCTCGCCGCCGCCTGGTGGCACACCTATCAGTACCCGACGCTGATCACGCGCTGCTCAAACAACTACGGCCCGTACCAGTTCCCCGAAAAGATGCTGCCGCTGATGATCAACAACGCCCGTCACGACAAGCCGCTGCCCGTATACGGCGACGGCCTCAACGTCCGCGACTGGCTCTACGTCCGCGACCACTGCAGCGCCCTCTGGACCGTCCTGACGCGCGGAAAGCCCGGCGAGGTCTACAACATCGGCGGCGACAGCGAGCGTACCAACTTCGAAGTCGTCCGCACCATGCTCAAACTGATGGGCAAGCCCGAAAGCCTGATCTCGTTCGTCAAAGACCGCCCCGGCCACGACCGCCGCTACGCCATCGACGCGACGAAGATCCGCACACAGCTCGGCTGGAAGCCCTCACTGAGCTTCGACGACGGCCTGAAGAAGACGCTCACTTGGTACGAGGACAACCGCGCCTGGCTCGACCAGATCGTCTCGGGCAGCTATCGACACTACTACGAAAAGATGTACGCCGGCCGTTGAAGCCCGTTACTCGGCTGGACGTCGTGAACCGACTCCGCCATGAATTGCTGTTCGACATCGAGAAACGCCGCGACCACGCGCGGATCAAACTGTCGCCCCCACGATCCCACGATGATCCGCCGCGCCTCGAAGTGCGACATCGCCGGCTTGTAAGTTCGTCGCATCCGCAGCGCGTCATACACATCGGCCAGCGCCACAATCCGCGCCGCCAGCGGGATCGCATCGCCCGCCAGTCCCTGCGGATACCCGCCGCCGTCAAACCACTCATGATGCGAAGCCGCGATGTCGAGCGCCATCGAAAGAAATGTCGCCGACGGAGTCACGGCAATCACGCCCCGGATGAATTCCGCGCCGATGCGGCAGTGCGTCCGCATGAGTGCGATCTCGCCCGGCGAAAGTCGCCCCGGTTTGAGCAGCACACTGTCCGGGATGCCGATTTTTCCGAGGTCGTGCAGCGGCGTCGCCCGATCAAGGTCCGCCAGATACGCCTCATCGATCACGCGAGCGAACTCGGGCTGACGCCGCATTGCCTCCGCTAGCAATCGGCAATACCGCCGCACTTGGTCGATGTGGTCGCCGCTGCCATGATCGCGGCTCGCCGCCAACGCATGCAGCGCCGTGTCGACCGATCGCTCTCCGGCCGCGCTGAGAATCAACGCATCGAATCGATTTCCGACCGCGCCCATGCCGCCTCCCGCTCGACCGCGGCGCTAGGCCATGCGGTCTCGTGCCGGATTCATCGGAGTTCCGGCCGGGCGACATGATCGAACGATTCGCTCGCGCCGCCGCCCGGTTACCGGCCGTGGACGCATGCACGCCGATCTCAATCCCCGAATCGAATCCCCTGCGCGAGCGGCAACTCGCTCGAATAGTTGACCGTGTTCGTCTGGCGTCGCATGTAGAGCTTCCACGAATCGCTGCCGCTCTCGCGCCCGCCGCCGGTCTCCTTCTCTCCCCCGAACGCGCCGCCGATTTCCGCCCCGCTGGTTCCGATATTGACGTTCGCGATCCCGCAATCGCTCCCGGTCGCCGAGACAAAAATCTCCGCCTCACGGACATCGTTCGTAAAGATCGCCGAACTGAGACCCTGCGGAACGCCGTTGTGCAGTGCAATCGCTTCGTCGAGCGTGCGATAAGTCATCACGTACAAAATCGGCGCAAACGTCTCGTCCTGAACGATCTTCATCTCGTTCCGCGCCCGCGCGATGCACGGCGACACATAGCGCCCGCCGGGATGCTTCTCGCCGCTCAATCGCTCGCCGCCGCACAGAACCTGTCCGCCTTGTTCGCGGATCGCCTTCACCGCGTTCATCATCGTTTCAACCGCGTCATCGTCAATCAGCGGCCCCATCAGCGTTCCGGAATCGAGCGGATTGCCGATCCTCACCTGCCTGTAGGCCGCCAACAGCCGCTCTGTCACGCTCTTTTCAATCGATTCGTGCACGATCAGCCGCCGCGTCGACGTGCATCTCTGTCCGGCCGTGCCGACGGCCCCAAACACGATCGCCCGGATCGCCAGGTCCAGATTGGCACTCGACGCGACAATGATCGCATTGTTACCACCGAGTTCGAGCAGACTGCGCCCGAGCCGCTTGGAAACGGCCTCTCCCACGCGTCGCCCCATCGAACACGACCCCGTCGCGGAAACCAGCGGCACGCGGCGGTCATTGATCAACTGCTCGCCGACCGTCCGCCCGGGCCCGATCACCAGACTGAAAATCGCCGGATCGACTCCTGTCTCGCGACACACCCGTTCGGCGATCTTCGTGCATGCCACCGCCGTCAGCGGCGTAAGACTCGATGGTTTCCAGACCGTGCTGTCGCCGCAAACGGCCGCAATCGCCGAGTTCCACGCCCACACCGCCACCGGAAAATTGAACGCCGAGATCACGCCCACCACGCCAAGCGGATGCCACTGCTCCATCATGCGATGCTTCGGCCGCTCAGATGCGAGCGTCAGCCCGTAGAGCTGCCGCGACAGCCCGACCGCGAAGTCGCAGATGTCGATCATCTCCTGGACTTCCCCCTCGCTCTCCGCCCGGATCTTTCCGTTCTCAAGCGTCACAAGTTCGCCGAGGTCCTTCTTGACCTCGCGTAGCGCGTTACCCAGCCGCCGCACCATCTCGCCGCGAACCGGCGCCGGTACGCTCCTCCAAGATAGAAACGCCTCATGCGCGCGTGTGACGATCCGCTCGTAGTCCGCCGGCGTGCACTGCTTGACCTGTGCGATCGGCTTGCCGTCGATCGGCGAATCGCTCGTCAGCAGCTCCCCGCCGCCCAGCCATTCATCGCAAAAACCGCCCGGACTGACGCCTTCGATTTGAAGTCGACGCAGCAGACTCATCGAGATTTCCTCGTTACGAGAACGCTCAAAATCAAACTCCGATTATACCGTCGGATCGACGGGTTTCAGGCCGGCTGCGCGACGGGCTGCTGAGCCGCGGCATCGCGAGCCAGCACTTGCGCGTGTGTCGCATGCTCTTCGCCGAACCGCACAAGCCGCGCGCTGTTGAATACCACCACGAAGCTCGATGCCGTATGCAGAAAAGCCGCCATCACCGGTGTGACAAATCCGAAAGCCCCCAGCGTCACGATCGCAACGACAAACGTCACGCCGAACACCAGATTTTGAATGATAACTTTCCGCGTCGCCCGCGAAAGTCGAATCAAAAACGGCAGCCGCAGAAGATCGTTATTGAGCAGCGCAATCGACGCCGAGTTGATCGCCACGTCCGAACCGGCCGCGCCCATCGCCACGCCCAGGTCGCCGGCCGCCAGCGCCGGCGCGTCGTTCACGCCGTCGCCGACCACGACCACGCGCTGCCCCTCGCGCCGCATCTGTTCAACCAGGTCGAGCTTCTCGTGGGGAAGGCATTCGGCCTTGAACTCCGAGCAGCCCATCTCGCGGGCCACTTTGCGAGCCACCGCTCGCTGATCGCCCGTCAACATCGCAATCCGCTTGATGCCGATCGCCTGGAGTTGCTGCACCGCCTCGCGGGCCGCCGGCCGCGTCCGATCTTCCACTCCCACGTATCCGAGGCAGCGCCCGCCGCGCGCCACGAACAGCAGACCCACGCCCTCGGCCTTGGCCGCCGACTCGGCGCTCGCCGTCACATCCACGTTGCGTGCCTTCAGGAATGTCTCGCGCCCGACGAGGATCTCTTCGCCGTTCAGCGTCGCGACGACGCCCTGTCCGGCCACCTCCTCAAACTTCGACGGACGGGTCAGTTCCACGTTGGCCTCGCGTGCCACGTTCACGAGCGCCCGCGCCGCGGGGTGATTGCTGAGCTGCTCGGCGCTGCCTGCCGACCGAACGAGATCCGCCGCATCGACCCCGCTCGCCGGCACCAGCCGCGTCACGTGCAGCACCCCGGTCGTCAGCGTCCCGGTCTTGTCAAACACAACAGCGGTCAATCGCCCGGCGGTTTCGAGACTCGTTACGTTCTTGATCAGAATCCCAAGCCGCGCCGCGCACGACAATCCGGCCACAACCGCCGTCGGAGTCGCCATAATCAGCGCGCACGGACAGCTCGCGACCAGCATCGCGATCGCCTTTTGCACTCCGTTGCCCTCGCCGCGATTGAAGTAGAGCACCAGCCCGGCCAGCATCAACACGACCGGCGTGTACCAGATCGCGTACTGATCGATCAACCGCATGATCGGAATTCGCGTCCGCTCGGCCTGCAAGATCAGATTCTGCACCCGGCCCAGCGTCGTATCCGGCCCGATCTTCGTCACCTCGATATCCATCGCACCGGTGATGTTGTTCGTCCCCGAAAACACCTGATCGCCCGGCCGCTTGTCGACCGGCAACGACTCACCCGTAATGTTCGCCTGGTTGACGATCGACTCGCCGGTGCTGACCACGCCATCGACCGGAATGTTGTCGCCCGGCCGCACACGAACATGTTGCCCGACACGCAGCGTCTTGACATCGACTTCCTGCTCGCCGCCGCCCGTGATCAGCATCGCCCGCGTCGGCGTCAGCCGGATCAGCGACTCGATGGCGGCCCGCGCCCCGATCGCCGTACGCGTCTCAATCAACTCGGAAAGTAGCAGGAAAAACCCGATGACTCCCGCCGCGCGATAATCCTGTATCGCAAACGCCGCCAGAATCGCTAACGCCACCAGTTCGTCCATGTGCAGGTGGCCGCTGATCAGGTTCCGGATCGCGTGCCAGATGATTCGGATGCCCAGCAACGCCGCTCCGATGGCCGCGACCACGTCCATCTGAAACTGATACTGGTAAACCTTGACTTGGCGTATCGCGCCATCGACAAGCTGGTCCTCATAGCTCCACGGGCTGTACCACTGAATGTAATAGCTGGTCAGAACCAGGATGCCGCCCATCAGAGTTGCAATCAGCCCGAGACTGGCTCGGCTCGCCGCCGCCGCCACCCCGTGATCGTGGTGATGGTGGTCGTGTCCGTGCGCATGATCATGAAAGTGGCTGTGATGCTCGGTTTCAGCGGCGTTGATGCCGATCACCTGGTGCGCCATGAATGCCTCGCTGATGCTCGGGGTAGCAATCTGTCCTGGGCGGGTCTCAACGGCCCGGTCTCGGGCAACCACACCAACGTCGTATGATATGCCCGTGCGCCCGCCACGCCAACGCGTCCGCGCGCGCAAAAGAAAACGCCTCCCGCGGGGGAGGCGTTCGGATGGCTGTGGGTTGCCTTCTTTCGTCAGAGCAGAAGATCGATGAACAACTGCAGGTCGTCGCCGTTGACGAACCCGTCATTGTTCAGATCCGCGGCGCACAGGATCGGCGGCGTCAGCCCGACGAGTTGATCGACGAGGTACGGGATGTCCAGAATGCTGACCGTCCCGTCGCCGTTCAAGTCCGCTTGAACAACCGTGATGTCGAACGAATCCGACGTGCCGCCGCAGCCCGACGCGCTGTCCGCCTGCACGATGACGGTGTACGGCGTTCCCGCGATCACCGGATTCGGCCAGGAAATCTGGCCCGTATTCGCGTCGATCGTCATGCCGACCGGTGGAGTCCCGCCGAGTGACCACGTCAACGGAGCAGCCCCGCCCGTCGTCGACGGCGTCAGCGTAAACAGCGTGCTGCACACTGCGCCGGTATCGGCGATCGGCGTGATCGTCGGCGGATTCGGATCGACAGTCAGTTGGAACGACGTGCTGTCCGAACCGCATGCATTCGAGACACCGACATCGATCGTGTAGGGCGACCCGGTCATCACTGGCGTCGGCCACGAGATCACCCCGTTGCCCGGGTTGATCGTCATTCCGGCTGGTGGCGATCCGCCCAGCGACCAGGTCAGCGGGCCCGTACCTGTTGCCGACGGCGTCGCCGAAGTGTAAGTCACGCCGCACGCCGTGTTCGCAGACGCGATGCTGTTGATCGCCGGAGACTCGCACGGAGCCGTGACCGACAGGTCAATGAAATAGAGCTGCGATTGCGACGGCGAATCGCCTTCGTCCACTCGAATGTAGTAGTCTCCGGCCGCCGGGAGCACCACGCCGGACAGCACCTCCGCTGAGCCCGCCGGCGCCGAATTGCCCGTTCCCAGCACGGTTGTGCCGTCCGTTGCGATGATTTGCACGTTCAGGTTTGCCGCAGCGAGACTGTTTGTATTGACGACCGCGTTATTGCAGTTCGCATCCTGGGCATATGACGGATACGAAAATCCTCGCGGCGTAATCGTAACGCTCGCCGTGCGACCGCCGGTGACGGAGAACTTCCAGTAGTCGACCTTGCCGTTCGCATCGATGCTCAGGTTGGCGCTATTCGCCGGATTCGATCCGGTCAGCGGTGCAGGAAGGTCTCCAAAGTGAATGGGGCTTCCGACATCGACGGCTCCGATGTTCGTCGCGGTCCCGGCCGTGTCATTGTTCTCATACGGATCGCCATACTGTCGCTGGCCGGCACGAATGTCGTCGTGCTGCGGACCGTCAAACCCCGTATTCAGGAACGGCTCCATGAGCTTGTTCGACGACACCGGGCAGACGTGCAGCAGACCGATGCCGTGCCCATGCTCGTGCATGATGGTATTTCGGAAAAACTTGTTCTGATTCGAAGGCAGCGTCCCGGTCTGCCACGATTCTGAACTGTCCAGCACCATATCGCCGTTGGACGGGAATTGGTTGTATGCGAGCACACCATTGACTCCATCGATATTGTGCATGGCGATGCGGATGTCACCGCGCAGCCCGGCCGAGCCGGCGCTGCCCCACACCGCTCCATCGTCCCAGTCGTTTCCGCCGACGGTTATTCGGGTGTAAGTCAAACCGGTCACTTGCGACCACCGATCAAAGCACTGCTGTACGCGGTTGATCCAGAAAGCGCGACCGCCGAGTGATGCAAACTTCGTATCCAGCGTGGAAAACAGGATATTCGGTGCCGTTGGTTCGCCCACGCCGCCCGGGATGCTCAGCCCATCCGGCGCGAAGCTCCACGTCAAGGCCCGTGGCGTTCCCTGCGAACCGGACCACCGGCTCGTGAGCTGGTAACGCGGGCCCGGCTCGTCGAGGCCCTGCATTTCAATCTGCGAAACATAATTGACAACGTCCGGCGGCGTGCCTTTCGCAAAGCAAACGAAGACCGGTGTCTTCAATGTCTCCGGCGCCGCAAAGTTCTGCTTGTACCACTCGAGTGGCTGCCTCGGCCCGGTGGGAACGTCATCACCTGAATCGTCTTCGAGGACGTCGTTCAGCGAAATATTCGAGTGCGCAACGGCGACCGGCGAGCTCCGATTAAATCCGCCAAACCACGTCGCCGCCGTGCCAATCCCGACCGCGACGAGAATGATGCCAATGTACCGCTGCATTTGCTTCTAATCCTTTCCAAATAACCGACGCGTTCAGCGAACCGCTGATTTCGCGTCGTGCTGCCCTGAATGTTGTCGGTCTGGATACGTGGCGAACGGCTCCCGATCGGGACTGATGCTGCCTGAAAGTCGCCGTGCATTCCTGTTGCACTTGAAGCGACTGAACCGGAGCCGGACTACAGATTTGCCCGACAATTTAGGTTATCGATTTTGCCGCATCGATGTCAAGGAATCCGCGTCCGAAAACGTACGAAATGCCCGAAAATCCGGCACAAATCTCACTGCTCGATTTGTCAAGCCGATACCGGATCGCTCCGTTTCTCCCCTCCATCCGTCGTGCTTTGTCACACATCAGAACACAGCTGGAACTCGCCCGTGGCCGCAAACGAATTCGCATCCACCTCGCAAAACGCGTATGAGTATTCGCATTCTGACATCTCGATCGCGTCCGCGAACTCAAATCCCAAGCTCAACCGCCCAGCGACCGATACAGACCCGACGCGATCGTAACGGGCCATTGGCAAAGCCCTTGCGGTCGCCGGATGCGGTTGCTCTAATCATTTCCCCGCCGCGGGCGGCGGAATCGAATAACGCTGAGAGGAGTCCCGGGTGGACATTTCACAACTTCAACGCAACATCGAAAACAAGCGGGCCGTCATCGGCATCATGGGCATGGGCTACGTCGGCCTGCCGCTCGTCGGTACATTTACGCGCGCCGGCTTCCGCTGCATCGGCTTCGACATCGACCCCAACAAGGTCCGCATGCTCAATGCCGGCCGCAGCTACATCGAGCACATCCCCTCCGAGGCGATCGCAAATCTGGTGCGATCCAAGCGATTCCACGCCACGTCGAACATGAACGACCTCAAGAAGCCCGACGCGATCATCATTTGCGTGCCGACGCCGCTGAGTAAGTCGCGCGACCCGGACATGTCCTACGTCGAAGGCACGGCCGAAGCCATTGCGCCGCGCCTTCGCAAAGGCCAGCTCGTTGTACTCGAATCGACAACCTATCCCGGCACGACGCGCGAACTCGTCAAGCCCATCCTCGAAAAGAGCGGCCTCAAGGCCGAGCGCGATTTCTTCCTCGCATTCTCGCCCGAGCGCGAAGACCCCGGCCGAAAGGATTACAGCACCGCAACGATTCCGAAAGTGGTGGGGGGCCTCGGCCGCAAGAGCCACCGCCTCGCCGTCGCTCTCTACACCCAGGCTATTGCCAAGGTCGTGCCAGTCGGAAGCTGCGAAGTCGCCGAAGCCGCCAAGATCGTCGAAAACGTCTATCGCTGCGTGAACATCGCGATGGTCAACGAATTGAAGCTCGTCTTCGACAAGATGGGCATTGACGTCTGGGAGGTCATCAACGCCGCCAAGACCAAGCCCTTCGGCTTTCAGGCCTTCTACCCCGGCCCCGGCCTCGGCGGCCACTGCATTCCCATTGACCCGTTCTACCTGACTTGGAAAGCCCGCCAGTACGGCGAGCCCACCCGCTTCATCGAGTTGGCCGGCGAAATCAACACCTTCATGCCCGAGTACGTCATCGAGCGGCTGACCGAGGCCCTCAACAATCGCGGCAAGCCTGTCCGCGGCTCGCGCATTCTCGTGCTCGGCCTCGCCTACAAGAAAGACGTCGACGACCTTCGAGAAAGCCCCAGCATCGAGCTGATTCACCTTTTGCAGAAGCGCGGCGCCAAGGTCGACTACAACGACCCGCACATCCCCCGCACCCACAAGGGCCGCGAGCACGATCTCGGCATGAAATCCGTCCCGCTGACGGCCGCCAACCTCAAGCGCTACGACGCCGTGCTGATCTCAACCGATCACACCAAGTACGACGCCAACATGATCGTCAAGAACGCCAAGCTCGTGATCGACACCCGCAACGCCTGCGCCAACGTCCGCCGCGGCCGCGAAAAAATCGTCAAGGCGTAGCCGGCCGGTCGTCGTTTGCGTTCGCAACTGTTCCGTCGCTCGACGTGTCGCGCGACTTTCGACCATCCCGCTTCCGCGTCGCCTCTCGCAGCACAAACTCGATCTGCGCATTCACGCTCCGCAGCTCGTCGCGCGCCCACCGCGCGAGCGCGTCGTAGAGATCCGGCGGGATCCGCAGTAATACCGGCTTTTTCTCCGCCATCTCACCACCGCTGTGCGACTAGCTGTGCAGCGTCCCCGCGTTGATCACCGGTGAAGCCGCCTGCTCCCCGCACAGAACCACCAGCAGGTTGCTCACCATCGCCGCCTTGCGCTCCGCGTCGAGATCGACAATCGCATCCTTCTGCAGATGGTCGAGCGCCATATGCACCATGCCCACCGCGCCCTCGACGATCCGGGACCGCGCCGCGACGATCGCCTCCGCCTGTTGCCGCCGCAGCATCGCCCCCGCGATTTCCGGCGCGTACGCCAGGTGGCTCAGCCGCGCTTCCTCGACGACGCAGCCCGCCTTCGCCAGGCGTTCCTGCAATTCTCCCTGCAGCGCCCGCGCCACCTCGTCCATGCTGCCGCGCAGCGAAACGCCGTGATCTTCGGGATGATCGTACGGGTACAAGCTCGCCAGATGCCGAATGGCCGACTCGCTCTGGATGCCGACGTAATGCGAGTAGTCGTCCACGTCGAACAGCGCGCGAGCCGTGTCGTGCACGCGCCACACAATGACCGCCGCGATCTCGATCGGGTTGCCGCGCTGATCGTTCACCTTTAGTTTTTCAGTGTTGAAGTTCCGTGCCCGCAGCGACACCTTCTTCTTTGAATAAAACGGATTGGCGTAGCTCAATCCCGGTCGCTTCGCCGTGCCCTTGTAATTGCCGAACAGCAGCAACACCGCCCCCTCATTGGGCTGCAACGTGAACAGCCCGCACCACAGGATGATCAGCACAATCAGTGCAAGGATCGCCGCCAGCAGCGCCGCGATGTCGAGGAACCCCGGTCCAGGGTGTTTGCCGATCATCGCCAGGTGCCGGATCGACATCACGATCCAGTAGATGTTGCCGATCGTGGCCAATGCCAGCACGGCCAGCATCACTCCGCCTCGTTTTGGGATGCGATCAAATTCGGTAGTCATGCGACGGTCTCCTCTAGTTCCCGTTGTATATCACTATGATATCATAACGGAATCTATGCAGCCAAGTCACTCCCATAATCGAAGAATGTAGATCGTGTCTAAGCTGCTATATTTAAATGCTTTACGAAAGATGCTACGACCGAAAACTCGAACGGCCGAGTCTCCTACTCTCGTCGAGGAAGAACGTCCGCCAGTCGCCCAATCGTCTCTGCACTGCCGACCGACGCCTTTCCGAACCCCTGAATCCCGCCCGCCGCCACGCTTGCCTCATGCGCCTCCGGGAAGTTGCTCACCATCATGATCGAAACGCCCGCCAGCGCGTCGTCCGCCTTCGCCATTCGCAGCAAATCAATCCCCGGGCTCCCGTCGGCAAAAATCAATCGATTGACGAGAACGAGCGCGTACTCCGTACGCCGCATCGCTTCCATCGCCTCGTCAACGAACATGACGCGATCAATCTCGACGTCAAAATGCCGCTCCAGCATCCGCCGGATCATCCCATGATCTGGATCGCAGTTGCCGACATCCAGTACGCGGCTTCGCGCCTCTGCCATGTGTGTTGCTCCGTCCCATTGTCGCCATTCGGCGCAACGGATAGATTCTATCCGACGACTCGACGCGGAGCCCGCTATGCAGATCTCCGATCGCGCTCAGGCCCTTGCAAGCTCGGCCACCATGGCCGTCTCGGCAAAGGCCGCGGAAATGCGCCGCAACGGTATCGACGTCGTGTCCTACGGCGCGGGCGAGCCCGACTTTGACACGCCGGAACACGTCAAGCTGGCCGGCAAAAAGGCCCTCGACGAAGGCCGGACCAAGTACGCCCAGCCTTCCAGCGGCCTGGTCGAGGCAAAGCAGGCCGTCTGCCAGAAGTTCAGGCGCGACAACCACCTCGAATACGCCCCGTCGCAGGTCTTGCTAACCTGCGGCGGCAAAGAGGCCATCTACCTGGCCCTCGCCGCCGTCGTAAACCCGGGCGACGAGGTGCTGCTGCCCGTTCCCTATTGGGTCAGCTTCCCCGAGCAGATCAAACTCTGCGGCGGCAAGCCCGTCTTCCTCCGCGGCGATGAGTCCCGCAGCTTCAAGCTCCGACCCGATCAGATCACCTCCGCCCTCACGCCGCGAACAAAGATGCTCATCTTCAATAGCCCCAGCAATCCCGGCGGCTTCACCTATTCGCTCGACGAAACCAAGGCCATCGCCGTCGCTCTGTCGGGGCGCGACATTGTCATCATCGCTGACGAAATGTACGACCGTCTCGTCTACAACGGCACCGTCGCGCCGAGCTTCGCCGGACTGTCCCCGGAGTGCTACGCCAAAACGATAACGATCAACGCCGCCAGCAAGTCGTACGCCATGACCGGCTGGCGCATCGGCTACGCCGCAGGCCCGCAGCCGCTCATCGACGCGATGGCGAAGCTGCAAACGCATCTCACGAGCGGCCCGTGCACCTTCAATCAGGTCGCCGCGGCCCACGCATTGACCGCCGATCAAAGCTGCGTCGAAACCATGCGCAAGGAGTTCGAGCGCCGCGGCCGTCGCATGTACGAACGCCTGACCCACCTGCGCGATGTCACCTGCATCGAGCCAACCGGCGCGTTCTACTGCTTCCCAAACGTCTCGAAGACCTATACCCGACTGGGAGTTCGCGGCTCCGTCGAGTTCGCCGCGAAAGTGCTGACCGATGCCCACGTGGCGCTCGTGCCCGGCGAGGCCTTCGGCAGCGACGACCACGTCCGGCTCTCGTTCGCGTGCAGTCTTGCCGAAGTCGACCGCGGACTCGACCGGCTCGAAAAGCTGCTCGGCCGCGCCTGAAGTCCGCCGGTACTACGCCCAAAATGCCGCTCCTGACCATCTTCGCGCTGCTCTCAATGTCCGGCGACGCTCCAACCACGCGCGCCGCTGACGATTTCGCTTCCACAACGGCCCGCCATATCGCCCGCCTGGAGCAACGGCTCGCAAGCATCGACGCGGCCGTCGCTCGTTCGTCCTCGTCCCCGGAACGCGACCGGCTCCAGATAGACAAACTCCGCACGACCTTCGAACTCGCCACCATCCGCGACGATTCGCTCGACTCCGTCGATCGCCTCGCCGCCCAGCTGCTCGAAGGCCATCCCTCTCCGGAACTCTCCATCGCCGCCGATTACTGGCGGTTGCGTGTCGCCCTCGCACGTTTCGATCCCGCGCCGTCGTCTCAGCCGGTCATTGCCCTTCGCATCCGTCGCGTCGAAGACTATCTAGATCGCCACCCCGGCGCGGGTTTCGGGCCCGCCCTGATTGCCGAAGTCGTCGAGTTGGCTTACGAAGCGAGGGACTTCGTCAGCGTCGATCGCCTACTCAGCCGACTGAAGCGCGAGTACCCCGATGACCCGACCACCGCCGCGCTGGTCGGCCAGGATCGCCTGCGCCGGTGCATTGGCGAACCTTGGGCGCCGGTCCTGAGAGATGCTCGCGGCGCCGACGTCGATCTGGCCCCGCTGCGCGGCGAACCGGCCCTGGTCCTGTTTTTCGCCTCCTGGGATCCGCTATCGCGCGAGCTCCTCCGCAAGCTCGGCGGCTGGGCATCCCTTCGCGATCCGGCCCGGCCGCGCCTGGTGGCCATCAGTTTCGACGCTCACGTCGCGGACGCCGACGCCGCATTGAAGAGCGCCGGCCTTTCCGCCGTGCTCTGTTGCGACGAGCGTGGCTGGTCCTCGCCCGTGGCAACGGCCTGGGGCATCCGCGCTCTGCCGGTCGTGCTGCTTCTCGACGGCGACGGAAAAGTCCGCCACGTTTTCCGCGAAGTTCGCCCCGAAACCGCCGCCGCGCTGGCTCGATCATGGCGCGCCGCCGGCGGTCGGCTTGAGTGAACGGCTCTCCGGGTTAGAATCGGGGCTGCATCGCGACCATCGCGATGCGGAACAAGCAACCCGTCAGAAAGGACGACCTGCGTGGAACGCACGCTGATTATTCTCAAGCCCGACGCCGTGCAGCGCGGCCTCGCCGGACAAATCGTGGCTCGCTTTGAGACCAAGGGTCTCAAGCTCGCCGGCCTCAAGCTCATGAAAATTTCGCGAGATCTCGCCGAGCGCCACTACGCTCCCCACAAGGGCAAGCCCTTCTACCCCGGCCTCATCAATTACATCACGGCCGGGCCGGTCGTCGTGCTCGTGGCCGAGGGCGTGAATGCCATTTCGGTCTCCCGCAAGCTGATGGGCGCCACCTTCGGTTTCAACGCCGAACCCGGAACCATCCGCGGCGACTTCGGCATGTCGAAGACATTCAACCTGATCCACGGCAGCGACGCCCCCGAATCGGCCGCCGCCGAAATCGCCCTCTACTTCAAGCCGGACGAGTTGCTGAGTTACGACCGCCCGGGCGATCGATGGACCTATGATATGAGTGGCGGCGAGCCGCAATAGTCCGCCGCCCGGCCGGCGTGGATCCGAACGATGAAGATAGATGCAATCGCCAACATCGAGCAGAGGCCCGTCGAACTCCCGGGCGCGACGAAGGCCCGCATGCGGATGCTCGTCGGCCCGGCCGACGGCGCCTCCAACTTCCACATGCGCCATTTCGAAGTCGAACCCGGCGGTCATACGCCGCATCATCAGCACGACTACGAGCACGAAATCCTGATTCTCAAGGGTAACGGCCGCGCCCAGAGCGCCGCCGGCGAGCGGACCTTCAAGGCCGGCGATGTCATCTGGGTTCCGCCCAACGAGATGCATCAGTTCGTCAACACGGGACCGACGCCGCTGGAATTCATTTGCCTGATTCCAGCCCCGAAGGATTGCTCTCGCTGACCGGACGCGCGAACCGGTGAATGCTTCGCGCAAGCGGAGACCCCTGGCCGAGTTCTGACATGTCAAGTGAGCTGACCCGCAAGACCGGCGAAGAATACCACCAGCTTCAGCGTATCGAATCCCGCCTGCGCGAAGTCTCCGGCCTCGATGCGAAAGCCGCGGGTTGGCTCGGATCCACCCGCGACGCCTTCGAGCACCTGCGTGCCCATCTCATGAAGCTCTACGCCCTCGAGGAATCGCAGGGCTGCCTTCCGGCCGTCACCCAGCGCCGCCCCGAACTTTCGCGCGAAGTTCAGCAATTCTGCGGCGAGCACCGCTCCAACATGGCGAAGGCCGACGAAATCATGCTGAACCTGCGCGCAGCCAATTCGGCCGACAGTCGATCGGCCGACACCTACCGCCGCCAGATCAGCGGTTTTCTGACGCAGCTCCAGCGCCACGAAGCCGCCGAGAGCGAATTGGTCCAATCTGTTTTCGGCGATGACATCAGCGTCAACGACTGACGATCCGCAATCGCTTATTGAGCCGTATCCTGGATTCCAGCCCCTGGCGGCGGCTTGAATCGTTCCGCCGCAATCGCCACCCCCGTCTTTATCTGCGTCCGCGTCGTCGTGACCTGCGGCCGCGCTTGCATGTCGTGCGCCACGATCTTCGCGATCACGCCCGAGTCCGGCAAAATCCAGTATCGCATCACCGCCTCCCCCGGCTTCACCTTTCCCGTAAACGTTTTCGGCGTGGCGTCCAGCACGATGCACTTCTGGCCTTCGACCACCTCGTCCCCCTTCAACACCAGTGAGTTGTCTGCCCGCAGCGCGTCAAAAAACGTCTTATCCGCCAGCACCGGCCGCGTCTCGCGCATTTGCAGCTTGAACGCCGTCGTTTTCCCGCCCGACTGGATGACGATCCACGTGTGATCCCCATCATCGAACTTGATCGTGTCGACTTCCATGCGGGACTCCTGTCCGGCCGCCTTCTGAATCTGAAACCCTTTTGATTCCTCCCGCCACTTCGTGTTTCCGCCGCTCCGCTCGTACTCGAGCGCCCCGGACACCTCACTGCGCAACGATCGTTTATCAGGTATCTGCGAATCCATCGTCGCACGCTGCATGCACGTCACGGAGGTCACCTTCGCCGACGCCGCTTCGAGCGTCTTGATGATCGCATCGACCGATTCAGCCGCTCCGGCCGTCTCCGCCGCCGCACAGATCGCCACCGCCGCAAGACCGAACAATCGTTTCATAGTTGGGTTTCTCATCAAGGTACCGGGCATGAACAACCCGGCCGCCGCAGAACCCGGCGATTCATCCGCTGATTGCTAATGCGCCCGCAGCGGTTTTCGAATCGTTCGCGGAATCGCCGGCGGTGTGCCCTTGCCGTCATTCTTTGCCGAAGTCGATGCCGCCAGCCGATGCCCGTTATGTCGTCCGGCAACTCGCGCTTCCGGCTCGAGCGCATGTTTCAGAACCAAATCCACGCGATCAACCGGAAAAAACTTGATCTGCTTGCGAACGTCGGGAGGGATTTCGACCAGGTCTTTTCGGTTTCGCGACGGGATAATGATCGTGCGAATACCGGCTCGGTGCGCCGCGATCGCCTTCGCCTTCAACCCGCCGATCGGCAGGACGAGCCCGCGCAGCGTGATCTCGCCGGTCATCGCCACATCCTTCTTGCATACCCGGCCCGTCAGCAGTGACACGAGCGCCGTAAACATCGTCACGCCCGCGCTCGGTCCGTCCTTCGGAATCGCCCCCGCCGGCACGTGGATGTGAATATCCTGGTCCGACAACCGCTTCGGGTCGATATGCAGCTCCTGCGTGCGGCTCCGGACGAGTGAAAACGCCGTCTGCGCCGACTCTTTCATGACCTCGCCGATCTGGCCGGTCAAGCTCAGGTTTCCCTTGCCGGGCATGGCCGTTGCTTCGACAAACAAGATGTCCCCGCCCGCTGGCGTCCACGCCAGGCCGGTCACAACTCCTGAGACGCTCGTGCGCATCGCCAGTTCCGGCTCGATCTTGATCGGCCCCAGGAACTCCGGCAGTCCCTCTCGCTTGATCAGCGCCGGCGCCTTTCGACCTCGCGCAATTCGCGCTGCAACAGCCCGGCACACCGATGCGATCTCGCGTTCGAGGTTTCGTACGCCCGCCTCGCGCGTGTAGCCCTCGATGATTCCGTTCAGCGCCTCATCATCAAACTTGAGCTGCGAATCCGTCAGCCCGTTCTCTTCGCGCTGCCGCGGTACGAGATACTTCTTTGCAATGAACAGCTTCTCGTGCACCGTGTAGCCCGGCAGTTCGAGCAGCTCCATGCGATCCAGCAGCGGTGGGGGGATCGCATCCATGTAGTTCGCCGTCGAGATGAACATCACCCGCGACAAGTCGAACGGCACGCCCAGGTAGTGATCCTGAAAACTGTGGTTCTGTGCCGGGTCGAGCACCTCCAGCAGCGCCGATGACGGATCGCCCCGGAAGTCCTGCCCCAGCTTGTCCACCTCGTCCAGCATCATCACCGGGTTGTTCGACCCCGCCTTACGGATCTCCTGCATGATCCGCCCCGGCATCGATCCGACGTAGGTTCGTCGGTGCCCGCGAATATCTGCCTCGTCGCGAACGCCGCCCAGCGCCACGCGGATAAAGTTCCGCCCCAGCGCCCGCGCGATCGACTGCCCGAGCGACGTCTTGCCGACACCCGGCGGCCCAACAAAGCACAGAATCGGGCTCTTGCCGCTCGGCTTCAGCTTCCGAACCGCCAGAAACTCCAGGATCCGCTTCTTCACCCGATCGAGGTCATAGTGATCAGCATTGAGAATCTGCTCGGCCCGTTTGATGTCGTGGTTATCCGGCGTCGAAACCGACCACGGCATCTCGCACAGCCATTCGATGTAATCGACCGAGTTGCCGTACTCCGGCGACGCCTGCGGAATCTTCGCCAGCCGGTCGAGTTCCCGAATCGCCTCCTTCTCGACCACCTCCGGCATCTTCGCCTTCGCGATCTTCTCGCGCAGCTCCGCAATCTCGACTTCCCGTGCGTCTCCCTGGCCCAGCTCCTTCTGAATCGCCCGCATTTGCTCGTGCAGGAAGTACTCGCGCTGCTGCTTCTCGAGCTGTCCCTTCACGTCGCTCTGAATCTTGGCCGACAGTTCGAGAACGTCGATCTGCTTCGCCAGGTGCGCCGCCGTCTTTCGCAGCCGATCCGGAATGTCAAACGTCTCGAGAATCTCCTGCCGCTGCACGAGGTTCAGCGTCAGATTGGCTGCCAGAAAGTCGCAAAGCGCGCCCGGCTTGTCGATGCTTGCCAGCACTTCGAGCGCCTGGTCCGGCACCCCTGGCGAAAGCTCGATCACCCGCTGCGCCTGCTGCCGCACCGTCTGGATCAGCGCATCCAGTTCCGTCGATTCGCCGACGATGTCCTCGCGCGTGTGACATCGCGCGATCAGGTAGGGCTCCGTCTGGACGATCTCCTCAATTCCGAACCGCACGAGTCCATGCACGATGATGCTGTGCGTGCCGTCCGGCATCTTGAGCAGTTTCAGGATCGCCGCCGCCGTCCCGACCCGGTACAGATCGTCGAGCGTTGGGTCCTCGACGTCCGATCGACGCTGCGCGACGATGCCGACAATCTTGGATTGCGTGATGACCGCATCGACAAGCCGCTTGGATTTTTCGCGGCCGATGGTCAGTGGAATGATCGTCCCCGGAAAAGCCACCGTATCGCGAACCGGCAGCAGCGGCAGCAGCTCCGGAACGACGTGACGCTTGCGCGTTTCATCCATCATCGTTCCGGTCAGGCCGATCGGCGTCGATGCCGTGTCATCCGCGGCGTCGACGGCCGAGCCCTCATTTTCGTCGGAAAGGATGTCCGCCGAGTCCATGGGAACGGTGGTCCCGGCGTGCCGGGACCCCGGCTACTCCTTTGGCAACGTGATCCACAAAAGGCCTTCGTGGTAACGAGCGGCGATGGCCTGATCCCGGATGGGTCTGCGGATCTCGATTTCCCGGCGGAAAGCCCCGCTGTCGATCTCCATCAGGTGGACACTGACATCCCCGGATGTCACGTCGGCCGGAACAGGGGGGGTGCGGTTCCCACGAATCACGAGCTTGTTGCCAACGGCTTCGACGTGAATCGCGTCCGGCTTCATCCCGGCCAGGTCGGCACAGATCAGAAACGCGTCCTGTGTCTCATAGACATTGACGCTGGGCTGCCAGACGTCATTCGGGGAGAACCGAACGTAAGACCGCCCGACGACCTCATCTACGAGCGATCGAACGGGGTCGGTATAGTTCGAAAAGCCGCTTCCGGTGGACAGATCGAGCAGCATGGGTACGGCCTCGCGGGTTTGTGGGACAGGGAGAGTTTATTGCCGCCGCCCGGAGGCGTCAAATCGCGGACCTGCCCGGCCGACCTCAGTGGGGGTGCGAACGGAAAAACGAACAAACTTTATGCGGTCGTTGATGGAGGACGCGGGACCGGCTTAGAATGCCGTGAGCAAGGATGCGGCCTGGGGGAGGCGTCAGACCATGATTTACAAGACCGTGGATGCTCTGCCCTTTTTCTTCTCGGCTCTTGGACTCCGCACTTGGTCCGACGAGGCCGGCGATCGCTCCAGCGCCCCGGTCGACTCAAACGAACTCATCGCCGCCGTGCAAACAGCCCTCGAACTCGGCATGACCTACCTTGAGGTCTTCTCGAGTCGTGCAACCGCCCCGAGCGCCGAAGTCATCAGCAAGGCCCTCCAGGGTCGGCGCGATGGCGTCGTCTTGGCCGGCATCTGCGGCGCGGACGCAGGCGTCGGTATCGAGGACCGCCTGACTCGCCGAGAGCAGATCATCGCGGCCTGCGAGACCGGACTCCGCGTCCTTCGCACCGAGCGGTTTGATCTCTTCTATTGCCGCTGGCCCGACGTCTCGGCCCCGCTTCCCGAGGTCGCCGGCGCCTTCGATCACCTGCTCAACCGGGGGGAAATCGGAGCGGCCGGACTGAGCCATTACGGCTACGAGCAAATCAGTGCCCTCCGGCGGAGCGGCCCGTTGCACGCCGTTCGCTCTGCCATAAACCTATTGCATCCCGAGGATGCCGATGATCTGATCCCATACTGCAAGGAGCACGGCATCGCCGTCGTGGCCGCCGATCCGCTTTCGAACGATTTTCTGGCTGCCGAAGCCCGCGAAAGTGAAATCGTTCGCCCGCCAGGCAGTATTAAGGTCATGCAAGGCCGCAGGTTTGAAGCCGACCGCTGGGCCGCCGAACGGCTGCGTTCCATCGCCGACGAACTGCACCGGACCCCCGCCCAACTGGCCATCAACTGGGTGCTCGGCACGGCTGGCGTCACAACCGCCGCCACCCGCGCCGGACGTTCTTCACAGGTACGTGAGCATCTGGGGGCATTAGGCTGGACGATTCCTGATGCCATAGTGGCCCGAATAGTCGATACATTATCGGAACGCGATCGCCAGTTAGATCGCTGATAACACCCGGGCGTACCGAACGGTGTGAGGGTATCAATGTCAGTAATGCCAGAAACGACGCCATCGCGTCGGCATTCCGTTTCGCTCGTGGCGCTCTATCGAAACGCGCGGCAGCCGGTGCGCACTTTTTGCGGCCCGCTGATCGTCGTCGGACGATCCCGCCACTGCGACCTGATTCTCGGTTCTGAAAGCGTGGCCCCGGTGCACTCGGCGCTGGTTTTCTCGCGAGGCCAGTGCTTCGCCTGCGATCTGGGCGCCCCGCGCGGCACCCTGATTAACGGCCGTCCCGTCCGCTGCCAGCGTCTGAGCGACGGCGACGAGCTGACAGTCGGAAACTTCAGATTCAGGATTGAAAATATCGTATCAGAACCGCTGATGCGCGCCGGACCGCCGCGATTCTCGCTGACCGGCTCGCCTCCCGTCGGACGCATTAACTGCGCCGATCCGCTCCTCGTCATCGGTTCCGATCTTGGCGCCGATCTCGTCATCCGCGACAAGTCTGTCGCCGCCGTCCAGTGCGTCATCGCCTGGACCGACGAGGGCGTCCTTGCCCGCGACGTTGGCGGCGGAGTCGGCCTGACGGTCAACGGCCGTCATTCACCCGTCGAAGTCCTTCGCGCCGGCGACGTGCTCGTCATCGGTCCGCATGACGTTCGCTTCGACGCCGACGCCCGCGCTCTGCCGGGCACCGTCGATGCGTCAGATCGCGACGACGATAGCGGAGCGTCCGCCTCTCACGACATTGTTCGCACCGGCAACCTCCCGCCCGCCCCGGTTGCCGAATCGGCCACCGCAGGACTCTCGCTCTCCCACGCGCTCGATTCGACCTGGCCTCAGACCCTCACCGAGTCCGACGAAATGAGTCTCGACGTCGAGCTCTCGCGCGACATCCGCGACATCAGCGCCGCGCGCAGCCAGGTCGCCGAGGCCAAGCAATCGCTCGAGCGCGAACGCACCGCGAATAATCGCCCCGCGTTGCTGTCGGCTGAAGCGCTGAGCGAGGTCATGACGACGGCCCGCGGCGGCGGCTTCCCCGCAACCGACCACGATTACGAAGCCGAGCGGCGGGCCCTCGAAGCCGAACGGGCCGTCATCGCGGCCGAACGCGCGACGCTCGAAAACCTCCGCGCCGAACTGGATTCGCACAAACGCCAGGCCTCGATGACGCGCAGTCAGGCCGATTCGGCCCGCGTCGAACTCGAACGCCGCGTTCGCGAGCTCGAAGACGAAGGCCGCCGCGCGCAGACGACGCGCACCGAGCTGGAAGCCGAGCGCACCGAGCTTCTACGCCTCCGCGCCGAACTCGAAGCCCAGCACCGCGACATCTCAACCGTTCGCAATCGCCAGCGCCAGGAGCAGGCCGAACTCACCGCCCAGCGCTCCGCCCTCGCCAATGAAGTCGCTCTGCTTTCCCAGCGCCGCGCCGAACTGGCCGCCGAAACCGAATCCGCCGCCCGCGACGGCTCGCGGCACGCCGAGATGGAGGCCGAAGTCGAGGCCGCCCGCGACGAACTCGCAAAAGTGGCTGGCGAAATCGAGACGCTCCGCAAGCAGTCGCTCCGCGATCGCACGACGATCAACGAACTGATGGCGACGCTCGAGACAGCCCGCCGCGAGCGCGACGCAATCCGCGCCAAGTCCTCCGAGGAATCGCGGACGCGCCACGCCGACTTGGAAGCCCAGGCCAAGGATTTGGCGACGCGGACCGCCGCCCTCGAAAAGCGCGCCGCCGAACTCGAATCGCGCGAGCAAACCATCGCCGCCCGCACGACCGCCCTACGCGAGCGCATCCGCGGCGAGCAGCAGAAGCTCGACGAATACGCCCAGACCCACCGCCGCGAGCTGGACGAGCAGCGCGAACAGCAGCGCAAACGCCAGACCGAACTGGAAGAACTCTCGGCCAAGCTCGACTCGGCCCGCCAGCGCCTCACCCGCGAAGTCGAAGAAGCCCACGCCGAGCGCACCCGCGACATCGAAGATCGCTCGCGCCAGCTCGATGAGCGCGCCGCCGTCCTCCAGCGCCGCATCGACGAGTTCGAAGAACGCTCCGGCGGTATCCGCGATCGCGAGGACAAGCTCTCGCAGGCGTCGGCCGAGCTGGTCCAGCGCGAAGCCACGCTCAACACTTTCGAATCCGCACTGCAGGACCGCGACGCCCGCCTTCGCGAATGGCAGGTCCGCGTCGACAAGGAGGGCCTTCGGCTCGAAACTCAGCGCCGCGAAGCCGAAACAGCTCAGCGCGACGCGACTTCGCAGCGAGAGCAGATCGAACGCCTGCGGGTCGAGCTCAACCGCCAGCGCGAGAGCATCGGCCCCGCCATGGCCAAGCTCGAAGCCGCGCGGTCCGACGTTCAGGATCGCCAGCAGCACCTCGAGCAGTTCAAGGAAGCCCTCGACCAGCGCGACGCCAACGCAACCGCTCGGGCCGCCGAACTGGAATCCTGGGCCGCCCGCGTCGCAAAGCAGGAAGAGCAGCTCGCCGACGCCAATCAGCGGATCGCCGAAGCCAAGAAACGCGAAGAGGCCGTCGCCGCCGTCGAAGCCGGCATCGCCTCGCGGACGTCCCAGCTCACCGTGCGCGAAAGCGAACTCAGCGCCATTCGCCAGCGGCTCGACCGGCGCAACGAAGAGCTCGATGCCCGCGAATCGATCATTACCAACCGCGAAGGCGCGGTCGCCCAGGCCCGAGAAGAGTTCGCCGCCGAGCGCGCTGCTGCCGACAAGGCCCTCCTCGAAGCGCGGATGCTCCGCGAGACGGTGAACAAGCGCACTGCCGAGTGCGAAGCGCGCGAATCAGAAACCCGGCGACGCACCGAGTCCCTCGAAAAGCGCGAAGCCGCCCAGCGCTCCGAGCGCCAGCAGCTCGACGCCGACCGCGAAGAACTTCGCAGCAACATCACCCAGCTTGCCGAAGCCCAGGAGGCCCTCACCGCCGACCTCGCCG
This sequence comes from uncultured Planctomycetaceae bacterium, assembly GCA_964549445.1. Classification (GTDB taxonomy): domain Bacteria; phylum Planctomycetota; class Phycisphaerae; order UBA1845; family UTPLA1; genus SpSt-539. Next base: position 106,386 of record CAZJVS010000004.1, read on the forward strand.
AACTCGCCCGCCAGCGCAACGACTTGGATCTGCGGGCAACAACCCTCGCGAGCGACCAGGAGGCCCTCCAGCGATCGCAGAACGAAGTCAAGCAGTCCTCCGCCCGCATCGACCAGTCCCGTCGCGAACTCGACGAGATGCGCTCGGCCGTCGAAACCCGCGTGGCCGACCTCGACGCCCGCGCAGAGGCCCTCGAACGCAAGGATGAGTCAGCGAATCAGCGCGAGACCGAGCTTCAGACCCGCCACGAGGAACTCGAGCGCCGCCACAACTCGCTCCAGTCCGAGACACAGATCGTTGCATTCCGAACCGCCGAGCTGGACGCCGCCAGGCGCGATCTCGACGAACGCACCGAAGTGCTCCGACGGGAACAGGCCGAATTCGACCGCGTACGGTTCGACCTGACCGAAAAGCAGCAGGCCCACGACGCGGCCGCCGCCAAGCTCGACGCCGAGCGGCGTGCGGTCGAACAGACGCGCGTGACCTACGCAGCTGGCTTGGCGCAGCTCGAAACGCGCCAGCGCGAACTGGCCGAACGGGAACTCGCAGCCGCCGAGCAGTCGCGCCAGTCGGCCGCACTTCAGGCCCGGATGGAGGCCGAACTCGACCGGCTGCAATTCGAAAGGTCCGAGTTGCTCGCCAACAAGGGCGGCGCCGACGCCGAAGCCCACAAACTCAAGATCGTCGCCGGCCAGCTCGACGCAGAGCGGCTGGAGCTCCGCCGCCAGGAAGAATCGCTCGTCGCCCACGAACAAGCCCTGCGTGCCCGCACCGAACAGCTCGCCCAGATCGAGCGGCACCTCCAGGATCGCAGCCGCGAACTCGACGCTCGGGCCTCGGCCGCGACGATGCAGCGCGAGGAATCCGAACGCCATCGCGCCGAGTTGATGCGCGAACTTCAGAACGAACGAGCCACGGCCGCGATGCTGCGTACAAAGGTCGATGAAGAACTGCTTGCCGCCCGGGTCCGTCAGTCCGAACTGTCAGCCAGTCTTACCAGCGAGATCAATTCACGCCGCGCCGAGCTCGAGCGCGAATACGCCCAGCTTCGCGAAAACGTCGAAGTCGAAGTCCGCGCCAAGATCGAATCGCAGGCACGTCAGCAAGCCGCGGCCGAGTCCGAGCGTCTCGTCGCCGAGCGCCTTCGCGAGTTCGATGCCGAACTAAGTCGCCGGCGCGAGGAGTGGGAGCGCCAGGCCGCCGAGCGACGCGCCGCCGTCGAACGCGATCTCGAATCACGCCGCCGCGAGGCGGAGGAATGGGTTGAACAAGCCCGCAAGCTCAGAGCCGACGCCGAACGGGCCGTCGCCGCCGCCCCCGAAACTTCGACGTTCGACATCGCTCCGATCGCGCCCGTCCTGTCGGAACCGGTCGTTCTCGCCGAATCACCGCCTCCCACCGTCGACACGGCCCCGGCCATTCCCGTGGTGCAACTACGTCCAATGCCTGGCGGTGGCTGGACCGACATTTCCGCGCCCGTCCAACCGCTGAACGACGACATGGGCGATGTCATTCCGCTGACCGAGGCGATCCCCGCAATTGCGGATGAAGCGCCGCCCGAGCCGGCCGACCACGCCGCGCTCGCCGAGTTGGAAGGCGCCGGAATCGAGCGATTTGCCGCCGCGCCGGAGCCCGCGGCAGTCGAAGAACCGAGCCCGGCTGAAACCGCCCAACCCCCGCGTACGCGCCGATGGCGTACGTGGTCTGCCTCGCTCGCCTTCGCCGCATTGATCGGCTTGGTCGTCTTCGGCGGCATGCGCAAGTGGGCCACGCCGGCCGACAAGCCGACTCGGGCGTCCGGACGTCTGCAACTCGCTTCGACCTCCGCCCGCGACGAATTGCTCAGCCGCCTCAACGATGCCGCCTACCTATCTCGTCTGTCGTCGCTTACTTCGACCGACTGGGCAGCCATGTTGTCGGCAAAGCGGTTGACGATTCATCCCGACGCCGGCTCGAACGATGTCCGCATCGACGCCGATGACCCGGCCCTGGTCGACGTCTTCGGCAAAGCGATCGCGGCCGATCTCTCCGCGGCCCCGGCTGCAAACGTCTTGCCGGTCGAGATCGACGAACAGAAGCTCAACGCGCTTCGCGCCGCGAAGGAAAAAGAGCTTAAGCAGGCCCAACTCGTTCTCGACGGCCTGTCGCACGCCGTGTCAATCGATGACTCAGCCAAAAAGCTGGCTGCGGCCGAGAAGCTTCTCGCGGATCGCCGCGCCGCGCTGGACACGGCCGAATCAGTGGAGGCCAGGGCCGCCGGCGCGCTCTCGGCTGCACAGTCGGGCAATGCCTCCGACTCGGCGGTCCCGCAAGCCGAGTTGGCTGCCGCCCTCGCCGCCGATCCGCCCTACAGCGAGGCAGCGCGCGAACAGCAGAGCAAGGGTCGCGGCCTTTACGGCGAACTACTGCGAATCGCCAATGACACTCAGGATGACTTCGCCAGCTTCGACACGGCATTGCGGGAGCTGAAGAAGACTACGGCCTCCCAGCAGCAGAATCTGGCTGACAGCGGCCTGTCGCGGGCGCTGGTCGGCATCGACGAAGTCGTCGCTTCGATCTCGATCCGCCGCGATGCCGCCGCCCGGCAGTGGGACGAAATCGTCGCCGGCGCGAAGAACTGGAAGGAAGGCGACGATCCAACGGTTCTCGTGGTTGCAACCGAAAAAGCCGGCGTCTGGTTCGGCGCGACGCAGAAAGATCTCGGCGAGCTCGTCCAGCAACTCGACCAGCGCGTAGCCGGCCTCGCAACCGCCGGCGTTGACGCCGCAAAGCGCGAATCCGTCCGCGCCGAAATTGAGAAGCGCCGCCGGGCCGCCGTCGAGATGGGCAAGCAGGTCATGGCCTCCGCCGCCCAGATCCTGCCGCGCGAAAACTACAAGATTCACGCCCTCTCCGAAGCCGTCACGGACCTCGGTCGCCGCGCCGACCGCCGCCGTTCGGCCATCGAACAGGTCCTCCGTCAGGAGAACCGCCGCTTTCTCGGCGCCGAACAGCAGAAGAAACTCGCCGCCCTGCAGTCCGACTACGTCAAGGCCCAGGCAGCCCGCGACGGCCTTCTGCGTGAGTTCAAGTCCGCAGAGGACGAGGTCGTCCTGCTGCGCCGCGCTGCAGACCGCGCATCCAAGCGCCGCGAAGAGCTGACGGCACAGCACGTAAACGTCGCCAAGTTGAAAGGCGAGATCGAGCAGATCGACGAAAAGCTCGAACGCGGCCAGTCTCCATCAACACCGGTGGCGCCGGCCGCCGTTGAGTTTCACGCGGCCGCGTCAACGCTCCCCGGATGGAGTGCCGCGTCGCAATCGCGTCTGCCGATCCTGGCCGGATTGCTGGCCGCCTGTCTGTTCGCGGCCGCGCACCGGGCTTGGGTCGGCCGCGGTCGGCGGCGCGAAGTGTCCGTCGCGGCCGCCTGACGGCTCATCGCCAACGATCCTCGTGTCACATGCCGCGAGTGCTGCTTCTCGTCACCGACCTGCAGCCGGGCGGAACGCCGTTGCGAATCGTCCGCATGGCCTGCGGGCTCGGACGCTTTGGCTTTGAGCCGGTCGTCGGCTGCCTCGCACCGCCCGGCCCGCTCACCGCCATCCTCGAGCAAGCGCGCATCCCTGCATTTGCCTGCAACGCTCGGCACCGGTGGGATCTGGCTGCGATCCACCGTCTCGCCAAGCAGATACGGCGCATCAACCCGGACCTGGTTCACTCGACACTCTTCCACGCAAACATCGCCGCGCGATTCGTAGGGCGCCTCGATCGGCCGCGTCCCATCGTGACCGGCAGTGCGACCATCGAGGTCGAGCGCCGCTCGCATCGACTCGGTGAGATGCTGACCGGCGGTCTGTCCGACTGGCACGTCGCGAACTCCCGCGCAGTCGCGCACCACCTTTGCGCAGACCTGAGCTTCGATCCGTCTCGCGTCGTCGTGATCCCCAATGCGGTCGACGTCGACCGCATTCGGGCCGCGCCTCCGATTGATCGCGCCGCCCACCATCTTCCCGCAGACCGGCCTCTGCTCATCTGGGCCGGACGCATGGATCGCGTGAAGCGCATTGAGTTGCTCTTTGACGCCCTCGATCGTGTGCATGAGTCGAGCGAGTTCGTGCTGGTCCTCGCCGGCGACGGCGCCGAGCGCGCCCACTGGGAATCGCTTGCCAGGAATCGCTCGTGGTCGTCCGCCGCGCGTTTCATCGGCTGGACGTCGCATCTTCCGAACTGGCTGCGAACGGCCGACGCGATGCTGCTCACGTCACTGACAGAAGGGATGCCAAATGTCGCCTTGGAGGCGATGGCCGCTCGCTGCTGTGTGGTGGCCGTTGACATCCCCGCCTGCCGCGAGCTGATCGAACCCGGTCGCACCGGCCTGTTGGCCGCTCCCGAGCCGGAGCCGTTTGCGTCGATGATCGAACGCGCCCTGCGAGACAAGCCCGCCCGCATCGCGATGGCGAACGCCGCATTCGAGCGAGTTTCCAGCGAGTTTGCGGTGGGGACGGTCGTTCAGCAGTTATCGGCCTTCTACGGGACGGTCCTCGCGGCCCGACTTCGCTGAAAAATACTCTTGCGCGACTGAGCTTGAATCCAACCTCTTGATGCCCCGATCGTTCGGCGCAAGCCCCACCTGTTAAATAGCTCGCGCGTTCAAAAACCGCGCATTTTTTTCTTGCCGCAAAGTGGGGACTGGTGTATTGTTTGCCCATGAAGTGCCCGATGGTGGTGAAGTTTGCCGCCCACCAAGGCACCTAGACCCATGATCTTCAATGGCGCATACGAGCACACTATCGACGCCAAAAACCGACTCGCCATACCAGCCCCGTTTCGAGAAAAGATCGATCCGGAGCGCGACGGCAGAAAATTATACATCGTCCCCGGCACCCCGCCGAACACCTTGTGGATCTACCCCGAAAAGTATTTTGAATCGATCACGGCCCAGTTTGGTTCGGGCCTCATCCGCGACGCCAATCTCGTCGCCTACGAGCAGCAGGCCTTCCCGCTCATTGCAGACGTCGAACCCGATGGTCAGGGTCGCATCGTCATGCCCGATTGGATGTTGCGCGCGGCCGGAGTCGGCCGTGACGTCATGGTTTGCGGCGTCCGAGATCACATGGAGATTCGCCGCCGCGACGAGTGGGAGAAGAGTCTGAGCGCAGGGAATTGGACCAGCTTCGCCGACCTGACCCACAAGGCCCGGGAGGCGTTGCTGGAAGAAGAGAGACGAAGGGCCGCCCTCGGCCGCGCCGGTCAGTAGCCCGGTGAGTCACGAGCCGGTCTTTCGAAGGGTTCCGTCGGGTCTGCGGCGCGCAACACGGCGGGTGGATGAACCGATCAGGCAGTGAACGGAGTCTTTGGCTGCTTTCGGCAGCGCGGTTATGGGTTGCCCGGAAGTGACTTCCTGGCACGTTCGGCGCGGAACGACATGAGGTCGTAGGTCGGCTGGCTCGCATCAACGCGGATTCGATCCAACCGACCGGCAACGGCCATGTGCCGCAGCCCGAAGCCGGCTACAACCGGCTTCGGGACGAGATCGCAACGCACTCAGGACGCGGAAAGTGCGTTGTGATCGAGGTCGCATCCGGCAACCATTCAGCTTTTGACCGTGTTGGTGGCTTCGGTCGTCACGGACGACGACCGAGGCCACGCTTTTTTCGCAGGGCTGCGAGCCGCTGACACCACCGATGGTAGCTCCGCCGCTCGTCCCATACAACCATACGATTCCGCGAGCGGCCGGGGTCGCCGATTCACCTCAAACTCGCGGAGAAGGGACATTCTCGGCGATGGCCGCGGTTCGACGCGAGGAAATATCAGCCAGCTCGGCCGGCGCCAGTGCTGCCGCCCACATCCCGGTGCTCCGCGACGAGATTCTAGACGCGATCATTCCGGTGGCGCACTCCCGCGTCGTCGATTGCACGCTCGGACTCGGTGGTCACGCCGAAGCGATCCTGAGCGCCACTCCCGATTCCGTTGAGCTCATAGGTTTCGATGCCGACGAAGGTAATATCAGTCTCGCGCGGTCACGACTCAAACGATTCGGCCACCGACTCCGAACCATCCATGCCAACTTCGCAACCCTCGCCGACTCGCTTCACACCATCGGGATCAGCTTGGTCGATGCCATCATCGCCGACCTCGGCCTCAGCAGTAACCAGATCGCCGACGCCGCCCGGGGTTTCAGCTTCGAGGCCGACGGTCCCCTCGACATGCGCCTCGATCCCTCATCTGGCGAGACCGCGTCCGATTTGCTCGGCCGCATCTCCGAAGCCGAATTGGCAACGCTAATTTACGTGCAGAGTCAGGAACGCGCCAGCCGAAGAATTGCTAAGCGGATATGCGAGGCCCGTCGGGGCGGCCGGCTGAACAGCACGTTGCTTCTTGCGCGGCTGGCGGCTGACGCGGCAGGCATGCGCTCGGGCGGCCGGCGCGGATCGATCCACCCCGCGACGCGAACGTTTATGGCACTGCGAATGGCGGTCAACCGTGAAGGCGAGACGCTGGCAGCCCTGCTGCGGCAGGTCCCGGACCTCCTGCGACCCGGAGGTCGCGCAGCCATCATCAGTTTCCACAGCGGTGAAGATCGTCTCGTGAAGGAGAGCTTTCGCGCCGCCGCGAGAAGCGGAATTTATCAACTGATCACGAAGAAACCCGTCACCCCGAGTCAGGCCGAGCAGCGCCGCAATCCGCGCAGCCGCTCGGCAAAACTGCGCGTGGCGGAACGAACGGCAACCGGGTTCGGCCAGCCCGACGACATCGCGGCGCGGCCCGACGAGGGAGGTCTCAAGTCATGACGAAGGAAACGAAGATCGGCCTGCTGGTGGGTCTGGCGTTCATTATCCTGTTCGCCATCATCCTCTCCGAGAAGGGTGCGGGCCCGCGTCCCCAGGGTTCGCCGCAATTCACCCAGGTTGATCGCACCCAGCGCGGCGTCGATCGAACGGGTTCATCGCTGACCGACGCCGGAAAGCTCTCCCTTCCGGTCGAGCCGGTTCGCATCGAGCCGTCGCGCCGCACCCACACGAAGCCGGCGCCGGTTGCAACTGCCGCGCCGGCGGATCGTCGCGACGAAGTCTCACTTCCCACGTTGGATCCGTCTCTGATTGGCGACAAAACGGCCGCGGCGGGTGGAAACAACACGCAGAGTCCGGTCATCGCCTTGGGAGACTTCGTCGGCCCCGTACACACGGATGAGAAGTCCTGGTCCGCGAACATCGCCACCGCCGACAGCTCAAAGTCCAGGCGCTCCAGCGATCTCGCCGCAAGCGTGAAGTCGCTGCAGACGAAGCTCGACTCGCTCGCCGCCCGCACCAACACCGCCACCGAAAACGTCGAAGCGGTCGAACCCGCCGCCGTAACCGAAGACTCTTCAGCGACCGCCGCGGCGACCGGCACCGGCGACGGCACCTATGTCGTCCAACCTGGCGACACGCTCACGACCATCGCCAAGCGAACCTGCGGTCATTGCGGGCCCTCGGCGATCGACTCGATCTGCACCGCGAACGCCAAGACACTCAAGAACCGCAACTCGCTGGTAGTCGGGCAGAAGCTCATCATTCCGAAGCCCGCCGGCCGCGTCATCACGGCCTCGGGCGAAGCTGAGACCGCGCCGAATGCCGGCCTCGCAAGCGCCGTACCGTCCAAGGCCGATGCGAAGAAGTCCGCCTCCTCGAAGAGCAAAGGTGCCAAGACCGTCGCCGTCGCCGCAGGAGCGACGCGTACCTATCGCGTCAAAGCCAAGGACACCCTGAGCCGCATCGCCAAGGAGCAGCTCGGCGATGCAAAGCGCTATCGTGAAATCGTCGAACTGAATCGAGGCGTTCTGGGAGATCACAATCGCATTCGGCCGGGCATGAAGCTCAAGCTCCCGGCGGGCGGCGCCGCAGCGGCAACCGCCGGCGAACAGATCGAAACATCGGCGCGTGAGGGCGGAGAGAAGACGATCGCGCTCTAAGCGCGACCACGCCAGCTTTCCGCGGCGGGTAGAGCAGGATGCACGACACCGGCCGCACCATGACAGTTCCGCGGGCCATGCTGGTCCTGGGAATGCTGACCATCGTCGGCATCTCCACGGTACTGCTGCGGGCCGATACGGCCAAGGCCGCCCACCGCGTCCAGCGCCTGCATCAGCAACAAACCCGGCTCCGCCATCAACTCTGGGGCTACGAACTGGAACTCGCACGGCTGCGTGCTCCGCAACGGATCGCGGAACGGGCCGTCAAACTCGGACTGGATGTCCAACCGCCGCCGGTCGATCAATCGCCTTCCCAACGGCACGGCGGCAGTGTGAAACTGAGGGTCGGGGGCGACTGACGCAAGGATGCGTGTCGTGCGCTTGAAATCTTCCTACGTGGCCGGACAGTTGCTCATGAGTCTCCTCCTGACGGCGCTCGTTGCGCTCGTCGGGCGGCTCGTCTACATCAACACCAACCAGGGCGCCCGTCTCCTCTCGCGCGCCTACGAGCAGCAGCGGGCCCGCGTGCCGATTCCCGCCCGCCGCGGCCTCATCGTCGACTGCAACGGCCGGATTCTCGCCGGCTCCGCGCTGCAAAAAAGCGTCTTCGCCGACCCGCTGATCATCCCCGACAAGCAGGCCGCCGCCGTCGAGGTCGGGCGAATACTCGACCTGCCGGCGGTTGAACTCGGCCAGGACCTCATCGCGGCCGGCAAGCACCGCTTCTTCGTCATCCGCAATCGCATCAGCGAAGAGCAGGCCGAGACCCTCCGCCGCAGCCGCGTCACCGGCGTCGGTGTTTTTGAAGAGCCGTACCGCACCTATCCGCTCGGCTCGCTCGCAAGCCAGGTGCTCGGCTTCGCGTCGAGCGACGGCCACGGCCTCGCCGGCATCGAGAACCAGTGCGACGAATGGCTTCGCGGAGAGACGGGCGTCAAGACCATCGTCTGCGACGCCGCCCGCCGCGCCTTCTGGCTCGCCGACGAGGGCTACCAGCCCCCGCGCGACGGCTATCATGTCGTCCTCACGATCGACGCGGTCATCCAGGCCACCGCCGAGCGCGAGCTGCGTTCCGCGGTCGCCAAGTATCGCGCCGAGTCCGGTGTCGCGATCGTCATGGATCCCCGCAACGGCGCGATCCTCGCCCTCGCCAACCTCCCCGACTTCGACCCCAATCACTACCAGGACTACGCCGGCGATTCCAAATGGCGCCTTCGAAACCGCGCTGTCACCGATCCCGTCGAGCCCGGCAGCACGTTCAAGTCTTTCATCGCGGCCTGGGCCCTCCAGGAAAAAGTCACCCACCTCGGCGACATTATCGACTGCGAAGGCGGCGCCTGGGTCGACGGCAAGCGCGTCCTCCACGATCACAGGGCCTACACCAACCTCAGCTTCGAAGACGTCCTGGCCAAGTCCAGCAACATTGGAATGGGCAAGCTTGGCAAGCGGCTGGGCAACAAGCGTCTCCGCGCTGCCCTCAAGGCCTTCGGCTTCGGCGAAAAAACCGGCGTCGACATCGCCGGCGAATCGCCCGGAATCGTTCCCGCCCCGCACGAGTGGACCAGCTTCTCGACCACCAGCGTCCCGATGGGGCACGAAATCTCCGTCACCCCGCTCCAGGTCATCCGCGCCTTCTGCGCCTTTGCCAACGGCGGCATGCTCGTCCAGCCGCATGTCATTCGCGCTGTCGTCGCCTCTGACGGCGGCATCGTCCAGGAGTTCAGGGAGCCGCCCAAACGCCGGGCAATCTCCAAGGCCCTCGCCGACACCATGAAAAACCAGATCCTCAGCGGTGTCGTCAACCATGGCACCGGGTCGGGGGCCGCCCTCACGAAGTACCAGGTCTTTGGCAAGACCGGCACCGCCCAGATCCCCAAGCCCAACAGCCCCGGCTACATCCCCGACGCCTACATGGGCTCCTTCATCGGTGCCGCCCCCTGCGATGACCCCCGTCTCGTCGTACTCGTCTGCATCACCAGGCCGCAGAAATCGTTGGGTTACTACGGTGGTACCGTCGCGGCGCCGGCCGCCCGTGAAATCCTCGCCGCCAGTCTGGCCTACTTGCAGGTTCCGCCCGAGCGAGAGGCGCCCGTCGAGTTGGCCGGCGCGCCGGCCGACTGATCGTCCGACCGACGGTGGATTTTCGCGTAGGGCGGGCTGGGCGCACCGCGCCCCTGTGTTAGACTCCCGCCGTCGCGACGGTGCGACGAACAGTGCGAAACGCACGCGGCCACGGCGGGCCAACAACTCGCGGCCGCAGTTGAAGTAGCCATGGTGGGCGATCATTTGACGACGACGGAGCGTTCGATACCGCTGGCCGAACTCTGCCAGCGAGCACTTCGAGTCGGGGGCTTTTCTTCAAAGCCCATCCTCGGAATCACCGACGACTCTCGACACGTAAAGCCCGGTTGGCTCTACGTCGCGGTCAAAGGTACGCGCGTCGACGGCCACGACTTCGTCCCGCAGGTCGCCGGCGCGGGCGCCGCCGCGGTTGTCGTCGAGCGCTATGTCGGTACGCCGAGCGGCGTCACCGAGCTCATCGTGCCCGACTCGCGGCATGCACTCGCCCGCCTCATGGCCTGTTGGACGGGTCTCGACCTCCTCCAGGATCAACGCCGCCTCCGCGTCCTGGGCATCACCGGCACAAACGGCAAGTCCACCTTCGTCTTCATGAGCCGCGCGCTCCTCGCCGCCGCCGGATGCAAGTCAGCGATGATCGGCACCGTTGTCTACGATCTCGTCGGCCGCCAGATTCCCTCGCCCCTCACCACGCCGCCCGCGGTCATGCTGAGCGAGTATCTCGTCGAAGCCGCCAACGCCGGCGCACGCTTCGCCACAATGGAAGTCTCGAGCATCAGTCTCGATCAGCGCCGCGTCGACGGCATCGACTTCGAGGTCGCCGTCTTTTCAAACCTCACCGGCGATCATCTCGACTATCACGGGACGATGGCGAACTACCTCGCCGCCAAGAAGCGCCTCTTCGACGGTTTGCGCCCCAGCGCCAGCGCCGTCGTCAACGCCGACGACCCCAGCAGCGATCTCATCATCGCCAATTGCCGCGCCCGAATTCTTCGCTACGGCTTCAACGACCGCGCCGACCTTCGCGCCGAACCGCTCGAAACCACCGCCGCCGGCACGCGCTTCCTGCTGCACTACGGTTCCGGCACGCTCGAAATGACGACGCCGCTCGCCGGTCGCCACAACGTCTACAACTCGATGGCCGCCGCCGGCGCGATGCTCGCCGTTGGCCTCGATCTCGAGACGATCCGCACCGGGCTCGCGACCGTTCGCCGGGTTCCCGGCCGCCTCGAACGCGTCGGCGAGCAGGGCTCCGGCGTTAACGTCTTCGTCGACTACGCCCACACCGACGACGCACTCGACAACGTGCTCCGGGCCGTCCGCCCGCTCACCCCCGGCCGCCTCTGGTGCGTCTTCGGCTGCGGCGGAGATCGCGATCGTACAAAGCGCCCTCGCATGGCAGCCGTCGCCGCACGTCTCGCCGATGCCGTCGTCGTCACGAGCGACAACCCCCGAACCGAAGACCCGAAGCTCATTATCGACGAAATCCTGCGCGGTTTGCCGCAGGACAAGTCGTCGTCGGCCCTCGTCGAACCCGATCGTGCCGCCGCGATTCACGCCGCCGTCACCCGCGCCCAGCGCGGCGACACGATTCTCATCGCCGGAAAGGGCCACGAAGACTACCAGATCATCGGAACCGAGAAATTTCACTTCGACGACGTCGAAGTCGCGCAGGCCGCCCTGCGACATCGAGCGGGAGCCGCATGAAACGCCTGACCATAGACGAAGTCGTCGACGCCATGGGCGCCCGACCGCTTGAAAAGCCGCCGGTCACCGGCGTCGCCCGCGTCTCAACCGACAGCCGCGATGTCCGCCCCGAAGACCTCTTCTTCGCCATCCCGGGCGAGCAGTTCAACGGCCACGACTTCGTCGATGCCGCCCTGTCTGGCGGCGCGGCCTTTGCGGTCGTCTCCGACGCCGGCCGAGTGCCCGAGCGCTGGCGTCATTCCGGCCGCCTCATCGTGGTTCCCGACACGATCGACGCCCTTGGCCGATTGGCGTCCTACCATCGCACTCAGACCGCGGCGTCTGTCATCGGCGTCGTCGGGAGCAACGGCAAAACGACGACAAAAGAGCTGACCTTCGCGGTCCTTCTCGCCAAAAAGCGCGGCCGCGCAGCCGCCAAGAGCTTCAACAACCACATCGGCGTCCCGCTGACACTGCTCTCCGTCGAGCCCGCCGACGAGTTTGTCGTCGTCGAAATCGGCACCAATCACCCCGGCGAAGTCGCGGCCCTCGCCCAGATCGCACGGCCCGACATCGGCATCGTGACCAGCATCGGCGAAGAGCACCTCGAATTCTTCGGCGACATCGCGAAGGTAGCGGACGAAGAGCTCTCGTTGCTCCCGCACATCCGCCGTCGCGGCCTCGCCGTGTTGAACGTTGCCTGCCGCGATCACCCTCAGGCCCGCGCCCGCCAGGACCTCACCGTCCTTTCGTTCGGTCTCGAACCCGGCTGCGATCTGTGGGCTGGAGACATTCAACTCGACGGCGGAATGCAGCGCTTCAAAGTCAACGGACGCTTCCCCTACGCCCTGCCGACCATTGGCACGCATAACATCTCAAACGCCCTGGCCGCCATTACCGTCGGACTCCGTTTCGGCATGAAGCACGATGAAATCGCCGCCGCGCTCGCGACTGCCGAGTTGCCTTCAATGCGTTTAGAAATCCGACGCTTCGGATCCGTCACGCTCATCAACGACGCCTACAACGCCAACCCATCGAGTATGAAAGCCGCCCTCGCGAGTCTGGAACAAATGCCGACCTCCGGCCGCCGCGTTCTCGTTCTGGGCGACATGCGCGAACTCGGAGAGCAGGCCGGACGCTGCCACGAAGAACTCGGTCACGCCGCTGGACGATCCAGCGCTGCGGTCATCGTTGCCATCGGCTCATTCGCCCGCACTGTCGCCGATGGCGCGACCAAGACAGCTGGCGCATCCAAGCGGACACATACCTATCCGACCGTCGAAACCGCCATTACTGGCGTCGAGCAGTTGATCGAGCCGGGCGACGTCGTGCTTCTCAAGGGCTCGCGAGCCATGCGACTCGAGCGGCTCATCCCCGCGATCGAAAAGGGAGCGGTAGGGGGGGCGGGCGAACCCGAATCGGCTCCCGACCCCGGGACAACCGCTCGTAAGGCACAGGGACCGCGACGATCCCGTTCCGCGGCCGCGCGGATCTGATGCTCTACCGCCTCCTGAGCTATCTCCTGAACGATCAGCCCTACGCGTACCAGGCGGCCATCTTCCGAGGTCTGCTCGCCATCCCGTGCGCCTTCGCTTTGGTTCTGTGGCTCGGTCCACGCGTCATTCGCTGGCTCATCCGCATGAAGCTCGGTGATCGCCCCGAATTCGACCACACCGCCCTCAACCAGCTCACCCAGCACAAGGCCAACGTCCCCACCATGGGCGGGATCCTCATCCTTGCCTCCATCCTCGTCAGCGTCCTCCTCCTCGCCGACCTTAGGAATTTCTACATCCACCTTGCCGTCTTCTGCATGCTCTGGCTCGGCTCCCTCGGCGCAATCGACGACTGGCTCAAGCTCACCGCCTCGCGCCGTTCCGGCACCCGTGACGGCCTCAAGAGCTACGAAAAGCTGCTCTTCCAGATCGGACTCGGCGTCCTCCTCGCCTTTTTCATCCACCAATACGGCAAGCGCAACCTCGAGCCCGGCCAGATCGCCTTTTTTAACCAGATCATGATTCCCTTCTACAAGGGCGATCCGATCACCCACGGCGTGACCGTCTCCGTCCCCATTTTCATGCTCGTAACCGTGATTGTCGTCACCGGCACGTCCAATGCGGTCAATCTGACCGATGGAATGGATGGTCTCGCCGCCGGCTGCGTGGCGATGTGTACGGTCGTTTTCATGATCATGTCCGCCATTGTCGGAAACGAAGACTGGGCCGCCTACCTGCTCCTGCCGCGCGTGGCCGGCTCGGGCGAACTCTCGGTCCTCTGCGGCGCCATGACCGGCGCCTGCCTCGGTTTCCTCTGGTACAACTGCCACCCCGCCCAGGTCTTCATGGGTGACACCGGCTCGCTTCCGCTCGGCGGTCTGATCGGCTACGTCGCCATCGTCATCCGCCACGAACTCCTGCTCTTCATCGTCGGCGGCGTCTTCGTCATCGAAGCCCTCTCCGTCATCCTCCAGGTCGGCTACTTCAAATACACCGGCGGCAGACGCATCTTCCGCGTCGCCCCGATTCACCACCATTTCCACTTGGGCGGCTGGACCGAAACACAGGTCGTTACACGCTTCTGGCTGATCGCCGCGCTCTTCGCGACCGCCGCCATCGCCACGGCGAAGCTCCGGTAGCGCACGCATGGTCATCGAAGCAACACACCCAACGCGCGCCAGTACGACCCTCGCCGTCGTCACCGCCGCTCTCATGGCCATGGGTGTCGTCATGGTCTTCTCGACGACCGTGAGTCTCACCTCCGCTCCGCTCCTCAGCGCACCGCTCAAGAACCCGGCCGTCCGACAATCCCTCTTCACGATGCTCGCCCTGCTCGTGCTCCTGGTCGTCTCCATGACGCCCTACGAAATCTGGCGTCTGCGCCCCGGGACACTCTGGCAGCCCGCGATCCTGCTGCTCGTCGCGGCTATCGGTCTCTGCGCCGCCGTCCTGGTCCCCGGCATCGGCTCCGAACGCAACGGCGCCCGACGCTGGCTCTCGATCGGACCCGCCCAGTACGGCATGGGCTTCCAGCCCTCCGAAATCGCAAAACTGGCGATCGTCATTTTCACCGCTGCCTTCGTCGACAGCCGCGGCGACAAGATGAAGTCGTTCTGGAAAGGGCTCCTGCCGGGCATGGCCGTGGTCGCGGTTCTCGCCGCCCTTGTCGGAAAAGAAGACTTCGGCACCGCGGCGATGCTCGCCTGCGTCGGTGCGTCCATGCTCCTCGCCGGCGGCGCACGCTGGTGGCAGATGGCCATCTGCGCCCTGCCCGGCATCGCTGGAATGGTCTACCTCGTCATCTGCGAACCCTACCGCATGAGCCGTCTCACCGGCTTCCTGAACATCTGGGACGACCCACTCGGCAAGGGCTACCACCAGGTCCAATCCCTCATGACCATCGCCTCCGGCGGCTGGTGGGGCCTCGGCCTCGGCAACGGCGTTCAAAAATATGGCTATCTCCCCGAAGCCCGCACCGACTTCATCTTCGCCATCATCTGCGAAGAACTCGGCCTCATCGGCGGCATCGCTGTCATTGGGCTCTTCTCGGTCTTCGTCTGGCAGGGCTGGCGCGCGTTCGCCGCAACGCCCGATCCAATGGCCCGCCTCCTCGCCTTCGGCGCAACGCTCCTGATCGGCATGCAGGCCGCCATGAACATCGCCGTCGTCACCGTCTCCGTCCCGACCAAGGGCATCTCCCTCCCGCTCGTCTCGGCAGGGGGGTCCGGCGTGGTCTTTCTCGGTGCGCTCATCGGCATCCTCATCAACGCCGCTCGCCGCCGCCCCGACGTGAGGACGCGCCGCTGATGTCCCGCCCCTGGCTTGTCCTCGCCGGCGGAGGCACCGGCGGCCATCTTTACCCCGGTCTAGCCGTCGCCGAAGCCGTTCAGCAACTCGTACCATTCGTCGAGATCGCCGTCTTTGGCACCATGCGTCCGATCGACCGCGAAGTCGTCGCCCCGCGCGGCTACGAGCTGGTCCCCCAATCCGTCCGCCCATTCCCCGCCAAGCCCTGGCATTGGCCCGGCTTCCTGCTCGCGTGGCGTGCCTCGGTTGCCGCGGCGAAGGCCCGCTTTCGCGCCCGCCCGCCCGCCGTCGTCCTCGGCCTCGGCGGTTACGCCGCAGCCCCGCCGGTCGTCGCCGCCGCCGCGCTCCACGTCCCCACCGCGCTCTTCAACCCCGACGCCGTCCCCGGCCGCGCCAACCGCCGCCTCGCTCGCCACGTCCGCGAAATCTTCGTCCAGTGGGAAGACACCGCCCGCGAGTTCGCTGGCTTTGCTGCAACCATTGCCGTCACCGGCTGCCCCGTCAGACCCGCCGTCACCGCCGCCACCGCCGAGCAGGGCAGGGCGGCCTTCAAGCTCGACCCCGCCAAACGCACGCTCCTCGTCACCGGTGCCTCGCAGGGTGCCCGCTCAATCAACCTCGCCTGCCTCGAACTACGCGACTTCTGGAACCAATCCCCCGGCTGGCAGTTGATCCACGTCACCGGCAAGGCCGATCTCGAAGCCGTCCGAAATGGCTACAACGCCGCGGGAATCGACGCCCGCGTCATGGCTTACACGGAGGCCATGCCCGAAGCCCTCGCTGCCTCGGATTTGGCGATCTCTCGGGCGGGGGCCTCCACACTCGCCGAGCTTACCGCACGCGGCGTCGCGTCCGTCCTCATCCCGTATCCATACGATCGCAAGCAGCACCAGCGCGACAACGCCGCTGTCCTCGAGCGCGCCGGTGCCGCCATTGTCATGGACGACCGCAAAGACCCCTCCGGCAACGCTTCCGCATTGCGCGAATTGCTCGGACCGCTCATGTCCACCGACGACCGCCGCAGCCGGATGAGCGCCGCAGCGCGAGGTCTCGGCCGCGCCGACGCCGCCCAACGCATCGCCCAACGCCTCCTTTCGATGGGCGGAATTCCGCACTGAATTATCCGGACGGCAGGGTCCGGCGACTCATCGCGCCGCCGGCTCCGCGCCCTCAAGATTTCTCCGATGTCGGCCCGATACAGTTCGAAGCGGCCCAGATCGCTCCCGGCGCTCCGGGAACGCTTCCCATCGCTGCCGACCGGCCTTGCACGCAGCCCCTTGCGCTTGCGTCGCCTGCCGTTGCCGCTAGCATCCGGGGGCGAAGTCATCCTTCCATCGGGAGAGGAGAGACCCGTCTTGTCGGCCGCGACACGGAGGTTCGCGCGTCATGTATGAGACAAACGCGGTGACGTCTTCTTCTCGGCTGACCGAAACGACCTCACCCATTCTGCTCGACGATTCAACGACCACGCTGCGCGGCCTCGGCGGCTCGCACTGGTCCTCACCCTATGCCGGCAAGCGAATCCACCTGATCGGCGTCGGCGGCTGCGGCATGCGCGGCCTCGCCGGCGTCCTCATCCAGTGCGGCGCGCGGGTCAGCGGCTCCGACCGCAGCGCCAGCCGCGAAACGACTGAGCTCACCACGCGCGGGGCGACGATCATCGTCGGCCAGGCCCCTCAGAACATCCCCGACCCCTGCGACATCGTCGTCTACTCCGCCGCTATCAAAGACGAAAACCCCGAACTCGCCGAGGCCCGCCGCCGCGGCCTGACCGTCCGCCGCTACGCCGAAATGCTCGGCGACGTCATGGCCCTCCGTACCGGCATCGCCATCGCCGGCACTCACGGTAAGAGCACGACCACGGCCATGGTGGCCTACATCCTCCAGCAGGCCCGCCTCGATCCGACCTTCGTAGTCGGCGCCGGCGTCCGCCAACTCCACGGAAGCTGCGGCGTCGGCGGCGGCCAGCACTTCGTCGTCGAGGCCTGCGAGTTCGAGTGCTCCTTCCTCAACTACCGCCCGCAGTTCGCCGCCATTCTCAACATCGAGGAAGACCACCTCGACTACTTCGCCAACCTCTCGGCAATCATCGAGGCCTTCAAGGCCTTTGCCGGCCGCGTCCCGAGCGACGGCTGCCTCATCGCCAACGGCTCCGACCGCGCCGTCTCCGCCGCCATCGATGGCCTCCGTTGCCAGGTCGAAACCTTCGGCTTCGATCGCGAATCGACTTGGTCCGCCGCCAACGTCAGCGCCACGCGCGGCTGCTACCGCTTCACCGTACTCAAGTCCGGCCGCGAGTTCGCCCGCATCGATCTCGAAAACCTTTCCGGCCGCCATCAGGTCGGCAACGCGCTGGTCGCGACTGCCCTCGCGACCCGCGCCGGCGTTCCACCCGAGGCGATTGCCTCCGCCCTCCGCGAGTTCAGCGGTGCCGAGCGCCGTCTGACACACTGCGGTGCCGTCCGCGGCATCGACGTCTACGACGACTACGGCCACCACCCGACCGAAATCCAGGTCACCTTGCGCGCCGTCCGCGAGCGCCACCCCGGCCGCCGGCTTTGGGTCATCTTCCAGCCGCACCAGCACTCGCGTACCCGCTTCCTGCTCAACGACTTCGCCCGCAGCTTCGGCGCAGCCGACCATCTGATCGTCCCCGACATCTACTTCGTCCGCGACAGCGCCGCCGAGCGCGACGCCATCTGCAGCTCCGACCTGGTCGAGCGCGTTCGCGCCAACGGCGGCGACGCCATCTATCTCCCCGACTTCGAATCGATCGTCGCCCACGTCCGGCAGGGTGTCCGCAGCGGCGATCTCATCGTCACCATGGGTGCCGGCGACATCTGGAAAGTTTCCGATGAGCTTGTTGACCGACTTGCCTGAAATCGCAACGCCGAACGCCGCCCTCGCGCCGCTCACGTGGTTCCGGCTCGGCGGTCCGGCCGAATGGCTTGTCGAACCGAAAAACGAAGAAGTCCTCGCCGTCGTCCTCCATCGCTGCCGCGAGACCGGCACGCCCGTGCGCGTCCTCGGCCTCGGCGCAAACCTCCTCATTCGTGACGAAGGCGTCCGCGGTGTCGTCATCCGCCTCAACCATTCTCACTTTCAACGAATCAGCACGAACTGCACTGCCATCGAGACCGGCGGCGGCGCACACCTGACCAAGCTCGTACGCGGCTCCGTAAACTCCGGCCTCGCCGGCCTCGAAGTCCTCGCCGGCATCCCCGGCACCGTCGGCGGCGGAATCCGCATGAACTGCGGCGGTCGCTTCGGTGACCTGGCAGCCAGTCTCGATCGTGCCACCGTCGTGACCTCCGCCGGCCTCATCGTCGAGCGAACCCGCGACGACCTCCGCTTCAGTTACCGCCACTCCGACCTCGGCGACGACCTCGTCGTCTCGGCCAGGTTCAAGCTCACGCCGACCGACCCCAAGGCCCTGCAGGAGCGCTTCCGCGAAATCTGGCTCTACAAAAGTCAGGTCCAGCCCCCGCTCGAAGACTGCAGCGCCGGCTGCATCTTCAAGAATCCCGGCGACGGCGTCTCCGCCGGCAAGCTGATCGACGATCTCGGAATGAAGGGACATCGCATCGGTGGGGCGGAGGTCTCCACCATCCACGCCAATTTCATTGTCACCCGCCCCGGCGCGAAGGCGGCCGACGTGCTCCGACTCATCGAAGAAATCGAACAAACCGTCGAGCGCCGCGCCGGCGTTCGCCTGCAGCGCGAAGTTCAGATTTGGTAGACAGCCCACCGCACATGGAGGTGACGGAAATGGCAACCACAAAACGCATCGAAGGATCGGCCCGAAACGTCAAATCATCCGCGAAGACGGCGCTCGCCGTAACGGTCCTCTCCGGCGGCCCCAGCGGCGAACGAGAAATCAGTCTCGAAAGCGGCCAGTGCGTTGCCGACGCGCTGAAAAACGCCGGCCACCAGGTCTACGTCGAAGACATCAACCCCGACAATCTCGGCGCCCTCGCCCGCCAGGTCGACGTCGTCTTCGTCGCACTGCACGGCGCATTCGGCGAGGACGGCGCCGTCCAGACCATCCTCGAACGCCGCGGCTTCCACTACACCGGCTCCCAGCCCGAGGCCTGCGCCCTCGCGATGAACAAGTCCGCCGCCAAGGCCCGCTTCGCCGAAGCCGGCCTGCCGACGCCGCGCTGGACCGTCGCGACCCGCACCAATCTCCGCGAAGCGCTCAGTTGCTGGTCCCTCCCGCTCGTCGCCAAGCCGATCCGGGAAGGCAGCAGTCTGCACTGCCAGATCATCCGCGAGTTCGACAAACTTCGTCCCGCCGTCGAGTCGGTGATTGAGCACTACGGCGAGTGCCTGATCGAGGAGTTCATCCCCGGCCTGGAGTTGACCGTCGGCATCCTCGCCGAAAAAGCCCTCCCGCCCATCGAGATCCGCACCCCGCGGGCCTTTTACGACTACGAAGCGAAATATCGCGACGAGCGAACCGAATACCGCTTCGACATCGATCTGCCGGCCAAGCTGCTGAAGCAGATCCAGGATCAAAGTCTTGCCGCGCATCGTCTGCTCGGCTGCCGAGACTTCTCGCGCGTCGATTGGCGCGTCGATCCGGCCAGGTCGGCGGGGTACATCCTCGAAGTCAACACTGTGCCCGGCCTGACCACACATTCGCTGCTGCCAAAGGCCGCCGCGAAAAATGGAATCGAAATGACGCAGCTCTGCGACGACCTCGTCCGGGCTGCCTATCGACGAAAAGTCTGACCTCGGGAGCATGGAAGCATGGGTCGCAGGCGTTCACCATCCGGCAAGGGAAAGTCATTCGCTGCCGCAGTCCGCGGCTGGTTCGAGAATCTCGATCCGCGACTCGTGACCACCCTCCGCAACGTGTTCGTCCGCGGCGGTGTCGCGCTTGCCGTGCTCGCCGGCGTCGTCGTCGGCCTCCGCTCGCTCGAGCGCCGCGTGGTCGCCATGCCGCGTTATCACGAGCCGCTGCGGATTGAGTGGGTCGGCCTGCCGTCCTGGCTCGCCGCCCCGGCCAACCAGCACATCGTCGCCGACCTCACCGAGACGTGCGGTCTGACCCTCGACGATCGCCTCCTCGATCCGCTGCTCGCGCAGCGCATCGGCGAACGCGTCGCCGCCGCCGATGTCGCCTGGATCGCAGCGCTCGAACGAGTCGAAATCCGCCCCGACGGCGTCCTCGCCGTCCATTGCAAATACCGCAGCCCGATGGCTTGGGTCCGCCCCGGCGCCGCCGGCCGCGTCTGTTACCTCGTCGGCGACGACGGCGTCCGCCTGCCCGGTGCCTATCCGTCCAGCGAGGTCGTCGATTCAACGCTCGTCGTCGTCGAAGGCGTCTCCGGAGAGGTCCCGCCGGTTGGCGACGCTTGGCATGCCGCCGACGTCCGCGCCGGCATACGTGTCGTTCAAGTCTGCGCCGCGCGCCCGTTCATGTCGCAAATTCGTCGCGTGCTTGTTGACAATCACCGCGGACGACGCGACCCGCTTCGGCCCCAGATCGAACTCGCGACCGACCGGGCCGCCTCGCGCATCTGGTGGGGACGTGCCCCCGGCGAAGAGTCCGGCTGCGAGATCAGCGCTGCCCAAAAGGTCGCTCTTCTCGAGTCTCTCTACCGCCAGTCCGGTCGCATCGACATGAACCGCTCCTACGTCAACGTGACCACATGGCCGGACCGTGTTTCGGCCCCGGCGACCGGCGAGGCGATAGCGTCGCAATCCGAAGCCCGCGGCTAGGCATCGACGCCGGCCCGGTTTCGCGTTGCGCGACATCTGATTGGGCGGCCGACGCCCCGCAATCTACAATACGCAACGCGAGGACTTTGCCATGGTGACACCCGCCCCGACTTCTCAGGAATTGGTCGAAACGCTGCAATCGCTCATCCGCTACTACGCGCCCAACCTCCAGCCATCGGTCGCGACCGTCGCAGGTGGCTTCGGCGCGGTAGCCGTGGGACTCCTCATTGCCTTCCGCAGCGGACAGCTCGCCCGCGGCCTCGTCTGCCTCGTTGGGCTCGCGGTCGGCGCAGCGGCCGGTCATCGCATTGCCCTTTCGTTCGGCGGCCCGGGACCGATTTCGGCTGGCATTGGCGCAATCATCATCGGCGCACTGGCCTGGAAGACCTATCGCATCTGGCTCGCCGTCGGCTCGGTCGCCGCGATTACCCTCGCGGCGACGGCCTATCAGGTCGCCGCCAAGGGTGATCTGCCCGCCACGTTGCGCGGCCTCCAGCCCGGCACATCAATTCCCGTTCCCAAACTGGTAACCCCCGCCGAGCAGCAGCAGAACTTGAATCAAGACCCGAAGGAACTCGCCAACAAGCTCTGGGAGAAAACCAGCGAAACGATGAAGGGCTGGGGCCTCCAGGGTTGGCTCTGGCCCGCCCTCGCCCTCGTGGCCGGCGTCATCCTCGCAGTCTGGGCCCTGAGTGTCATCGCTGTCATGTGGCTGGGCCTTCTCGGCTCCGTTATCGCCGTTTGCGGAGCCCTCGCTCTGATCATGATGCAGTCGCCCCAGCTCCAGGCCGAGATCGTCCAGCGCCCGCAGATCGTCCTCGGCGCAATCGGCGTCATCTGGCTCTTCGGCCTCATGTGGCAGGCCAAGTCCTCGCGCGTGGCCAAGCCCGGCGGAAAACCCGCCGCCGCCTGATCGCACGTAGCGGCCGGCGCCCTCGCCGGCCGACGCCGACCAGTTGCTCAATCCTGCAAGCGTGCCTCGCCCCCCGGCCCTGCGTAGAATGATTCGAGTGAACTTCTCGCCCGCCGCGCTCTGCGTCCTGTTTCTCGTTTTGCCTGCCGCCAACGCACAGAAGGCAAGCACCGCGCCGACAACGCAGTCCGTCGAAGACGAAGTTCTTAGAAACATCTTGTCGCAGAAGGTCGGCGCCCGTACCGTTGCCGAGGATTCGTTGCCGGAATCATTCCTCCGCCGAGTTGCCGACCGCATCATCCGCGCCACGTACCAGCAGCGCTTCCGCTCAGTCGTCGACGATCGCGCCGTTGCCACGCAGCCCGGCACCGCTCCGGCTGAGGCAGGCACGAACGGCGGCTCGCTGAGCGTCTCCACGCACCGCCTGCCGCCCGAACGCTTGAAACAATGGCAGGCCTTCCCCCAGGCATGTCCGCTCTCCCCCGACTTCCGCGCGCCGCTCATCAGGCCCCCGATCACCGCAGTGATCGATTCGTTCGCCCGTTTTCGCCAGACATTGACCGGTTTCCTGGTTTCCTCCGACGCGGGCGAAGGCGAATTCAAGACCCTCCGCGTTCAACTGACGCGCGGCGACTATTGGCTCGCCGAGGGCGACGGCGGCTCGGTCGACGTCGCGCGCCAGCTCCTCCAGGCCCTCCCGCAAGCCGCGTTTGTCATCAGCATCGAACAGCGGTTTCTCGGCACGCTCGCCGAGACCACAAAAAACTGGCGTGAAATCGACCGCATCAAGCTCATCGCCGAGCCGCTCGAATGCTCTCAATGGGCTCGCGATAACGCGGTCGTCGGAACCGTCGCCGACGGAAATTCTCGCACGGCCGTCACGCTCGTCCCGCGGTTTGCCAGCCGCGGCGAAATTGGCTCCACCTTTGTCCCCGGAGACAGCTTGCTGATGGAGGGCTTCGCCGCCATCGGCCATCGCGTCGTCCAATCCCCGCTGCTCTTCCAGGGCGGCAACCTCATCGCCTACCGTGACCCCGCCACCAAGCGCCTCACGCTCCTCATCGGCGAAGCCGAAATCTATCGCAACGTCGCCCTCGGCCTGTCGCGCGATCAAGTGCTCGACGCCTTCCGCGTCGAGTTTGGCGTCGACCGCTGCGTCGTGCTCCCCGCCGTCTCCTATCACATCGACTACGAAGTCTCCGTGCGAATCATCAACCACCGCGCCGTCGCTTTCGTCAACGACACACCCGCCGCCGCCCGCGCCGTCTTCGATTGCGGCCTCGCCGCCCTCGAACGCGCCAAGATCATCTCGCCCTCGGCCGCCGCCGCAGCCCGCGCCCACCTCCAGGCCGGCCGCATCCAGCAATGTCTCGAAATCGCCGTAGCTCCCGTCTTCAGCCGCGCCGACTCATCCGGCCGCTTCCCGCTCAGCTTCGCCGAAATCTTCAGCACCTGCCGCACCGACTCTCCCGTCGGAAACCTCCGCCGCTTCCTCCTCGCCTGCGATCTGCTCGCCGTCGAATCGCTCGGCCCAAACATCGACGGCCCTGACCCCAACACCGCCGCCTACCTTCGCTCACTCGCCCGTCGCGAAGCCGACCGCGCCACGATCCGAAAGATGCTTTCCGACGCCGGATTACAAGTCATTGAAATTCCCAGTCTCTCGGACGAAGAACAGAGCATCAACTACCTGAATGGACTGCACGACCGCACACACTACCTCATGCCCGCACACGGCGGCCTCTTCGCGCCACTCGATCGAACCGCCGCACAAATCTTCGCAAAGTCAATGGATACCGGCGTCAGCGTCGTCCCCATTGGCTGCGCCGAGAGCCTCCGCCGCGATGGTGCAATTCGGTGTTCGGTGGGTGCGTACACACAGCCGTAAGTCCCGGTAACTGCGTAGCTTTCCATCGATAATCCCTTATCAGACCGTTGCTTTTGGGACACGCCGCACGGTAAACTAGTTACTACACGTTGCGAAGTGGTGTTCACCTTGCCGTCGGGATTCAATTCAGCTCGTTCAGGGGGCCGTCGGCGTCTTCGCGCTGGATAGCGGTAATCGTTTGACGACGCCTGCGCACCGGATGCGACAGGCGCTGGTTCAAACCATTTTGGAGGCTCATTCGAATGCGCCTGAAACTTGTCGCAGGGCTCGCGATTTCATTCCTGATGTCTTTCGCCTCACTCTCCATGGGTGTGACGCTTTGGACAACTCACGACGGCACCACACAAATTCTGCTTGACGAGTCCCTGCTGGCCCGGCTCGGCCTCACCATCGAAGCAGTTGGCGGCGACGAAGCGCTCCAGGGCGGCGCCGTCGTATCGCTCGATGTCTCGCCCGACGAAATTCCCATTGTCATGAAGACAGAGGACGGGATGCCGGTCGGCTTCGCCGAGGGCACCCTTCGTCATTCGACTGCATTGCGCCTGACGGCCGGTCGCGTCGTGGTCGAAATACCCGCGCTCGCCATTCCGTTCGGCGACCTTCCCGCAAGCAGCTCCGACCTCCTCGTCAACGCTCCCTCGGTGGAGTTCGATCGCGAAATCGCCGCGATTGCCGTCGCATCCGACGATCTCACCATCTCCGGAAAGCTTGCCGAGAGTCTTGGCCATCCGGAATGGGCCGGCACCGTCATCGGTCGACTCCAGGCCTCGGCCCACCTTGCGTATGCTGGTGGTGAATTTCCCAGTATTCATGGCGACGACCCGTTGCCGCGAGCGTGCACCAATCCCCGAATCGGCCCCGACGTCATCGTCGGTGACATTCAGGTCCAGGGTTCGGTCAATTACACCAATTCTGGCTCGATCGACGCCTTCTCGTTCGCTTCGTATTCGTGCAACATGGGAAATGTCGGCGTTCAGTGGGTCGCAAGCACCAACAAGCATCCCGTCATCCCTCAATCGATGTACCGATACAAGGTCGTCAGCGGTGCAGGCCGCTTTGAGCAGCTCGGCATCAGCTGGTGCAAGCACGGCTTCACGGCCCTCAACAACGCGATCTGCGGCTGCACGTGCAATGGACCCGGTGGCTCGGAGCTCAGTGTCGGCTGTTCGGATCCCTACTCGGCGCCGCGAAACGGAACGCAACTAACGACAACCGGCGGTCTTGGGCCCCGATTTGACATCAACGCGCACACCGGTGTCTATACGTATCCATACCCATTCAGAAACACCAACGGCAGCGTCGGGGTGACCAGCATCACGCGCCGCGTTCAGGTCAAGGGCGACGATCTCAATCCGACGCTCAACAGCGGTGCCTCCTACTACTCCGAATGCCAGTACGTCACGCAGGACGATGCCGCATATAACACGGGGAGCGGCTGGGTTCACAACCAGAACAACAATTGCTCTTATCGACCGATTTCCATCACCGGCGCCGGTCCCGATTACACGGCGGCCATGTCGGGTTCGACGACCCGTGAAAAGGCCGCGATTCAGGCCTGGAAAGCAATCCACGACGCCAGCGTCACGGAGACGCTCGTCGACACGCCCGAAATCGATTTCCCCGCCGGCAGCGGCAACACCACCGGCCGCGTCATCCTCTCCGCCAAGGCCACCAACCTCGGCGGCGGTGTCTATCACTACGAGTACGCCGTCTTCAACATGAACTCCGATCGCTCCATCAAGTCCTTCAGCATCCCCGTCCAGAACGGACTCTCGGTCACCAACATCGGCTTCCACGACGTCGATTACCACAGCGGCGACGGCTTCGGCAGCACGCCGACCGTCCAAGTCACCTTCGACGGCACCGATTGGCCCGGCGTCTATGGCGGCGGGGCGGTCACGTGGACCATGGTCGACGCGTCCCCGGTTGGAAACTCCAACGCCCTTCGCTGGGGAACCATGTACAACTTCCGCTTCGACGTCAATGCAGCGCCGACGTCTGGCAACGCGACTCTCGGCATGTTCAAGGCGGTCGTTGGTCTGCCGGATTTCGTCAACGCCAACACCGTCGTTCCTGTCGTCCCCTGCACGCCCCCGTCGATGAACCCCATCGCCCCCGGCAACACCGCCTGCGGCGGGGCCTACTCGTTCACCCCGCTCATGGGTGCGGGAACGCCGCCTTTCAATTGGTCGCTTGGCGGCACGCCGCCGGCCGGCATGACGATCGACTCCGGCACGGGCCAGATCTCCTGGCCGCTGCCCGATGTCAGCGACTCCCCGTACACCATCACCGTCAACGTGAGCAACGCTTGCGGCAACGACAGTGAAAACTATCAGCTCACGGTCACTGGCAGCCCGCCGGTCATCGATCCGATTGCGGACGACGCCGCGGATTGTGGAACTCCATACGTTTCGACAACCAAGTCCGCTACCGGAGGCAATGCGCCTTACACATGGTCGCTCGACGGCTCCTACCCGGCCGGCATGGCGATCGACGCAGGCACCGGGAAGATTGAGTGGACCAACCCGCTCGCGAGCGGCTCGCCTTACACCATCAACGTTAAGGTGTCCTGTGCCTGCGGGACCGACGTCAAGTCCTATCAACTCGCTGTCAACCCCAACCCGCCGACCGTTACCGCTTCCGACGCCGCCGCCGTCTGCGGTGCGCTCTACACGTCGGCCGCTCCATCGGCCTCCGGCAGTGCCAGTCCCTACGTCTGGTCCCTCGGCGGCTCGCCGCCTCCGGGCATGACGATCGATCCGGGCACCGGCGTTGTCTCCTGGCCGACTCCGTCCGCCATCGGCTCGCCGTATTCGATCACGGTCCACGCCGAAGCCGACGGCGCCTGCGGCGGCAATGACGCCACTTACAACCTCGTCGTCGTCATCGGTGACTTCACCGCCGACGGCCTGATCACGGTCGCCGATCTGCCGCCCTTCGTCGATGCCCTGATCGGCGTGACCCCGCCGATCTGCGCCGGCGACCTGAATCTCGACGGCCTTGTCAACGGCGACGACGTGCAGTTGATGGTCGTCAATTTCCCGTGACCCGGCCTCGGCTCGGTCTCTAAAAACGCAACCCCCGGCGCCCGCCAGACGGCGGGCGCTTTTTTTGCCCCCGGCTTATCAGTGTGTTTCGCCGCGACAGTCCGAATGCAATCTCCGTGCTTCGCCGATCCGACGATCATTCGCCACGAGCCGCAATTCGCGAATCCGAACGGCTTCCTCGATCAGCGGCCGGCCCTCCGCTTCAGCGCCCCGCGCACAGAGCAGTTGTCCCAGCCGCAGAAGCGACGTCGCAAGCTGCGGGTGCCCGTCGCGCGGCAGCCCGCGTTCGATCGCGATCGCCTCGCGCAGCATCTGCTCCGCGTCAGCCTCCTCCCCCTGTATCGCAAGAATCCACGCCAGCTCCGATAGCGCATAAGCGACTTCCGAGTGCTGCGTACCCAGCCGCTCAACCAGTGTCGCCGTCGCCTCCCGGCCAAGCTTCACAGCTTCCGCTGCGCGCCCGGCCTTCTGCAGCCCTCGCGCCAGCTCGATCTCCGCCTCCGCCGTCTCCGGGTTCTTGGCGCCGATCCGCGCGCGGCGGATCTCCACCGCCTCCTGGAAGTATTCCACGGCCCGCGCCGAGTCGCCCCGGACCTCAGCGACTCTCCCGAGCCCAATCAGCGCAATCGCAATCTTCGGGTGCGTCGTCCCAAACATCACCCGCCAGTTCTGCTCCGCGGCGCACAGCTTCTCCTCCGCCTCCTCAACGCGTCCGCCGCCCAGCAGAATCATCCCCAGGTTCTGGCACGCATATCCCTTCGCTCGAAGCGGCTCGCTCGAATCCCCATGCCAAAGCCGATACACCCGCTCGGCCAGCCTCTCCGCCTCGGCGTATCGACCCTGCCTCAGCAGTAGTTTCGCATAGTTGTTCAGCGTCAGGATCGCGCGATCGTTCCCTGCAGCGGCGATTTCCATCTCCATCGCTTCGCGCTGAAGCTCCTCCGCCTCGACGAATCGGTCAAGCATTTCGAGCGTCGTGCCGAGGTCCGAGATTGCAAACGCGAGGTCCACGCTCCCGTCTGGATACAGCTTCCGCAGGATTCGCACCTGCTCGCGAAAGCACGTCTCCGCCTTCACATAATCCCCCCATGTCAGGTTCACTTCCCCCAGCTCCGTGATTGTCCGCGCCACGTCAAAATGATCATTTCCCAGAGCCCCGCGACGAATCCGCAGCGCCTCTTCCAGCAGCGGTGCCGCCTCTTCGTATCGCCCGGCCGACACCAGCAGGATCGACAACCCGTCGAGTGATTGTGCCGTCGCCAGGTCGTCACCAAGCAGGCGTCGCCGCACCGCCAGCGCCTCCCGGTGCATCCGCTCAGCTTCGGCCATCCGCTTTCCGTCCGCCGTCGCGCGCGCCAGGTGATAGAGGCTCTCCGCCACTTCCGGATGCTCATCGCCGAAAAGTTCGCGGCGAATCTCGTACGTCCTCGCGAAATCGCCGTTCGCCTCGCTACGTCCGGTCTTCTGATTCAGTATTGCCATCTGCAGCAGCGTCGCCGCATACGCCGCGCTCCGCTCGCCACTCATCGCGCGATTCAATTCCAGCGCCGCCTCAAGATGCGCCCGCGCCGGTTCGAAAAGCTCCAGCGCCAGGTACGTCCGCCCCAGCGTGTCGTGCATCGCGGCCCGCGTCGGCGCGTCGTCCGACAGTTCCTGGTCCAGCGTCGCCGCCGCCCGATCGAGCATTCCTCGCACCGGCATATTCGGGCCGCTGCTCAGCGGATCGACCGACGCCAGCATCCGCGTCAGGTATTCGCTGATTCGCTCCGCCCGCAACGCCTGCCCTCGCGCCTCGTCGCGCTCCCGCGCCACTTGCCGCGACTGATACGCTACAATCACCCCGAACCCCACAACGACCACCATCAGCGTCGCCACAAACCCCGTCGCCAGCTTGTTCCTCGCAATCAGCTTCCGAAGCTGATACATCGCCGTCGGACTTCGCGCCAGGATCGGCTGGTTCGCAAAGTGCCGCTCGATGTCTTCGGCCAGCGCCGCCGCGCTCTCGTACCGCCGCGCTGGCTCCTTCTCCAGCGCCTTCAGGATGATCGTCTCGAGGTCCCCGCGCAGCCGCGGCGCAATCTCCGCCGGCCGCTTCGGCGGACTGTCGCAGATATTCCGAATCGCGCTCGGAATCGCCCCCGTATTCGTCTCGTACGGCCGCACCCCCGTCAGCAACTCGTACAACATCACCCCCAGCGAATACACGTCCGTCCGCGTGTCGATCTCCGCCGTCTGCCCCCGCGCCTGCTCCGGACTCATGTACGCCAGCGTCCCGATGATTTTGCCCGACTCCGTCATCCCGGTCGCCGCCGCCTCCGCCTCCAGCAGCCGCGCTAGCCCGAAGTCCAGCACCTTCGGATTCCCGTCCTCGTCCACGATAATGTTCGACGGCTTCAGATCGCGGTGGATGATCCCGCGCTGATGCGCATAGCTCACCGCCCGGCACACCTTCAAAAACGCATCGACGCGCGTCCGCATCTCCGGCGCGGCTCGACCCCCATTCGTCTTGCCGGCGCCCTTCCCGCCCGCCGCCCATACCCCCAGCATCTCCCCGGCCACATACTCCATCGCCAGGTAGTCGTGCCCGCTCTCCGTCTGCCCCGCGTCATACAGCGTCGCGATGTTCGGATGCTTCAGCCGCCCGAGCATGTCCACCTCGCGCCGCAGAAACCGCGCATACCCGTCGACGTTTGGGCTCCACCGGTGCACCACCTTCAGCGCCACGCTCCGCCCGGTCCGCTCCTGCCGCGCCTCGTAGACGACCCCCATCCCGCCCCGGCCGATCTCCCGCAGAATCGTGTAGTCCCCGATACTCCGCGGCACGCCCGCCGGCGGCGGCTTCGCCATCATCTCCGAGAAAAGCCCGCACACCTTCGGCCCGCTCGCTGCGTCCCCCAGCAGGTCGTCAAACGCCCCCGGCGAGCCCTCCCAGAACGACTCCAGCGCCCGATCCACCCGATCGGCCAGTCCGCGCCGCCCCGGCTTCTCAGATCGACTTGACATGAATCGTCTGCAGTTGGCTGTCGCCCGTCAGGTTCCGCCGCAGCGTCCGCATCGCCCGCAACAGCAGCATCGACCCCGCCTCGCGCGACAGTCCGAGGTACTCCGAGATCTCCACCGTCGACATCTGGTCGAAAAACGCCAGCGTGATCACGTGCCGATACACCGGCCGCATCTTGCCCAGTTCTGCCAGCAGCCGTCCGATCGACTCCGACCGCGCCGCCGCGCTCTGCGGCGTCACGCCCGTCGACGCCAGCAGCGTGATCAGTGGCTGAAGCGTCGATCCGTCCATCGGAATCGTCGCATCCAGCGACGCATCTGCCACCGGCCGCTGCGGTCCCGCGTCCCGCAGCAGGTCCGCCACCCGCCGCTCGACGATCGTCGACGCCGTCCGCCGCAGACACGCCGCCACCGGCTGCTTCAGCCGACCGATCGCTTCAATCAGGTCCGTCATCGCCTGCTGCGCCAGGTCCTCCGCCGTATGCCACTGTGCCGGCCGCGGTGCCAGTCGAATGGCCACCATCGCCCGCACCTGCGGTCCGAGCAGCCCCAGCAGCCGGTTCCGGGCCTCCGCGTCGCCGCCAACCGCTGCCGCCACTTCCGCGTCGCTGATCGTATGGCTTCGAGACATCAGTACTTACAGCATTGTACTGACGCCCGGCCTCCCGGTTCAAAAAACCTCCCACCCCAACCGAACCGCGCCCCCGAGTCGTCCCAACCCCCTCGACGTAACGCCAAAAAGCAAAAATTTTCACAAAAGTAAAAAATCACCGTTACAAAACGCCCTCTCGCTAGACTTAGTACTCCGGCAATTGTTCGTGAAACACTGGATTCGCGATCGCGCTGTGAGAGCGCGGCCCGAAAGGAGCCGGACAAATGTCGGGAAAAGTAATGACGATAGGCGTATCCGCGTTCATCTGCCTCGCTGGAACTGCCTACTCTCAAGGTACGCGGTATGTCGATGCTTCGGCCGTGGGTGGCGGCGATGGGCTGAGTTGGGCGACCGCGTACAACGACCTCCAAACGGCGCTTCTGGCTGCAGCGGGCTCGGGCGGCGTCGTCACGGAGATCCGGGTCGCCGATGGAACATACCGGCCGGCTGCGCCCGGAGGTAGCCGGACCGCGACGTTCGCTCTCGTAAATGGCGTCGCGGTCAACGGCGGCTACGCTGGCCAGGGAGCTCCGGACCCTGACGCGCGTGACCCCGTTACAAATCCTTCAATTCTGAGCGGCGACTTGAACGCGGATGATGGACCAAACCTTGCTAATCGCACCGAGAATAGCTTTCACGTCGTAACGATTTCCGCTCCTGCCAGTACGTGCGTGCTCGACGGCCTGACGATTTCAGCGGGTTATGCGAACGCGCCCGGAACGCTCAATGCACCGGATGCTCAGGGTGGCGGATGCTGGATCTTGCAGTCCAGCCCCATGTTCAACAACTGTACGTTCATCGACAACTATGGCCGATCCGGAGGCGCGCTTCGCGTCGAGAGCAGCTCAGCGGCGTTCACGAATTGTCGATTCTTGGAGAATAAGTCCGACCGCGCTGGAGCCGGTAGTTTCATCTCCGGATCGCCCTCGTTCAATCAATGTCTCTTTCAGACCAACCGTTCATTCGATCAGGCCGGCGGTGCGCTGAATTTGTCCGCTCTCACCTCCGCAACATTTGTTGAATGTGTTTTTGTTGATAACCATTCGGCCGGCGAGGGAGGCGCCGTTTTCCAGACTGCGGGAGGCACCTCGCACTATCAGCGATGTCGCTTTCGCTTGAATTCCGGTTCTGACGGTGGCGCCGTCAATGGTGACGGACTCGTCGAAAATTGCCTTTTTGCCGGAAACTCGGGAGTGCGTGGTTCTGCGATTTACGGGTCATTTGCGCTCGTGCTTCGCAATTCAACCATCTTCGGCAATCAATTGACGGGCAACATCGGCGCCGTGTATGCCGAGAGCATCGCAGCTTTCAACAACATCATTTGGGCCAACAAGGACAACAACGGACAGATAACTCAGGCCGCTCAGATCGCGACCTCCGGCTCGCTCGATGCCGACGTTCGCTATAACTGTATCAGTGCGCTCAGCGGACAACTTGGCGGCGAGGGTAATTTCTCCGGAGACCCGCTGTTCGTTGACGCCTATGGGCCCGACGGCATACCCGGCACCATTGACGATGACCTGCATCTCTTACCCGGGTCCTCGTGCGCAAACGCGGGCAGCAATGAACTCGCCGACGATCTGAGCTCCGATTTCGAGGGACACGCTCGTATTCAGCAGTGTCGCGTCGACTGCGGAGCACTCGAAAGCACACTTTTCGCTGACTGCAACTCCAATGGACAATCGGACGCATGTGAGATCGCCTCGGCCGCTAGCGAGGATTGCAATCGCGATGGCCGTCCCGACGAATGTGCGTCGGGGACTGATTGCAATTCGAATGGGCAAATGGACTCCTGCGATGCGTACACGCTTAGGCGGCTTTTCCCGCGCCAATCGCCGTTTGACGGTCAGCATCCGGCACACTTCGTCCTCGCAGTTGCACCAATGGCATCCACCGATGTCAGCCTCACGTTCGTCGGACTCGCCAACTTCGGCGAGCCACGGCCTCAAGTGGCCCTCAACGGCACGAACGTAGCGGAGTTGCTTCTCTCACAGGGCCTGCCTAATTGCTTTCATTCGGGCAGCGCCACCACGATCATCGCCAGGACGGTTTGGAACTCGGCCGTGTCGCAGGGGTCCGGAACGGTCGACATCAGCGTTTCTCTTGGTCCCACCACACCCCCCTGCGTGACATCCTACGCGCGCGTCATCCTCACATTCGTCGTGAATGACTGTAATTCGAATGGCATTCCGGACGATTGCGACATCGCAGTCGGCATGAGCCAGGATTGCAACTCCGATGGAAGACCGGACTCTTGCGATCCTGATTGCAATTCGAACGGCACTTCCGATTCTTGTGATCTCTTCGCGGGCACCAGCAGCGACTGCAATTCAAACGGCGTGCCCGACGAATGTGACCTGTCCGCACCGGTCGTCGCACAGGACTGGTGCGCGAACGCGCAGCGCGTCACGACGGGCGTGAACTACTCGGGTGCGACAACCGCCGCAAACAGCGACGGATCCTCATCGTGTGCGAATCTCAGTCCGGATCGATGGTACAAGTACATCGCGGTCGCAACGGGTTCGCTGACGCTCTCGAACGTGAGCGCGCAAGGAACCGTCGAGTTTTCAGTTCACAAAGCTTGCCCCGGAAACGCTGGAAATCAGATCGGCTGCGGTTTCTCGACGTTGACCGTTGCCGTACGCGCCGGGGACGAATATCGAATCCGCATCGCCGGACAGACTGGCAACTTCTCCATCACGCTCTCTGGCGTCCCGGGGTTCACTCACGATTGCAACAGCAACGGCGTTCCCGATCAATGCGAACTCACCGGCAACGACTGCAACTCGAACGGAGTTCCGGACACCTGCGAAGTGCCGACGCATGATTGCAATCAGAATGGCGTCATCGACACCTGCGACGTTGTCTCGGGCTTCAGTACTGATTGTGATTCGAATCGAATTCCCGACGAATGCGAGGTTGATTGCAACAGCAACGGATCGCCGGATGCTTGCGATGTCGCAACGGGAGCGAGCCCGGATTGTGAATTGAACGGGATTCCTGACGAGTGCCAACCGGACTGCGACAGCGATGGCATCGCGGATAGCTGTGAGTTCCTCGGCGGATTGGCCGCGGACTGCAACGCAAATGCACTTCCGGATAACTGCGACATCGCTGCTTGTCCGCCGGGAAACGTCGGCTGCGCCGACTGCAACGGGAACGGCGTGCCCGATGCCTGCGACGTGGCGGCGCAATCGGCGCGAATCGATCCATTAGACCTCTACCCGATCGTCGCGGGCGCGCGGATGGATCGGTGGTTTGATGCCAACGGTGACGGGTGGCCGGACCTGGCACTATTGGCGGCATCCGAGTTGGATATTTTCCTCAATGATGGCCACGGTCGGTTCTCCGCGCCGGTTCGTTACTCGATCTCCGGCGATGCCCGCGCATTCGTTGCAGCCGATCTCGATGGCGACTCAGATCTCGACTTGGCCGTCGCACGAATTGGAGTCCGCAATGTCATCGTTTTCATCAATAACGGCCTGGGAACGTTCAGTGTCTTGGCGACGACTCACCCGGTCGACGGTGCGCCGACATCGATCACTGCCGCGGATTTCAACGGCGACGGCAAGCTCGATCTCGCGACGTGCAACACCGTGGGACACAACGTCTCGATCCTGTTGCGAAACAGCGTCGGGAGTTACGACCCGTCCATTCCGGTGCCGTTCAACAACGTCTTTTTCCCGTCCGGAATCGCGTCTGGCGACATCGACGGCGATGGCGACTGGGACATCACCGTTTCGGCCGAGTCTCCGTTTCGAATGATCCTGCTGAAAAATGCCGGACTGAACGGCGGCGCACAGTGGTTGGGATTCCTTCCCCAGGTCACTGTCACCATCAGCATCGAACCGGCCAGCGTCATCCTGGGCGACTGTGACAACGACACGGATCTGGACTTGATCGTCGCCGGAAGTACGTCAGTGCTGGTCCTGCTTAACAATGGTGACGGTACCTTCACCTCGTCGACAACCTACACCGTGCCAAACGGCGCGCGCAGCCCGGTTCTGGCGCGCTTCGACGGCGATTCGCTTCCCGACATCGCCGTGGCGTCCTCCCTGTTCAGCCGCGCGTCGATCCTGAAGAATCTCGGTGCCGGTTTGTTCGCACCGGCCGTGTCCTATCTTGTCGGCAGTATGCCGCTCTGGTTGGACGCGGCGGACGTCGATGGGGACGGCGATCTCGATCTTGCGCTCGCGCTCGACAGCGGCGCTGCCGTTGAGCTACGTCGAAATGGCGGAGATGGCAACTTTTCCGTTATTCGTTACACCGCACCCGTTCAGACTAACCCGCGTGGAATCGTCGCCGCCGACTTGGACGACGACGGGGCGCTCGATCTCGCGGTTGCGAACCTGAACTCGAACAGTGTTTCGGTACTACGGTCGAACCGCGACGGTTCATTCGCGCCAGCGATGAACTTCCCGGCCAATTCCGGTTCTTCGCGAATAACCTCTGCCGACCTCGATTTGGATGGCAAGCTCGACGTCATCGTTCCAAATGGGCCCGCGGGCTCCGCGAACACGATCTCCATTCTCAAGAACCTGGGTGGCGGAGTCCTGGCCGCCCCGGTCTCTTACGCCGTCTTCTCTTCGCTGACGGACGTCAAGGCCGGCGACCTGAACGGAGATGGCCTTCCTGACTTAATTGTGGCATCCGGAGGGACGGGCGATTTGTACGTTCTCTTGCAGCAGCCAAACGGCAGTTTCGCTGCCGCCGTCGCGTTCCCATCCGGGACGAACACCGACTCGCTGTTTGTCGGCGATTTAGACGGTGATTCCGATCTGGATGTCGTAGCCGCTCGGACACAAACCAACGCAATTGCCGTGTACCGGAATCTTGGCGGCGTCGGCGCGTCGTGGCAGGGGCTCGCCGGAGCCGTGACGTACCCCGCTAGTGGCTCGCCGCATGGAGTCATCGGTTTTGATTCAGATGGCGATGGCGATACCGATATCGCCGTCTTCGCGGGGAATTCGACGGTGCTGTTTCCGAACAACGGGGATACGACCTTTGCGGCAGCCGCAACGTCCGGTGTCGGCGCTTTTGATCGTGGGGTTGCCGTAGACCTTACGCGTGATGGAAAGCTCGATATCGTCGCCAGTGTGAGTGGCGACATGGCGGCCGTTCTGGCGAACCGAGGGAGCAACACCTTCGCCGTGCTTGGCTGGATCCGCATGCCGACGGGTCCGCGAGACATCGCCGTATTTGACGCAAACTGCGATGGGCTTGTCGATTTTGCGACGTCAAACGCAGGCTCGAACGACGTCGGGATTTGGCTCAACCTGTCGGATCCGCCGTTGCTGACCGACACCAATGGCAACGGCATTCCCGACGAGTGTGAATTCACGCTTACGCAGGAAATGATGTTGAACTCCCTGCTCCTGACGGGGCCGCCTGACTGCAGCTTGCCGGCTGACTTGAACGAGGACGGACTGGTGAATGGGACCGACATTCAACTATTCGTTTCCCAGAGCACAGAGTGAAATCGATGCCAACGCGTACATAAAAAAAGCCCCGCCTTCCGGCGGGGCCCGCTTCAAAAACGCTGGGGATCAGGGACTCGAACCCCGACTAACTGATCCAGAGTCAGTTGTGCTACCATTACACTAATCCCCAGTCTCGGAGCCGAACCGTTTCCCGGGCATGCGTCTCTGGACCGCCGCCCACGGCTCGGGCCGTGTAGCCAAAACTATAAGTCTCGCTCCCACCGCGGTCAAGCCGCGGTCGAGCGACTGTGACGTGCAGATCGTGCCGGGTTGACGCTCCCCGGTGGTCGTCCTAATCTTTCCTTCTCGCCGCGCCGCCGATCGGGGTCGCGTCGAACGTTCTGCATCGAAAGGAGCACCCGCCATGGCTGCGGTCAAAGTTGGTATCAACGGTTTCGGACGCATCGGCCGGATGGTCGCCCGCGTCATGGCCATGCGACGCGGCGAGTTTGACATCGTCGCCATCAACGACGTCGGCCCGCCCCCCAAGATCCTCGCCCACCTTTTCAAGTACGACACGGTTCATGGAACGTTTAACGGCGAAGTCGGCCACACCGAGAACGCCCTCATCGTGAACGGCGACAAAATCCGCGTCTGCGGCGAAAAAGACCCGACCAAGCTGCCCTGGAAAGACCTCGGCGCGACGGTCGTCATCGAATCGACCGGCGTCTTCACCGGCCGCCGGGACGCCGCCAAGGGCAAGGCCGGCTACGACGACCACATCACCGCCGGCGCGAAAAAGGTCATCCTCTCAGCACCGGCCAAGGACGCCATCGACGCCACCGTCGTCCTCGGAGTGAATGACGAAACGCTCAAGCGCGAGCACACCTTCGTCAGCAACGGAAGCTGCACGACCAACTGCCTCGCCCCGCTCGTCAAGATCATGGCCGACAACCCCCAGGTCTTCGGCGAGAACATCACCGGCATGATGACCACCGTCCACGCCTACACCAACGACCAGCGCATCCTCGACCAGGTCCACGGCGACGACCTCCTGCGGGCCCGCGCCGCCGCCATGAACATCATTCCTTCTTCGACCGGCGCGGCCAAGGCCATCGGCCTCGTCGTCCCCAAGAAGACCATCCAGCTCGACGGCTTCGCCTTCCGCGTCCCCGTCATGGACGGCAGCGTCGTCGATCTGACCTGCTCGCTCGAAAAGGAGGTGGATGTCGCCACGGTCAACGACCTCTTCAAAAAGGCCGCCAGCGGCAAGATGAAGGGCATCCTCCAGTACAGCGAGGAGCCGCTCGTCTCAAGCGACGTCATCAACAACCCCCACAGCTCGATCTTCGCCGCCAATCAGACGATGACGGTTCCGAAGGCGAAAGGCCGCGTCCTCAAGCTCGTCTCGTGGTATGACAATGAGTGGGGCTTCTCCCATCGCGTCTGCGACCTGGCCATCCGCCTCGCCGCATTCGCCTAGACAACTCGCGCCGATTCGTTCATCGCCCGCCGCGCCGCCGCGCCGCGGGCGGTTTATTGGCGGATTCACCGGTTCGCCCGATTGAGTCAACCGTCGCATCCGCCTACTATGGACTGTTTCGTCGCGCGACAGGACCTCCGATGGTGAATCTGGCAGACTACCTCGACCCCCAGCTCATTAAGACCCCGCTCGATGCGCGCAACAAGACCGACGCCATCACCGAATTGGTCGGTCTCATCGGCCAGTCCGGCCGCACCCGCGATCCCAAGCGCCTCCTCGAATGCGTCCTCGCCCGCGAGCAGCAGCGCACCACCGCCATCGGCCGCGGCCTCGCCATCCCGCACGCCAAGTGCGATGCCTGCGGTGAGTTGGTGGTTGCCGTGGGCGTCCCCGCCGAGCCCCTCGAGTTTGACGCGATCGACAAACAGCCCGTCCGCCTCGTCGTCCTGCTTGCCAGCGCCATGGCCCAGTCCAGCTTGCAGATCCAGGTCCTCGCCAAGCTCAGCCGCCTCGTCCTCAACGACGAAGTGTTCCAGCGAATCATCGCCTCACCGACACCGCAGGAGCTGCTGGCGATCGTCCGGGAAGCCAATTCGTTCTGACGCAGGCGGTCGGGGGCGTTCATCGATCATGGCTCGCGATTTACCGAGTCTTCGTCCGCTGGAGCGCCTTCCCACACGAGACGGCGACACCGTCATGCTCCGCGACCCGACCGGCTTCGCCCCCGGCGTCCTCTCCGTTTCTCCGCCGATGCTCTTCATCCTCGCCCTGATGGACGGCCGCAACCCGCCCGCCGACATCCAGGCCCGCTTCATGATGCGCTTCGGCCGCATGCTCTTCACCGACGAGCTGGCTCACCTGCTCGAACAGCTCGACGAAGGCGGCTATCTCGACAGCCCCGCCTTCGCCGCCCGCCGCACCGCAGCCATCAACGCCTATCTCCGGTCCCCCGTCCGCAAGCTCCGCGACCCCGAATCGCTCTCGGCGGGGGAGGGGCCTCTCGATTCATTCTTCGATTCCATGCTCGCCCGCGGAAAGACGAACGGCAATCACGTCCTCGGCTTCGTCGCCCCGCACCTCGATTATCTCCGCGGCGCGCCCTGCTATGCCCCGGCCTACCGCGACCTCCCCAATCGAACCGATGCCCGCCGTTTCGTGATCCTCGGCACCAACCACTTCGGAGAATCGCACGCCGTCGTCGGAACCGCTAAGGACTTCGAGACCCCCTGGGGCATCGTGCCGCACGATGGCGCCTTCATGCGCGAGCTCGACCGCCGTTGCGAGACGGATCTATGCAGCGGCGAGTTCGACCACGCCCGCGAACACTCGATCGAGCTTCAGGCCGTCCTGCTCCGCCACGTCCTCGGCGACCGCCCGTTCACGATCGTGCCCTATCTCTGCCCCGATCCATGCGGGCCAAGCGGCACAAAGCCCCGCCAGGGGGCCGGCGTCGATCTGAAGCACTTCGCCCGGCAGCTCGGCGACCTGATCGCCGCCGACCCCACGCCGACCTGCATCATCGCCGGCGCCGACCTCAGCCACGTCGGCGCTTACTTCAACGACTCCAACCCGCTCGACGAGTCCTCTCTCGCCGACCTCCGCCGCGCCGACCTCGCCGCGCTGAAGCACGTCGAGGCCGGCAATCCCGAGGCCTTCCGCCGCGCCGTCGCCGAGACCGGAAACGAGTCAAACATCTGCAGCGTGGGCTGCATCTACGCGGCTTCCGTCGCCTTGGCAGACCGCGTCCGCCCCGTCATCCGCCACTATCATCAGTCTGTGACACCCGAAATCGCCAACTGCGTAACCTGCGCGGCCATCGACTTCGTGTCGGATTGAAGAGGGGAACTACTTGCGCGGCGGCCTCGGCTGTGGCGGCCAGAAGACAAAGTCGTCCGAGTTCACTTCGGTCTCTTTGTCATCCCCCCCAGCGCGGCGCATGTACGCCGCCGTCGTCCTTGCCGTTCTCCGACGCCGAGTAGATCAACGGCCCGTTCGCATCGACGCGATACAGAAACTCCTTGCCGCTGAATGGATCCGTGCGCGCCGCGCCCACTGTTTCCGACGGCAGTTCGCTCAATCGTTCCGGCCATCGGCCGGTCTCATTGCGGAAGGCATGAACCGCGTATGCAAGCTGCGTCGCCCGGCCGGTTGCTTCGCTCCGCGTTCGGAGTGCATGATATCGCCCCAGCGATGGCAGTATCATCGCCTCCATCGGATGATCCTTCGTTCGCTGATCCGCCAGGTCATTCAGCGCCTTCGCCGTCACCTCCGGATACCCCTTCCGCATCAGGCCGGCCATCTCCGTGTAGTAGCTGCGGAAGTACGATGCCGATTCCGCGGGGTCCTTGGATAGCACCGCGTTCAGTTCGGCCGTTTGCGGCGGATCGTTTCCGAGATCCGCCGCGATTCGCGCGACCCGGTCCGGGTTGAAGTGCGCTTTGCCGTCCGCCCCTGGCCGATCGGTCGCAAACTGCACTAGGTCGAGTGAGAACGCCAGTTCGCCGCTGATCAGCGCCGCCGGGTCGCGCTGCACCGGCTTATTTTCGCGCAGCACCTCCAGCGCCGTCCCAAGCTGCTCCGGCGGAATTACGCCTTGCACCAGCGCCTGCCGCGCCATTTCGTACGTCAAGTTGCTCTCCGCAACGGCCACCAGTTGCTCGATCATCGTGAATCCATGGCCAAGGTGATTCGCCGATCGGAGGCTCGTCGCCCAGGAATCCATCATCGCGTTCGGATCGACCCTGCCGTCTTCCGCCCGCCATCCGTTGGCCAGCGTCTGCTTCACGATCCCGCGGTGGCCCGTCAGGTCGGGAAGCAGCGCCGTAAGCAGTGGGGGGGCGGTCCCGTCGTTCGGTCCGAACCGTAGGATCGTTGCGAAATCGCTGTGCTCGGTTGCCGCGCGGTACTTTGCGAGCAGCTCCCCGGAGTCCTGGTAGACCTGCTCCCACTCCGGCCGTTCCGAAGGAAGCCACGGCCGCGGATCGTGCTCTGTTTCGAGCGTTGACAACATGTTCACCAGCGGCGCAACGGCGCTCGTCGGTGCCCCGTTGTCATCGATCCTGACGAGGATTTCCTCATAGTAGGGCGCCGCGTCGTCGCCCTTGACGCTTTGCGCATTCCGCCGCACCCATTCGGCGTAATCCACCCGCTCCACGAAGTTCGGCGGCGGCGGCAGAATCTCCTCGATCGGCGGATAATCGGTCGCTGCGTCCGGCGCGGCCTCGGCGTCGCCCTCGGCTTGTTCCGCCGGCTGTTCGCCGTTCGAATCGACTGGCAGCGGCGCCGCCGGTCGCACCATCCTCTCGCGGCCCGCGCGTCCCATGACCAGTTCACTCGCCCGTCCGCCGGCTCGATCGACCACCGCCAGCAGCAGCCACGACTTCGAATCAAGTCGAATTGCTGCAAGATCGCGCAGCGTCGGCAGCACCGACGTCGTTGCCGCCGCCCAGTTCAACCCATCCGCCGAAACGAGCAGCCGCCCGCCGCCGCGCGTCGCTACCAACGTCGAGTATCGCGAATCGCTAGCGGCTCCCGTCGCCACATCCAGTCGCACGTCTGGCAGGCGCACGAACTTCAACCCATCCTTCGATGTCGCGTGCACGAGCTCATTGGGCTGTCCATTCGTTCTGGCGAACAGATGCGTGTCCGGCCCCGCCCGCAACACGGTCGCGTCAAATACGGCGGCCTCCGCGATCGCGAACCGCGGCTCCGGCTCAAACTCAAAACTCCGCCCATCTTTCGAGATGGCCGATCCGATGG
The DNA here is from genome assembly GCA_964549445.1 of uncultured Planctomycetaceae bacterium. GTDB lineage: Bacteria > Planctomycetota > Phycisphaerae > UBA1845 > UTPLA1 > SpSt-539. Next base: position 147,770 of record CAZJVS010000004.1, read on the forward strand.
CCGGCCGGCCGCCGCGCGGATCAAACGTGAAGTACAGCCGAACCCGCCCGTCCGGCAACGAAACCGCCGCCGGCTGCCTCGGCCGCCCGGCATCCTTCGGAATGCCCGCGATGACGACAGGCGTCACCGCCGACCACGTTTTGCCGCGATCGCGCGACTCGCGCCGCCCAACGCACCCGAATTCCGCCTTCCGCTCGAACGAGTAATGCTCATAGAATGCGACCAGCGTTCCGTCCTTGCCGTCGCAGATCGCGGGTGCCGACGCGTGCGCGATATTTTCGCGATTGATCGGCGTAAGCTTGTCGTCGTCCCCGAGAGCCAGGACTGCAATCGCATCGTCCCACGGACCGGCAAACGACGGCACCCACGCCGGCCGCGCCGCTGCTCGGTGCGCCGGCCGGCTGGTCGGCTGCGACGTCGTTCCGCCGATCGCCACGCGAATGGCGCAACAGATCACGATCACGACAAACAAACGCATCGCGCTCGGCATGGAACTCCTCCGGGCGGGAACGATTCCGCTCACATCCGGCGGGGGGTGTCTGGTCTTGGATGGCTCGCGCCCGCGCGCGGTTACTTCAACTCGACCGTCCAATAGGCCGCGTCGAGGAACTGCTTCCAGCTCGCGTAGCGCCCGTCATTCAGCTTGACGCTGATAATCGGGTTGCGATGCGGCTTCTTGGGCCGCGTCTGGAGCTTCATGTGCGCCTCATCCGGCGTGCGTCCACCCTTGCGGATGTTGCACTTCAGGCAGCAGCAGACAATATTCTCCCACGTCGACTCGCCGCCCCGGCTTCGCGGCACGACGTGGTCAAGCGAGAGCTCTGTCGTCGGGAACTTCTTCCCGCAGTACTGGCAGCGGTTCGAATCGCGCGCAAAGATGTTGCGCCGATTGAACTTCACATCCTGCTTCGGCAGCTTGTCGAAGATGCTCAGCCGGATGATCCGCGGCACCGCGATGTCGAACCGAACCGTCTTGATCCAGTCGTGCGCGTTCGGCTCAAACGTCCGCTTGAACTCCGACAGGTCGCACCAGCCGTCGAAATCGTACGAAAGGTACTCGCCGTCTTCGATGTGAATGACTTCGGCCAGCCGCCGGCAGAGCAGAGAGAAAGCCCGCCGCACGTTGATGACGCGGATGGCGAGATAGTGCCGGTTGAGCACCAGCACGTTGCAATTGACCGGCGATGCCGCTGCGAGCATGTGTGCTCGTTCCTCGTGAAAAAATCACAGAACCGCCGCGAACCGCGCGGCCGATTCACGATACCACCCATTGTATTCTCCGATAATGCCTCACGCAAGCAATGTCGAGCGCACAGGGTGCATCCGGAGTCGGAAACGCTGTGATTATCGCGCCGTCTCCGCGTCGTCGCCCTTGGTTGACACGTCGCGACCTGCTGTCTCTAATGACGACTGATCGAAAACCCAGGGGCCGTAGCTCAGTTGGGAGAGCGCTTGCATGGCATGCAAGAGGTCACGAGTTCGACCCTCGTCGGCTCCATTCCCCCTGGAATCGCAGGTCAACCGTTGATATCCCGCGCACCCGCCGCGCTCCATTCTCGCCACGCAACCGATCCGCTATTATCGCCCGCCCGATACAGTTCTCCGCCGCCGACACCATTGGTGCGGCCGGCTCGGAACGACTAGAATCGATCCCCCGCGAGCCGCCGGTTCGGACCGGCGAGTCGCCGCGGTCAAAAGCTTGGATTCAGCCCATGGGCCGCTACTTCGCCGACATCTGGGACACCCTTAAAACCATCGGAATCGGCATGGGAATAACGCTCAAGTACTGCTTCGCCAAGACCGTCACGGTGCAGTACCCCGACATGGCCCCGGTCCTCCAGCCGCGCTATCGCGGCTTCCACTGGTTCGAGGCCGAAAAGTGCATCGCCTGCGATCAGTGTGCCAAGGCCTGCCCCGTAGATTGCATCTACATCGAGAAGTCCGGCGCTCGCAAGATCGACAAGGCCACCGGCGAAGCCGTCGGCGGCGCGCTGACGCGTTACGCCATCGACTACGCCAAGTGCATGTTCTGCGCCCTCTGCTGCGAACCTTGCCCGACCGACTGCATCCACATGGGCAACAACCACGACCTCTCGGCCTACAGCCGCAAAGACATGATCGTCGAGTTCACCGAGCTGGCGAAAGAGGGCAAGCAGACCCCGGAACCCCTCTGGATGCAGCGCGACGAGCTTCCCGCCTGGGCCGCGGAGCGCCGCCGTCTCTGGGAAGAGCGTGCGAACCCGGCGAAAGAGGCGATGTTGCGTGCGCTCAAGGCCTCCGAAGCAAAGAAGCCGGCCCCGGCCCCCGCGGCAGAGAAGGCAGCCGCACAGTAAGGAGTACTCGAAGCGACCATGGCATCCGACAGCGCAAACTTGGTACTCGGCTTGTTCCTTTTCACCGTAGGCGGTATCGGCATGGCCCTCGCGCCGCTGCTGATCGGCAAGCTCGTCCGCTCGACCCTTCCGCACCCCGAGAAGGACGCCCCGTACGAGTGCGGCGAGCCCGCCATCGGCTCGAGCTGGGTCCAGTTCGATTTACGCTTCTACGTCGTCGCGCTTGTCTTCATCATCTTCGACATTGAAATCGCGCTCTTCTACCCCTGGGCGGTCGTCTATCGCTCCGCCGGGGTCGCCGCCCTGTGGGATATGCTCTTCTTCTTCGCCTTCATCGTCGTCGGCTACCTCTATCTCTGGCGCTTCGGCTATCTCGACTGGGTCCGCTCGACCGCCCACACCAGCAAGCCGGCCGAGTCGCCTCGATTGCCGCAGGCCAGTCCGTTGTCCAAAGCCGCGAGGCAGTGGGCCTAACCGAGAGAATTCGTTCCCATGAGTTGGATTGAAAATCGTTTTGAAGAAGGCCTGATCGTCACCTCGCTCGACTGGGCCATCAACTGGGGCCGTTCGAACGCCATCTGGCCCATGACCTTTGGCCTCGCCTGCTGCGCCATCGAGATGATGGCCGTCGGCGCCAGCCGCTTTGACATCGACCGCTTCGGGGCCGGTGCCTTCCGCGCAACCCCGCGACAGTCCGACCTCATGATCGTCGCCGGCACCGTCACTTATAAGATGGCCAGCCGCGTCAAGCGGCTCTATCACCAGATGCCCGAACCCAAATATGTCATCGCCATGGGCGCCTGCACCATCGGCGGCGGTCCCTACTTCAAGCACGGCTATCACGTCGTCAAAGGCGTCGATCTCGTCGTTCCCGTCGATGTATACGTCCCCGGCTGCCCGCCGCGGCCCGAAGCCCTGCTCGAAGGCCTGATGCGCCTGCAGGACAAGATTCGCGGCCAGACCATCGCCAAGGATCGCTGGCGCAACGTCAAGGAAGAGGCCCTCTCAATCGCGTAACGCCTATGACTCCCGAATCCATCGCGGAAGTGCTGAAAGAAAAGTTCCCCGACGCCGGCATCGAGCCGCGCCTCGGCGGCTGTCACCCCCATGTCGTCGTCAAGCCGGAGCACTGGCTGGCCGTCGCCGAGTTTCTCCGGAACGATTCGCGTCTGAAGTTCGACTGGCTCCGTTGCGTCACCGGCGTCGACTACATCGAAGACAAGCAGCTCGCCGCCGTCTACGACTTCTACGCGTCGCAGCCTGCCGACCATGCGAACGGCTTGTGGACCGCCCGCAGCGAGTTCGCCGTCAAGGTACTCATGCCGCGCGACAATCCGCACGTGCCCAGTGTGGCCCACCTCTGGGGCGCGGCCGACTGGCTCGAGCGCGAAACCTACGACCTCCTCGGCATTGTCTTCGACAACCATCCCGACTCGGTTGACGACATGCTCGGCCGCCACCCGCGCCGCATCCTCTGTCCCGACGATTGGGAAGGCTTCCCGCTCCGCAAGGACTACGAGTTCCCGCTCGAGTATCACGACATCCCGGCCGTGACCGAATTCGCACAGACGCGGCCGTTACATTGAGAAATCGCTGAAAGACCGCGAGTCCCGAAATGGCCGACACAATTCTCGAGTCCCGACCCGATCTGAACTTCGACGTCGCCCGCGACGAAGCTGGCGATGTCCGCACCGAAGAAATGCTCGTCAATATGGGCCCCCAGCACCCCTCGACCCACGGCGTGCTCCGCATCGTCCTGCGGACCGACGGCGAGATGGTGCTCGAGGCGGTGCCGCACATCGGCTACCTCCATCGCTGCGCGGAAAAGATCGGCGAAAACGTCGCCCCGTATCAATACATCCCCTACACCGACCGTATGGACTATCTCGCGGGGATGAACAACAACCTCGCCTACTCGCTCGCGGTCGAAAAGCTCTCCGGCCTCGAAGTGCCCAAGCGGGCCCAGATCATCCGCGTCATCTTCGCCGAGCTGAACCGCATTGCCTCGCACCTGGTCTCAATGGGCGCATACGGGCTCGACATGGGTGCCTTCACTCCATTCCTCTACGCCTTCCGCGAGCGCGAACGCATTCTCGACCTATTCGAAGCCGCCTGCGGCGCGCGGCTTACCTACAGTTACATCACCATCGGCGGCGTCACCGACGACGTGCCTGAGCGCTTCATCGACGTCACTCGCGAATACCTCGACTACTTCGAGCCCAAGATCGCGGAGTACAACAATCTGTTGTCATACAACCACATCTTCGTGAAACGCACCGCCAACGTCGGGATCATCTCCGCCGACAAGGCCATTGCCTGGGGCCTCACCGGCCCGTCGCTCCGCGGCAGCGGCGTCAAGTGGGACCTGCGCAAGGTCCACCCCGACTGCGGCTACGACGACTATGACTTCGATATCCCCGTCGGCACAGCCGTTCGCGGCGTCGTCGGCGATTGCTGGAACCGCTATTTCGTCCGCATTCTCGAAATGGAGCAGTCGGTAAAAATTATTCGACAGGCGCTGGACCGGCTTTCCGGCACTCCCGGCGAGTTCAGACACAAGGCGGGTAAGTCGGTGAAATTGCCCAAGGATGAAATCTACTACGAAATCGAGGGCGCCCGCGGCCAGCTCGGCTTCTTCGTCCAGGGCGATGGCTCGCAGATTCCCTATCGCGTCAAAGCCCGCGGCCCCAGCTTCTGCAACCTGTCGATTACGACCGAAGTGGTCAAGGACTGCCTGCTCGCCGACGTCCCCGCCATCATCGGCAGCATCGACGTCGTGATGGGCGAAGTCGATCGCTGATCGACAGACTGCCGTTCGGTTCGATTACTCCACGCTTCCCTGCTTCGAAATCAGCGCATCGCATTCGGCGATCTTCCTGGCAATCGGCTCGATTTGCTTCTGATCCGACGGATCGAGCCTTCCGGTCTTGTTCAGTTCGTTCAACGTGTCGAGCGCTCGACGATACGCGTCGCGCGCGCCGGTCAACTGCTTGAAACTCTCGGCCGTTGACTCGTTCGCGCCCGCCATCTGCTTCAACACGTCGCCGAGGTTTTGCTCTGCATCGGCGCACTGTGCCCGCGACGCGGCATCGGTCGTGTCGGCCACGGCCAACGCCGCAAGAATCTCGATCGCCTGCCGGTAGCCGGCCGCCGCCTCGGAATAGTGCTTCTGTTCCGCCATGATCCCGGCGATCTTTCGCTGCCCGTACGCTACATCCCGTTGGTAATAAACATTCGCCGGATCGTTCGCACGGAGTGTCTCGGCGATTTTGAGGGCACGGGTGTACTGCTCCATTGCCCTTTCCGGCCGATTGAGCCGCAGGTGAATGTCGCCGATGCTATTGCAGCCCACCGACAAGTCTCGCTGTGCCTGCGCATTCTTCGGATCGGCTGCGGCCAGCTCCTCGGCCATTTCAAGCGATTTTGTGAACGCGGCGAGCGCCTCGTCCAGCTTCTCCTGCTCGACGGCGACGTTGGCCATCAGGTCCCAGCAGATGGAGAGATAACGCCGATCCGACGCGTTCTCGGGATGCGCCGTCACCTGTTTCTCGAAGATGCCCTGTGCCGTTCGAAAGTGCGACATCGCCGTTTCAATTTCCTGTGCGGCGTCGAGCCGCTGTCCGAGCTTCATGTGATTGACCGCGAGGTCGCGTTGCAGCTTGTCGTCCGTCGGATTCGCGGCCGCGTACCTTGAAAAGATAGCGAGCGCCTGGTTGTAAGTGTCAAATGCCGCCCGGTTCTCACCGCGCGTCGTCTGGATGCCGGCCATCTTCGTCAGGATGGCGGCTCGCCGTCGTGCCCACGTGGTATTCGCCGGATCAGCCGCCGAGAGCCCTTCAAAAACGTCAAGCGCCCTGCGATAGTGCAGCAGCGCGTCTTCCGTCTTGCCGCTCAACTGCATCATGTTCGCCTGTCGCTCGGTGCTGTCGCCGATCGACGCCCGCGATTCCGGACTGCTCGACTGGAGCGAGTTCCATTTCGTCGCGACCGCCAGCGCCTTGTCGTAGCTCGCCGCAGCGCCCGGCGTGTCACCCAGGTTGGAGTGTCCCAGCCCGCCCTGGACATCGCCGATCTTGAGATAAGCCCCGACCGCGCTCTTCAGCAGCTCCGGATCATCGCCGCCCTGCGCAAGGAGGCGATCCAAATACGCCAGTCCACGGCTGACGATGAACTTTCGCGCGGGCGTTGAGCCGGCCAGTGGTCGGACTTGCTCCTCGAAATCGTAAATGAACGCCGTCGCCATTTCGCGCACATCGTTGTAGCGCGCCTTCGCCTCCGCCTCGGCCGCGATCGCCCGGTCTCGGGCCCGCACGGCATCGCGCCAGAAAATCAGCGAGATCACCAGTCCCAGCACGACCGCCGCCATCACCACCAGCGCCGCGATCGCCGCCAGTCGATGCCGCCGTAGTGCCTTTCGCAGTGTATAGAGCGTGCTGTCACGTCGCGCCTCGATCGGCTCGCCGGCCAGGTAGTGTCGGATGTCGCGCCCGAGGTCGCCCACCGTCTGGTAGCGCTGCGCCGGCGCCTTCGCCAGGCACTTCAGCAGGATCGTGTCAACATCCGCTCCGAGCGCGCCGTGCGGGCGCCCCGGTTCGGTTTCGAGAATCGAGTTGCTTACGTCGCGGATGTTGCCGGCGACCGGATATGGAAACCGACCGACCAGCAATTGGTAGCTCACAACTCCCAGCGAATAGACATCCGAGCGGATGTCGAGTGCCTCGCCCCGAACCTGCTCCGGGCTCGCCCATGGCAGCGACCCCATGAATTGCCCGGCCACGCTCAGCTCCGGCCCGCTGTTCTCCCTGCCGCCCTCGGCCCGTAGCGGCTTTGCAAGTCCGAAATCCAGCACATGCGGCTCGCCCGAGTCGTCCACCCGGATATTGCTCGGCTTGAGGTCGCGGTGCAGTACGCCGCGCTGATGGGCATAGTTGACCGCGTCGCAAATCTTGGTGAGGAGCTTGAGTGTCTCGTCCACGGCCGGCCCGGCGCCGCCGTGCCTTTTTCCGGCTTTGCGAACATGGTCGTCGAGTGGCGCGCCCTCGATGAACTCCATGACGAAGTAGAGCCGCCCGTCACGCGACACGCCGCTGTCATAGACCCGCACAATGTTCGCGTGCCGCATCGTCGCGACGACTTCAATCTCGCGCTCGAAGCGCCGCCGCTCGGAAGCTGACGCGTACATCCCCTCGCGCAGGACCTTGATGGCCACCCGCTGCCGCGTCGACCGCTGCGTCGCCGAATAGACTATCCCCTGTCCCCCGCGGTGGAGTTCCTCGAAGTCGTCATACCCTTCGATCGTCGGCCGGCCGGCCCGCTCGCGGTGTTCGCGCTGCAGTTCCGCCAGCACTGACCCGGGATCGCTGTACCAATCGCTGACGACCGTCACGCCGCGGTCCTTCCTTAACCCTCGTCAGCCACCTGCTGCTCGATCACTTCGCACACTCGCTTCAAAATGCGAGACTTGGCCTGGTAGACCTGGTCACTGCTCATCGACAGCGACGCGGCGACTGCTTGGACGTCCTGTCCCTCGACCGAGTACGCCCGGAACGCCGCGATGTCTCGCGCTTTGAACTCCGCCTCAACGATGCGCATTGCCAGCCGCAAGTGGTATCGGCGCCACTCCAGTTCCCAGTCGTCCTCGACCTCGGTGCTCCCAGATGCCTGCCGGGACAATTTACTCATTTCATCTACGCTTCGGACACCACGTTTCTGACACGAAAGATCGACGACGCAGTGCAGCACCGTCGTTTTCAGGTAGCCGCGAAAGCGTCCCTTCGCTCGGTCGTACTCAAACCCCGGCAGCGAACGCGTCAGCCGCGCCATCACTTCCTGCACGACGTCATCGCAATCGGCCGGCTGCAAGCCGCGTCGCACCGCGAAACCCCGAATCAAATCACCGTAACGGATGATGAACTCGCGCCACGCTTCACCATTCTGTTCGCCGGCTAGCCGCGCCAGAAGTGTCGCGTGCGTAGTGGTTTGCGAAATCACGACATTCAGTATATCCGCGCACGCTGAAATTATGTCAGAACTTCGCGCCGTGGCCGGTAATCGAGTTCGGGGGGGCCGTGTCGGCCGCTCCAAATAGGACCTAGGAAAATCCCCGAGCCCCGGCTTGTGTGCACACTCAATTCCCCGAATCCCCGACCGCCCAGCGCGCCGGGGATCCAACTTGAAGTGTCTGCATGAGAACGGCTTGTGTGTATCGCGCCTCAATGCGTCGACGATTGTGTTGCCGCGCCGGAAACTGGTCGCAATTGTCCCCACAACGGCGAACGACGCAGCGACGCGAAGCGCGGCTCTGACTCGGCTAGGTTGAGTAGCTCGGCGTCGCCTCTGACCGCCTTCACCAATGCCCGCCACGCGGCCTCCGTATCTCCCGCGCCAGCCGCACACGCTGCGAATGCAAAATTAATCGCCGGATTCTCCGGCGCGATCCGTATCGCCTCGCCTAATACCGCGTATCCGCGCGAATCCTGCCCGGTTTCCACCAGCGCGATCGCGTAGTTATAGAGATACTCCGCCTTGTCGGGAATCAATAGCACCAGTCGTTCATAATGGGGAAGGGCGTCTCTCGCGCGGCCCGTTCTCAGCAGCGCGTTGCCGAGATTGTAGAGCGCTTCCGGAAATGACGACTGCTGCGCGACGGTGCGTTGATAGTACGGCACGGCTTCCGCGTAGCGGCCAAGCTTTCCGAGTGCTCGGCCCGCAAGAAAGTTCGCCTCGGGCTCGTCGGGCCGCAAGTCCAGCCCCTGCATCAACCACGGCAGCGCTCGTTCGGGCCTTCCGATATCGATCAGTGCCTGACCCATCAATACTCGCGATCCGAAACCATCCGGTTTCAGGCGAATCGCCTCCGCCAATTCGTGCTCTGCAGCCTGCGGATTGTCGTAATGCATCCATGCACGAGCGAAGCATATCCGGCTGGCGGCGTCATTCGGAAACTGCCGGATCACATCCTGCCAGTACGTAATGCTGTTCGCCCAGACGGCCTGTTGTGTCCAGGTCTTCCAGCTAAGACCTAGGATCACGACAACGGTAATGCCGAACGCCGCCGCCGACTCGGAAACCCTCGGCGGAAGTTGCGTCACCAGTGCTGCACCGCCCAGTAAGAGCGCGATCATCGGCAGGTAGACGAAACGATCGCCGGTTAGGCTTCCGGCGAACTGGATTGCCCCCAGAACCACCGGGTTGATGAGGACGATGTATCCGATCAGGCACACCCAGACGGCGCGTCGGCGAAACACCGCGAGGACGGTCGCGAGCAACACGACGACGGCGACTCCGGCCGCAAACGTTGGATTCGAGAGCCGAATCGCCTCAATCGGAGGAGCTGGATACTGTGGACAAAGCGGAAACGGCCAGAGCAACTTATAGAAATAGAATGCAGTGTTGTGCGATAAGATCAACCAGGTACTGTGAACAAAGCCCGGCACATCCGGCACAAACGTACCCAGTCGCGCGTCCTGCGAGACGTATGCGACCCACCCGATCAGGCCCGCCAGCATGAGCATGGGCAACTTCTCCACGATGCGGCGCCATGACCACCGCCGATACGGCCAGAGGTCCAGCAGGAGTAGGTAAACCGGAAGTGACCATGCTGTCGGTTTGGAGAGGAGTGCGGCGGCGAGTGAAAGCGTCGCGGCGAACAGCCAGCCTCGCCGCCCGCTTCGAACGAAGCGACCATACGCAAGCAATGTCGTGATGGAGAAGAGCGTGGCCAGCAAGGTCTTTCGCTGGCAGATCCAGGTGACCGCTTCGACATTCATCGGATGCACGGCGAACAGGGCGGCTGCGAAAGCCGCGGGCCATGATGGAACAAACGTTCGGATCCACGCATAGACGAGGGCGACATTCGCCATGTGGAGTACCACGTTGGTGGCGTGATACACGAATGGCTCCGGCGTCGCGGAGGTCGTGCCCTCCATGATCCGGTCCAGCATGAGAGACGCCATTGTCAGCGGTTGGTAGTACCCCGCGACAGTCGTTGGCGATCGCCACTCGGCGAAGAACCACCAGAGCTTTTGCCAGCTCGGATAGCACACGTAAGGGTTTTCGAGAATGTATTGGAAATCGTCGAGGTTGATGAACCCGCACGACAGCGTCGGCAGGTAGAGCAGCCCCGCCCCCAGCGCAAGAAAAAGCGCCACAATCGCGTCGCGCGAGACGGACGCGGGTGGCGCTGAATCAGTTAGGTTCATGCCGCTGTTTCGAAGGGTGGCGAACCGCCGTCAGGCGAAATATCGCCGGGCCTTGGCAAAGATCTTCGGATAGTCGAGCTTGTCCTTGCAGGCCGCCCGCGCACGCAGCAACTCGGCGTCGCTTACGTCGAGCATCTCGGCCGACAGACTGTTGTAAAGCTCCCGACCCTGGCTCCGCTGCCCGTATCGCTCGTAATACATCACGCTCCGAGCCACGTCGTGCAATGCCGCCGGCTTGCCCAACGCCGCCTCGCACGCACCGCCGCAGGTCTCGCAGATGAAGTGTGGTCCGGCAGCGTAGAGCGCGTCGAGCAGTTCGCGGTCGTACCTCGCCAGCGGCTTCGCGTCTCGCGCTGCCGCCGTATTTTCGTCGATGATTTTGATGTTCACCATGTGCGACGTCATGCCGGTCAGTCGCTCGTCCTCGAGCACGGCCTTCACCACCGCCTGCTGCACAGACCAGTCGCCCTTGGCCAGTTTCTCCCAGCGATCCTTGAACGACGCCGAGCTGCTCTGCGTCTTCATCGCGATCATGCCGATGCCCGCCTTGGCGCACTTGTCGATCGCCGCGTTCATCGCGTCGTTCTTCGTGCTCCGCGGGTCGTATTTGAACATGATCGCATCGACGAATCCGCCTTCGGCCGCGTTCGTCAGCGCCTCCGCCTTGTTCTTCGCATGGCACGAAAAGCCGACCAGCTTGCACTTGCCGCTCTTCTTCAGCTTTTCGGCGGTCTCCTTGTACTCATCGCTCTTCGGCCACTCGACGCATTCTTTCGGATACTCGCCGTCGCACAGCTCGTGCATGAACAAAAGGTCGATGTAATCCGTCTTGAGATTCTCAAGCCGCGCATCGACCATCTCGAGCATCTCTTTCGGCCCGCCGGTCGGGTGGCACTTGGTCACCAGGAAGATTTCCTTCCGCTTCCCCGTCCGTTCAAACCACTTGGCAAGTTCCTTCTCCGACTTGCCCTTCTCATAGCAGTCTGCGCCGTCGAAGTAGCGAACCCCTTTGCTGTAGGTGTAATCGAGCAACCGCTGCGAAAGCGGAAATGCCGTTCCCTGGTTCAACACCGAGACTTGGATGCCGCTCCGTCCCAGCTTTCGCGTCGGCAACGGCGGTGCATCCTTCGGCTTGGCGGCCTCGTCTCCGATCGCCAGAGATCCGCCGGCGGAGAGCGCCGCAACCGTCGCTCCGGCCCGCAGGAATTCTCGTCGCGATGATGATTGGGGGTTGTTCGCCATCGGTTTCGACTCCTTCCGATTGGTTGGCTCTGCCTAGTACCGGCCAATTGTAACGAAATGCTCTATTCGATGCACGCACTCCGCCTGAACCTCTCAATTCCTATCGTCCCGCAGCGGAATTGACGGCGACCCCGGTTGCGCCTACGCTCCCTCAGCGGTCATACGGGACCGGATTTCGTTGTATTAGCCATTTCACAAGGAGGCAAAATCATGAAGATTGTTGCTCGTCTCGCTGTCCTCTCGTTAGTAGGGTACTTGCTCCCTGCCGCGACCGCTGCCGGCCCCGCTTCGCCTGTAACCCCGGTTGCAGCGGCGGCCTTGGGTCAGGCCGGCGGGTCGGCCCCGATCGTCGAGATCACCAAGAAGTGCCCGGACCTGCGCTTCCTTGGTCGCGACGCCATCTTTGAGATTGCCGTTACTAATCGCGGTGGTGCTGCCGCCCAAAACGTTACTGTGACCGACGTCATTGACGGGGCGGCCGACTTCGTCAGTGCCGACAACGGCGGCTCGCGTCAGGGCAATAAAGTTGTCTGGAGTCTCGGGAATCTGCCTGCTGGCGAGACCCGAAATCTCAAGGTCAATCTCCGTTGCAACACAATCGGTACGGTAAAGAACCACGCCAGCGTCACCTATTGCGCGGCGGCCGAGGCCTCCTGCGAGATGCAGGTCCGCGGCATCCCAGGCGTCCTGCTCGAGGTCGTCGACGAGCACGACCCGATCGAGATTGGAGCGCATGAAACGTATACCATTATCGTAACGAACCAGGGCACCGCCGAGGACACGAACATCACCATCGCGTGCGAGATCCCACCGCAGATGGAGTTCGTCTCTGCCGCTGGCGCAACCGTCGGGACGGCCCAGGGCAAGATTGTTACTTTTGCTCCGCTCCCGCGGCTCGCCCCCAAGGAACGCGCGACCTTTAAGGTCGACTGCAAGGGTATCAACACGGCTGGCAACGACACGGCCGACGTTCGATTCAAGACCTCCATGATCACCGACCAGACGAAGGCCGGCGGCGCCGTTACCGAGACTGAAAGCACCCACATCTACGAGTAGTCGCGGGCTCTCGCTTCGCAGGATTTTCCGACGGGACCGGTCGCAGCCCCAACGCGTGCGGCCGGTCCCGCCGCTTTTTCCGGCCTCCGCCATCATCACCGCCGACGTCCTCGGCTATCATGCCGCCGAGCGCCGCGAAGCATGGACCGCCCGATGAACTCGAAAGAACCCCTCATCCGCAATGTCTCCGACACCGCCCGCTGGGTCGCCTTCTATCGCGCCCGCGAGACCGAACGGTCGGACGCGCTCTTCCGCGATTCGCTCGCCCGCCGCCTCGCCGGCCCGCGCGGCGAAGAAATCTCCATCGCCATGTCCTGGAGCCGCCACGACCTCTGGCCGTGGACCATGCGAACCGTGCTCATTGACCAGTTCATCACCGATCAGGTCGCCCAGGGCGTCGACACGGTCATCAACCTTGCCGCCGGCTTCGACGCCCGTCCCTATCGCATGAACGTCCCGGTCTCGCTCAACTGGATCGAGATCGACCTCCCCGAACTGATCGATGAAAAAGAGAAAATCCTCGCCGACGAGAAGCCCCGTGTCCGACTCGAGCGCATCCGTCTCGACCTCGCCGACTCCGCCGCTCGCCGCGACATCTTCGAAAAGCTCGGCCCGCGCACGAAGAAAGCCCTGATCATCACCGAAGGCCTGCTCGTCTACCTCACGCGCGAGCAGGTCGCCGAACTCGCCAACGATCTCGCTCGCCCGCCGAGCTTCCGGCGCTGGGCCATTGATATCTCTTCCCCCGCGCTGCTCCGCCTGCTCGCAAAGAGCTTCGCCCGCCACCTCGGAGAGGCCAACGCCCCCTTCAAGTTCGGCCCGCCGGAAGGCGTCGAGTTCTTCGCCCCGGCCGGCTGGAAGCCCCTCCAAATCCACACAATGCTCCACGCCGCCGCCCGCCTCAAGCGTCTGCCGCTATTCCTGCGAATCATGGCCACGCTCATGCCGGAAAAGAAAACACCCCCCGGTAACCGCCGCCTCTGGGGCGCGTGCTGCCTCCTCGGCCGAGGCGACTAAGCTCGCGGTTGCCCCCGACGCCCGGCGATGCAATGATCTCCTCGGCCGGCCGTCATCGGGGAGGTTCGCATCGTGCTTGGCGAGCGCATCCGACTTGTCACAGTACTTTCCGCCGCACTCCTCTCCGTCACCGCCGCGTTCACGTCAGCCGACACGCCAGCCAAGCCCCGCACGGTCGCCTTCCTAATCTGGGACAACGTCGAACTCATCGAGTTCACCGGCCCCGCCCAGATCTTCGAATTCGCCCCCGGCTTCGACGGCTTCACCGTCGCACCGACCACCCAACCCATTCACAGCTACTTCGTCACCATCGTCCCGCAATATTCCTTCGCAAATTGCCCCCAGCCCGACGTCGTCGTCATCCCCGCCGGCTCGCAGATGATGCGCAGCGAGGAGCTGACCGCCTTCCTTCGCCGCATCGTCCCGAAGGCCGAGGCCGTCCTCACCGTCTGCAACGGCTCGCTCGTCCTCGCCAATACCGGCCTCCTCGACGGCCAGATCGCCACGACGCCGCACGCAAACCTCGACGACCTCGCCATCCTCGGCAAGAACATCCGCCCCTGCGCCAATCGCCGCTTCGTCGAGAGCGGGAAGTTCGTCACCGCCAACAGCTACTTCGCCGGTGTCGATGCGGCACTCTTTCTCGTCGCCAAATTAGCCGGCGAGCAGGCCGCCAGGCAATCCGCCGCCCGCAATCTCTACGACTGGCGTCCGCAGGACTTCGCCGGCGAACTCGCCGATCCGATCATTGTCCCGCCGTCGCGCCGCCGCCTGATGTTCGACACGTTGATGAAGGACGGAGTCGACGCCGCCCTCGCCCGCTATCGCCAAATGCTGAACGACGGCCAGCCGAAGGACGCCCCAGCGAGCACCATCCCCGACGAATCTCGCCTGCGTTTCCTCTGCTGGAACCTCCAGAACGCCCGCCGCTACGACGACGCCCTCAAGCTCGCTCAGTTCTCCGCCGCCGCTTTCACCGAATCTGCGATGGCCCGCGCCTGTCTCGGCGAAGCGCAATTCTCCGCCGGCCGCCCGGCCGACGCCATGATCACGCTGCTCGGCGCTGCGGAAATGAAGGGTGAAAACGGCTTCGCTGCCGGTGTGCTCCGCCGCCTCCTATCAACAACGCCGCAGCAATGCGGCCTACCCTCGGGCCAGCGACCTATCACGCCCGAACAATCGGAACAGGCCCGCCGCCTCATTCGCAAATCTGCCATCCGCGCAACTGTCTTGATGATCCCCGACGGCGAGCCCGGGATACCGCTCTTCATCTCCGGACTCATCCGCGACGGCGACGGAAAGCCGATCGACGGTGCGATCGTCTTCGCCTTCCAGACCGACGCCAACGGCCACTACTCCGACGGCCTTGTCGCCGCTCCGAACGGACTGCACGACGACCGCCACCCGCGCCTCTTCGCCTTCGCCCGCACCGGCCCCGATGGCCGCTACGAACTCCGCACCATCCGCCCGGCCGCGTACTCGGACGCCCCGGATAACCCCGAGCACATCCACTTCGCCTTCGCCGCCAAGGGCTACCGCTCCTCCCGCCCGCGCGCCAACATCAACATGTACTTCGCCGACGACCCGCGCCTGAAAGGCGAAGCCGCCGAAGAAATCCGCTCCGACAAAGCCCACATCGTCACGCCAGCCCGCGACGCCAATGGGACGCAGTGGTGCGAATACGATTTCGTTCTGATTCGTGAATCACCGCCGCCGGCGCCGACGACCCAAGCGGCCAACACTCGGATCCGTGTGGGAATGGACCTGGAGGACGCCCGTCAAATCCTGCTGGCGCACGGCGCGGTCGCGACGCATTACCATCTCGGTCCCGGCAGGACCGATGAGAGACTGGAGTTTTTTCATCTCACGGACGGTGACGTTGTTCGCATCGTGTACAGCTTGAGCGAATCGGAGCGCGGGAAAATAAGCCGGTTATCGCTCCGCAGCTATCGCGGTCTGGTAGGCCACGAGTCCTATTCTGCGCCATTCCAAGACGTCGTCGAATTGGAATTGAAATAGGCGGCTTAGCGCGAAATCATCGCGTCCAGCTTCAGCACCGTATTCCAATTCCGTGCCGTCCCCGAAAGTCCCAGCGTCCGCTCAATCACCGCATTCGTCAGCTTCGACGTGCCGATCCCGGCCGGATAAACAATGTAGAGCTCGCGTCCGACCGCCCGAAGGTACTCCGGCCCCTTGATCGCGGCCGCAAGCGATTTCACTTTCGCGGCCGGAGGTGCGTCCTTCATGAACATGACGACAAGGTGGCTCGGGTCGCTCGTTGCTTCCTTCGCGAAGGGATTGTCCGTTATGGTCTGATGCCACTCGTCGGCGGTGCGGACGGCGTAAGTTGGTGCAACGGAAAGTCGCTTCTTCGTTTCAACTTCCAACAGCCCCTCGAGCGCCGCCGCGGACTTCTTGCCGCCATCGAAGACGACGTTTCCGCTTTGTAGCAGGGTTCGCACGGCACAGAAGCCAAGCGCTTCAAACATCTCGCGCAGCTTCGCCATCGCCACGAGATTTCGCCCGCCGACGTTGATTCCGCGCAGCAGCGCGACGTGTAAAGCCATGGAGTCTTGGACTACTGAAACTGCGCCTACGGCTTCAGCGCCTCCTGCAACGCCAAAATCGCCAGCGCCGTCACATAGTTCGGATCACCCTCGTTCCACCGATCCGCGTTATTCACCCACGACCCGTCATCCCGCTGCAGCGAAATCAATTTCCGGATCAATTCGATCCGCCAGTTGTGAATCGTCCCCTTCGAATCGGTGACCGTCGGCTCGCCCCACGCCTTCAGCGACTTGGCAAACACGTGATAGTTGTAATACAGGCCCTGAAGCGACGACTTCCCTGCCGGCATTCCCGCATTCCCCTCCAGCGTGTAGTTCTTGCAGATCCAGTCGTATGCCCCTTTGACCCGCGGGTCCTTCTTGTCCACCCCCGCGTACAGCATGCTCTTGAACCCCGAATACGTCATCGACCCATACGACGGCACATCGTGCTTGATCAGCTCGCCAACGCCCGCCGCCTTGCTCTCGCCGCCGCTCACCGGGCTGTAGATAAACCCGCCGTCGTTGCTTCCCTTCTTGGCAAACGCCTGGTCGTTCGTCGCCGCCAGGTTCTGGCACCGCGAGATGAACTTCAGTGCCTTCTGATACGCCGGATCGCTCGCCGGCAGCCCGCTCTGGTGCAGCGCCTCGAGCATCATCTGCGTGTTCGACAGGTCCGGCCGCTTCGTCGACGTGTATCCCGCCCCGCCATACCACGGATTCGAAGGATCGATCTTCTCGTGGTCGTCGTACTGCAGACTCGTCAGGAATCGCTGGGCCGCGTCGATTGCCGCCGACGTCTTCTCATCCCGCACGCCCGCGAGGAACGACAGCGCCACCGCCGTCTGATAGTTCTCAAGATTCATCCCCGGCGTGTAGATCCCGCCGTCCTTCTGCCGCGTCGCAAGCACCCGCTCAACCGCCTTTTGTACGACGGGGCTCCGCGGGCCGTATTTCCCGTCCTGCACGAATGCCTGTCCGACGATCGCGGTGATCGCCGCCCCATACTTCGGAGTCCACCCGCCCCCCGCGTCCTGCGAATTCTTCAAATACGCAAACCCCCGCTCGATCGCCGCCTCGGCCTCTTTCCTCACCTCCGGCGGAAGAACTCCAGAGTCCTTCGGTGCGTCAGCCCGCACTTGGCCGATAAAGAAGAGTGAAAGGCCGGCCGCAAGCGTCTGTAGTATCTTGGATTCGAGCACAATCAACCTCCTCGCGCAGAATCAAAGCTTCTTCAGCCGACGCCTTGCATCAGCCGAATCGTATTGTAACAATAGCCCTCAGCACCGGCCGTTATGACGGTGCCCGCTCCCGCGTGTTGCCTCTCCTCGCATTGGCCCTTGAAAACCAGAGAGGTCTGCCCCCATGCAAACGAAAACCATCGCCAACCGACACGCCGTACGCCTGTTTGTCGCCGCCATCGTCCTGATCGCATTCGGCGGGTGTAACACCGCCGAGCAACTCGCGGGCGATCGCGGAAACGGAACCCCATCCCCCACGGGGAACTTCGACTCCGCCGCCCCCAATGCCCCCGGCGCGGGTGAGGCGGCCGAGATCGCCCGCGACATCGAAGAGGCCGACGTTGTCAAAGTCGCAGGCAGCTTCATCTACGTCCTGAACCCTTACAAAGGCCTCATCATCGTCGACGCCTCCAACCCCGACGCGCCGACCGTCCGCGGCTCGCTCGACCTTCGCGGCCGAGGCGTCGAAATGTACGTCGTCGGCCAGCGCGTCTTCGTCGTCCTCAGCGCCGACGTCGGCTACGGCTACGCCGAAGGCGGCGGCGGCATTGCGACCGATCTCGTCGCCCCGGGAAGGCCCACGGTCCTGCCCCCGCCACCCGATTTCACCGGCAGTCAGCTTGCCATCATTAACGTCGCCGATCCCGCCGCCCCGTCCTCACTCGGAAAAATCAACCTCGCCGGCTATGCCAACGCCAGCCGCCGCGTCGGAAATGTGATCTACGTCATCGGCAACACATCGCAAGGCTACTACTACTACGCCGATCCGCAGAACGCCCCGATCAACGAGGGCTTCGTCGCCTCGATCAACGTCGCTGACCCCAACAACATCATCCCCGTCGAACGCGAAGTCTTTTCCGGCTCCGGCTTGCTGCTGCACGTCTCCGAGTCTGCGCTGTTCGCCGCCGACCAGCGCTTTGACCCGAATCTCGGCGCTTCCACGACGCACATCCAATATGCCGACATCTCCGATCCCACCGGCGCGATCGAACTCCGCGGCGGCGTCGACGTCCCCGGCTTCATTCGCAACCGCTTCTACATGGACGATTTTGAAGGCGTCCTCCGCGTCGCGACCGAATCCAACGGTTTCGGCTTCCGCCAGGTCCGCGTCTACACCTACGACCTCGCCGACCCCGACCACATCACGTCCCTCGGCCAGGCCGACATCATTCAGGATGAATCGCTCGAGGCCGTTCGCTTCGACGGCCCGCGCGGCTACGCCGTCACCTTCCTCCGCGTCGATCCGCTCTTCGTCCTCGACCTGAGCGACCCCGCTCACCCGGCCGTCACCGGAAACCTCGTCGTCCCCGGCTTCTCAACCCACATCGAGCCGCGCGGCGAGCGCCTCATCGCCGTCGGCATCGACGACACCGACGGCCGCCGTCCCGCGGTCGCATACTACAACGTCGCCGATCCCGCCAACCCCGGCGAAATCGGCCGCGTTGTTCTGGGGCCTCCCGGATCGTTTACCGACTCCGATGCGACATGGGACGAGAAGGCCTTCAAAATCGTCGACGAACTCGGCCTTATCGCCATCCCATTCCAACACATCGATCCATCAACGATTCCGCCCGGACCAATTCCCCTGGACGCCGTGGCGGTCCGCGAGAACCCCATCGGCTGCCTCAATGCAGTTCAACTCCTCGACTTCAGCGACTCCGGCCTGACGCGCCGCGGCTGGTTTGAGCACAGCGGCCGTGTCAACCGCGTCGGCACAATTGCCAACCGTCTCTTCGCCGTCTCGGCAGCCGGCCTGCAGACGGTGAACATCGACAACCGCGACGAACCCGCAAAGGCCGGCGAGGCCGACTTCTTCTCCGATCAGGACATGTCCCTCTACAGCGGAGACTGCGGCTACATCTATTTCGACGGCTTCCCAGCCGGTAACAACTGGTTTGACGTGTTCGTCAACGGCCGACTTTGCGGCTCCATCGGCATCGTTCCCGTCGCCGCGATCGTCGCGGGACTCACATTTGTGCGCCGCCGCTCGCGCTGAGCCACTGCCAGCTCCCCCACGAAAGCTGTTTGCAATCGCCGCCGTGCCGGGCTAGACTTCACGCAAGACCAAGAGGTAAAACGTTTTACTAATGGCCGATTCCGCGCCCAAGAAACGACTCGCGATTCTCGTCGGTGGGGGGCCCGCTCCCGGAATTAACTCCGTCATTGGTTCCGCCACCATCGAAGCCATCAACAGCGGCCTCGACGTCGTCGGCATCTACGACGGCTTCAAGTGGCTCGCCTCCGACAAGTTCTGCCCGGACAAGAACAGCATCGAGCTGAACATCGCCGACGTCGCCCGCATCCACTTCGCCGGCGGTTCCATTCTGCGAACCTCGCGCACCAGTCTCTTGAACACCGACAAGCTCGGAAGCTCCCCCGTCGTCATGCCCGATCCGGAGAAGATCCTCCGCGTCATCTCAAACTTACAGAGAGTCGGCGTCCAGTACCTTCTGACGATCGGCGGCGACGACACGGCCCTCTCGGCCCGCTTCGTCTCCGAACGCAGCGAAGGCGCCGTCCGCGTCGTCCACGTCCCCAAGACCATCGACAACGATCTCCCGCTCCCCGGCGACATCAACACCTTCGGATTCTCGTCCGCCCGCTATTGGGGAACCTTGATCGTCAAGAACCTGATGACCGACTCGCTCACGACCGGCCGCTGGTATCTCGTCACGGCCATGGGCCGCAATGCCGGCTTTCTCGCCCAGGGCATCGCCAAGTCCGCCGGCGCGACACTCTGCCTCATTCCCGAGGAGTTCGCCGAAAAGACCACCATCTCGCGCATTGTCGACGTGATCGAGGGCTCAATCCTCAAGCGTCGCGTCATGGGACGCCCCGACGGCGTCGCCGTCATCGCCGAAGGCCTTGCCTATCGCCTGGGCGACCGCGCCGAACTCGAACGACTCCTCGGCCGCGAGGTTCCGCTTGATGCCGCCGGCCATCCGCGGCTCTCGGAAGTCCCCCTGGGCGACATGCTCAAGCGCGAACTACAAATCAGGGCCCACGCCCGCGGCGAATCGGTCACCATGGTCACGCACGAACTGGGCTACGAGCTTCGCTCCGCCGACCCGACGCCCGCCGACATCGCCTATTGTCGTGACCTCGGCTACGGTGCCATCCGCATGCTGCTCGACTCGCGCAACGTCGTCCCGCACGGCGCGATGGTGACCCTCGTCGGCGGTAATCTCGTCCCGATGGACTTCCAGACCATGGTCGACCCCGCCACGAACCGCACGCGCATTCGCATGGTCAACGTCAATTCGCTTTCCTACCGCGTGGCCCGCGCCTACCAGATTCGCCTGGAGCTCTCCGATCTCGAAAACGAAGAAATGCTCACCAAGCTCGCCGCCATCGCGAAACTGACGCCCGCCGAGTTCCGCGAGCGTTACACCAACGCCGCCACCCGGCTGGTCGACCTCCAATCGCAACCCCCGGTCCCGGGCTCAACCGAAAGCTGAACGACACGCTTGCCGCGGCCAACCCCTACGGTTGAAATCGCCATTCGCGTCGTCCAGTGTGGCCGCCGCCCTCGTCACGAGTATTGCCCGAAATGAAGTCCACGTCGCCGCGTCCACTTTCTCCAACTCGTACCGGCGCGGCTGCGCTCATTCTCGCCGCGATGCTCGCTGCGTGCTCCCTGGTGACGGCCTGGCAGGAAGGTCGGAATGTCCCCGGCTTGGACTACCATCACTTCTGGCTCGCAATCGACGCCGTGCGGCATCGGGTCGTTCCCGACATCTACGCGGCCGACTCGATTCCTGCCCTCACGGACCGCTATCTCACAAAGACCGCAGCCGACGCGTCCTCGCCCCGGCATCGCGCCGCAGCGCAGGAAACCTCTCAAATCGGCATCGTCGCGACCCCACTCCTTCACGCCTGTCTCGCGCTCTTTCAGCGCGGCGACTACGAGCGAGACTACAGCGTCTTCCTGTTTTTGAGTCTCGCTACGTTTACGCTCGCCGTCGTCCTCATCGGCCGCGCCTTCCACCTGCCGCTCCACGCCCAGTTGCTTGCCATTGCGTTCGCATGCACCTGGTTTGGTCCATTTTCCTCCGATACTCGTTCCGCGAACGTCAATCGACTGCAACTGGCGCTCGTTGCCGTCCTGATATGGCTGCTCGCCGCAGACGCCAGTCCGCGCCGCGACGCCGCGGCCGGCGCGGTCCTCGCCTTCGCAGTCCTCTTCAAACCAAACCTGGCTCCCATCGCGGTATTGCTCGCCGTCTACTGGTTGCTGGCCGCGAAGTGGCTCCGGCTGCGCTGGGTCGCCATCGGCGCCGGCCTCGGCGGTGTCGTCGCGTGGGCCGCCTCGTCCGCGTTCTTCGGAAGTCCTCGCTGCTGGTTCGAATGGGCGGCGATGGCCTCCCGGCTCTCCGATACTTACCAACCGACGCTTCAGGCCGGCAATCTGTCTCTCTCCGAGTTGATCTTCACCCGCACCGGCCATCGCCCTGGCGCATGGCTCGGCATCGCGATCTTCACGCTGGCGCTCGCCGCCGTCGCCTGGGCCGCCCGTCGCGATGCCCTCCGCCAGCCGCCGCGCGAGCGCCGGCCGCCTGAGCTCATTCTTATCGCTGTCGGCGCGTCGTTGTGGTTGCTGGTCGCGCGCCTGGCATGGTTTCACTACTGTATCCTTGTCCTGCCGCTCATCCTATGGACCCTTCGCCCGCTTCCGGCTGGCGACTCGGAGTTCCGAGTCCGTGTCTGGTCGCAACGCGTGCTCGGTGCGGTCGCCGTCGTGTTTTTCAACACGTATATCATGAGCTACGTCTTTGCCCCTTCGCTCTGGATGTTTGATCTCTTCTCCAATCTTGCGATCGCGGCTCTGATTGCCGTCGCCTTGGCCGAGTTGGTCCGCTCGAGTGCTCACCACGGCCAGGTTGATCGCAGAGTCACCGAGAGTGTCGAACGATGAACCGAATTCAGACGTGGCCGGCGCTGCTCGTGCTGCTGGCGCTGGCAGGGGGGTGCCACCGAGAAGAAAAAGAAATCGCCGCCATGCGGCCGCGATCCGAACAGACCGCCGTCTATCTCTTCCTCGGCTATGGCGACCGAAGTTGGTCCGGCGGCCTCTATCAGTTCGCCTACGGCTTGCGGCGGGGCGGCTGCTACGCCCGCGTCGAGCCATACCGTAAATGGCAATCGGTCGCCAGAGACATCATCCGCGACCACCCCGCGAAACTCGTCCTGATCGGCCACTCTTTCGGCGCTGATGCCGCGGTCAAGACCGCTCGCGCCCTCCGCGACCACGGCATCAACGTCCGCGTCCTCGCGCTCCTCGACCCCAGCGCACCGCCGCTCGTGGTCCCCGGCGTCCCTCCTCCCATTCCCGACAACGTCGATTTCGCCATGGAGTTCTACGTCGTCCCCACGACCGTCAAGCTCCGCCCCGGCCCGCGCACCCGGCGCGAATCCGGCAACTCGCACACCGAACTCTTCGACTATGCCGTTGGTCGCAAGGGCAACTTGCCCGCCGCCCGCCGCGTCGACCACATCACCATCGACGATTCCGCCGACATCCAGGGCATGATCGCCGACAAAATGTCCGCCTCCGGCGTCTAGCCGCGGCCGCTCGCCCGGCGAAAATCTGGACATCCGCCGCCGCGCCAGCGATAATCTCCAATCCGGCCGAAGTGGCGGAATGGCAGACGCAGTGGATTCAAAATCCACCGACCGCAAGGTCATGAGGGTTCAAGTCCCTCCTTCGGCAGTTCCCACCTTGCCCGCTAACTGAGTTGATCAGCTGAGTGCGTCGCGATACGCATCCGATTGGAATCCGACCAGCAGCGTCTTCCCTCGCCGGATCACCGGCGCCCGCAGATTCCCCGTCGGCCCCAGCAGCACGGCCAGCAATTCCGCATCGCTCGGACGGTCCTTCTTCATATCAAACGTGATGAGCTTCGAGCCGCGCGTGGCGATCACCCGCTCCGCCGCGCGAGCCAGCTTCAACGCGTCGGCCTGGCCGAGCCGCGCCCTCTTTGCGTCAGTGATGTCCGGCGTCTCGATGTGATTCTTCGCAAGGAACCCCTGCGACTTCTCGCAGGTCGGTCAGCCGGGGCGGTGGTAATACCAATCGACAGACTTCGACATGGCTCCCATCCAGTTCGATCAATGCATGTGCTCGGGCTTCGCCGGCGGCACGTGCAGGTTTGCCATCTCCGGAATCTCGGCCGCCATCTTCTCGCGGACCTTGCCGGCCCGATACAGCCCCTCAAATCCGGCCGCCGCATACAGGTATTGCCCGTCGCGCTGCGCGCCTTCCGGCGGTGGTATCGCCGCCGAGAATGCCTGCAGCAACCCGTCATGATTGACGAACGAACCTTCGCGCTCCGCCCACGCGCACGCCGGCAGAACGATTGCCGCCGCCTCGCTCAGCCCGCTCGGAAGCGTATCCTGCACCACCAGCAACTTCACGTGGCCCGCCGCTGCAAGCAGTTCCTTCGTCGCCCACTCCCCGGGATACGCGCCGGAGATCCACGCTGCCGAATACGCCCCTTTCGCGGTCCGCTCGCAGAATTCGGCGAGCGACACGACGGGTCCTCCCGCCGCCTTCAGCACCATCTCGATGCCGCGGCGATTGGGACACTTCTCCGCCCGGATCGTGAACTTCGCCTTCTGGCCGTTGTTAACCGGAAACTTCTGATCCTCGCCGCTGACAGGCACAGGCCCCAATGCAAGTGTCGCCTGCGGCGCAACGGACCGGATGAACTTCACCAGCAGCCACGCCTCTTCGCAGCTCATGAACGGCGACAGCACCGCCGCGACCCGCGCCGGCCCATCCGCTTCGATCGCCTGCGCAAACCGCATCCGCAGGATGGTCGGCAGCTCGCTCCAGTCGGGATAATCCGACTCCGCCCCGCGCCGCACGGCCAGCCGCGTGATCCGCCGCGGATCTTGTACGTACTTCCACCCGAATCGCCCCTCGTCGCACATCCAGAAATCGTTGACACCCGGGTTGTACCGCGGCTTGAGCCGCCAGACTTTTCCCTCGTTGTGGTCGATCTCGATCGCACACCCCGACGAACACCCCGCGCACACGCTCGGCGTGCTCTGCAGCATCCACACCCGCTGCTTCATCAGGAAGTCTTTGTCCAGCAGCGACCCCACCGGGCAGATATCCACCACATTACCCTGCAGCGGGTTTTCGAGCGGGATGCCCGGGAACACGTCGATCTCCGCCCGGTTCCCGCGATTCACCACGCACAGCTCGCCCGACCCCGCCACCTCGTGACAGAACCGAACGCACCGCGAGCACATCACGCAGCGATCCTGGTATAGCAGCGTCTTGCTGCCCACATCCTTCTTCGGGTTCTTCGTCTTTGCCTCGACCATCCGGCTGGTCGCCTGGCCAAACTTGAAGCTGTAGTCCTGCAGATAACACTCGCCCGCCTGGTCGCACACCGGGCAGTCGAGCGGGTGATTCAGCAGGAAGTACTCCATGCAGTGCTGCTGGTTGTCCCGCACCTTGTCCGAGTCAAACCGGACTTCCATCCCGTCCCGCACCGGCGTCTGGCAGCTCGGAACCAGCCGCGGCGCCCAGACCATTTCCTTGGTTTTCGGGTCCGGCTGTTTCATCTCCATCAGGCACAGCCGGCACGACGCCACCACCGACAGCGCCGGGTGATAGCAGTAGTGGGGCACATCCCACCCCGCCTCCAGCGCCGCCAGCAGCACGGGAATTCCCTCCCGGCAATCGATACTTTTTCCATCAATAGTGATTTTCGGCATTGCCAGTCCGTCAGGTTCCTTCACGGTCGCAGTCTAGCACGCGAGCACCAGACGGGCCAGATACGCGGAGCGCGCAACCGTCGAAAAGCTCAGTCGTAGGGAAGGCGGATCAAGTCGGTGACAGGAATGATGAAGCAGCGGCGATGGTGAAGCCACCTGAAGGTCCTGATCCATAACCTGATCTTGCATTGGGTGTGTTTTGTGCGTGCAGTCCCTAGACGGGCAGAGGCTTGAGACCATCGAGCGGCAGAACGCCTTGCGCCCAGAGCGCCTGCCGCAGACGCCTCGCTTCGCCGGCGTGAAATCGCGCCTTCTCAAAATCCAGCTTTGCGTGGCGATAGAGCTGCGAGAGGCAGCGGTGCGGGAGCGGATGTCGCGGGGCCAGCTCGGTCGCCACGTGAAACGCCCGGATCGCCCAGTCGACCTGCTTCAATTGTGCCAGCGCAATTCCCAGGTTTAGATGCGTTTCGCCGCGGGCATGCACCAGCGACACGGAGCGCATGTGTTCGTACACGGCGTCCTCCGTGCGCCCCATATGACGCAACGCAACTCCCAGCAGGTCGTGGGCCACGGCCTCGTCCGGGTCAATTTCCAGCGCGCGCCGAAGCGATCGCTCCGCATCCTCATATTGTTGCTTGGCCACGAAGACGCGCCCCATCAGCACGAAGACGCGCGCGCTGTTCACGCTCGATTTCTCGAGCGTCATCAGAATCGCTTCGGCCTCTTTCCATCGACCTCGAATTGCGAGAATTTCCGCGTAATAGAGGGACGCGACCGGGTTGCTCAACGGATCGTCGGCTGCCCCTCTCAGCATGGCTTCGGCCTCGTCGATCCGTCCGAGCGGCATCAGGCACATCGCCATTCGCGCGCGGAGATGCGGGAAATCCTCCTCCCGCTGAACCTCCTGCAGAAGCGCCAGCGATTCGGTGAACCGATCGGCGGAGAACAGGACCTGGGCCAGGTTGTGTTTCAGGTCGAGCATCGTCCGCTTCAACGCCTTGCTGTGCTCTTCGCCCGGGGCGTCGACGTATCCCAGATCAACGAGTCGATTCAGCGTCGCCTGCGCCGCGAACGGGTCCTCGGCATGCTCGCCGCGAAGGACGCCGTCGTGCGGATGTTCGCCTTCATACGTCTCAATCCGCTCGAGGTGTGGCGGCGTGGCGAATATCTGCGTCTGAACCTTGCCGTCCATGTCATTCGGGATCGGCAACCCGAGCATCGCCAGCACGGTCGGTGCGATGTCCAGGAGCGATGCTCCGTGCACCAGCTCGTCCTCCTTGATGCCCGGTCCGGCGGCGCAAAAGATGCCCTGGAGCCGATGCCACGCCACAGGATTCGTCGCTGGACCTGTGCGCTGGCTCGGGTTCTGCGGATCGACATAGAAAAGGGGCCGTCGCTCATCCGACAGAAAGCCGTGATCCGAGAGGATGATGATGGCGGTATCCGGCCCGGCCAGCTCTACCAGCCGACCCAGCATCATGTCGTGCCACATGTACACGCCGTTCATCACATGCTGGTAGATTTCGAAGTCCTCTTGCGAGACGTGCGGCATTTTCGGCGGGTGGTACTCCATGAACCCATGCGCGATGTGGTCGATCGCCTCGTAGTAGATCGCCATGAAGTCCCACGAGGTATGCTCCATGAGGTACGTCGCCGAATTATGGATCGTGGAGGCCTCGGCCACTCCTTCGCAGAAGGCCGCCAGCCGGATGTCTTCCGGCTGCTTGATGCGGTGTGCCTCGGGGATAAATGGCAGGATCTGCTGCGCCGTGATGTCGTTCGCGCTAACGCGCAGCGACAGGAGGACATCTCGAAGGTCGCCCGGATGAATCGCCGCCGCTTCGCAAGGTCCATGGTCGGCCCTCAGCGGATCGATGTGGTGATATCGATCGCTGATGACGCAGCCATTGATGGGCTCGGCCGGGTGCGACGCAAACCAGCCCACAACGTTGGATCGCAGGCCCTGCTGACTCAGGATATTCCAGATGGCCTTCGCCTTACGCGAAGTGCTGGTGACGGGCCTCACGCTGCCCTTTCCATCCGGCTCCAGGAAGCCGAGAATTCCGTGCTTGTCCGCCCGTTTCCCGGTCGCGATCGAATTCCAGAGGATGGGTGAAATCACGGGCGCGAGTGTCGCAATCCTCCCCATAACGCCGCGATCGACAAATTGCTGCAGATTGGGCATCCAGCCCTTCTCCATCAGCGGGTCGATCATCTGCCAGTCGGCGGCATCCCAGCCGATTAGCAATACACGTTTGGCGATTCGGTCACCCATGTTGGCGGTCTCGCTCGCTCGTAGCAACCTGAGAAAAAAAACGCAGCCGTTACAGGTGTAACGGCTGCGTGGCATAGTAGGTTTAGTTGCTCGACCCCGTCGAGCCAGACAACTTAGTTCTTCCGGCGCCGAAGAAGGCCGGCCGCGCCGAGGGCGAGCATCGCGAGCGTTCCGGGCTCCGGAACCGCGCCTGCCGCGATCGGGCCGCCTGAAGCCTCATAGGCCGCCCCGAAGAAGAAGATGCCACCCGAACCACCAGCCGTGGTCGAGGGGCGAACCTCGACGTCAAGCCAGCCATACCGCGTCTGTCCGCCGATCAGGAATCGGACGCCCAAGAATCCGCGGGCCGGGCTGTTTGCATTGTTGACAAACCCACCGTACGGAGCCCCGCCGTAACGCGATCCAAGGACAACTTGCGTATTGGCAGCAGACGGTGACCACGCGCCAGCTTGGGCCGGGATCGGCGTTCCGGCCTGATTTCGGTAGCCTGCCGGCGCCGATGGGCCGATCACGGCCCCAGGCGAAAGCCGAACCGCATAGTTGATGCCGTACGGCCCGAGGTAAGAATCGGCCCCGTTGTTGAGCACCAAATTCGTGATATTTGCCTGCCACTGAACCTGCGTGGCCGATTGCGGATTCCGAACTGAGAACCCGAAATCGTTGACGCCGTTGCCGTCAAAGTCCCACGGAATGTTGCCGGATGCGGGATTGCTCGCCGGCGAAGCCGCGTTCGGCAAGTTCGCCGGCGGCGGCCGCGAAATGATCTGGGCGTACGCCTGCGAGCCCGAGGCAAGCGCGGCAGCGCCAGCGACTCCGGCGACCGCCTTCTCAGCCTTGCTCAAATTCCGCTTCGAATTTCGCTTCATCGAATCCTCCTCCCAATCTTCTAGGCGTCGCCGAGCCACTTGGCCGGACGCAACAAATCGACTTCAATTCTCCTCGTTCCCTGCAAGAATACCAGATTCAGGCGAGCCAATGCAACCCCCTGCCCCCCGACTTCGAACGTCCGCAGTTGGGTAACTCTTGAAAGTTTGACCCGCGTCGCCAAATACCCCCCGGGAAACCCCGCAATTTTGCAAGAAAACAACTATTATGCACCCCGCCCGGTGGTTACGGCGACAACAGAACGTACCGGGCGCATCGTCAGATTCGCAATGAAAACGCTGGTTTTCGCTACCCTGATTGCACTAGTGACGGTCCAGTCTAGTGGTGCCAACGTTCTCAAAACGATTAGGTCCAGAGGTGCCCTTTTCTGGGGCGCCGACCAGGAAGGCGGCGGCCCCTTCGTCTATCCAGACCCTGCCGACCCCGCAAAGCTCGTCGGTTTTGAGGTCGATCTCGCCGCCCTTCTCGCCGCCGAACTCGGCGTCAAACCCCAGTTCTTCCAGGCCGACTGGAACACCCTCC
>CAZJVS010000005.1:0-130474 GCA_964549445.1 uncultured Planctomycetaceae bacterium
GTCAGAACGAGACGTACACGATCGTCGTGACGAACCAGGGCTCGGCGGACGACACGAATATCAAGATCGTCTGCGAGATTCCGCCGCAGATGTCGTTTGTCTCCGCCGGTGGCGCGACGAACGGCAATGCATCTGGTAACACGGTCACCTTTGACGCTCTGCCGCGGCTTGGGCCGAAGGAGCGGGCGACGTTCAAGCTTGTCGCCAAGGGCATCAACACGGCCGGAAATGATACGGCCGACGTGCGGTTCCGAACGACCATGACGACCGATCAGACGACGTCACCGGTCGAAGAAACGGAGAGCACGCACATCTACGAGTAAGGCACGAAGCCTGAAAGCAGACGAGGAAGAAAACGGGGTCCGGTCGCACCTGCGGCCGGGCCCCGACTGTTATTACAATCCCCAGGCGTAGAAAACCGCAGTGAACATAACGTCGGTCGTGATTAGCGCGACGATCGACTTGATCACGGTATTCGTCGTGGCACGCCCGACGCCTTCGGCTCCGCCGGAGACCGAAAGCCCCTCCAGGCACGCAATCACGGAAATGAGCATGCCAAAGACGCCCGCTTTCACCAGGCCGGTGAGAA
Source organism: uncultured Planctomycetaceae bacterium (assembly GCA_964549445.1). Taxonomy (GTDB): domain Bacteria; phylum Planctomycetota; class Phycisphaerae; order UBA1845; family UTPLA1; genus SpSt-539. The sequence goes on from CAZJVS010000005.1 coordinate 590, forward strand.
AGTCCTTATGACCGATCGCCTGGCGTGAATAGCTCAAGTATTCGCTCATGCTGATATTCAGCACGCCGGTGGCCGTAATCAGCCCCCCCACCAACCCCATGACGTCCGCGATCACGGCAAGCGCCGTCAGCATGCCGATCGTCGCCAGCACGCGCGGAACAACGAGAAACCGCAATGGATTCAGCGCCGTCGCCTTCAGCGCCTTGATCTCTTCCCCCTCGACCATCGTGCCGATCTCCGCCGCGATGCTCGCGCCAGCGAATCCGGACAGAACAACCGCCGACAGCAGCGGACCGAGCTCGCGAAACATCGCGATGCCGACGACATCGGCGACCCGCGCCAGCTGCCCGTATGACTTCAGCGTCGGAGCCATCTGCAACGCCAGGATGATCCCCACGAAAGTCTGCACCAGCACGATGATCGGAATGGATTGCACGCCGACCCGCACCGCCTGGTCGATAGCAGCGCTCCGCCCCATGCGCCCGCGCATCGCCGGCCGAATCCAGGGAATCGTGTCGCGGATCAGCACGGCCATCTTGCCGATGAACGCCGCGACGCTGCGCGCCGTCTCAAGAACGGTGTACCCCGCCAGTCCGACGTTTAGTGCCAGCCGGTAGAAGATTGATCGCGCCGGGGGCGCTTCGCCGTTCGAAGCCGGTGCGGCGTCGCTCATGCCTGGATCGCCTGCTCCTCGGTCGCAAAAATGTTGAAGAACTTGTCGAGCTTGGTGATCTCAAAGACACTTCGAACCCGCTGCGATAGATTGACCAGCGCAAGCTTGCCTTTGTACGCATTCACGCGCCGCAGCAGCTCGACAAGGGTCCCAACGCCCGACGAATCCATGTACGCGACGTCGGTCATGTTCAGGACGAGCCGCTTGGGGCGATTCGCCGCGACGTTGACCAGCGCCGCGTGCAGCGCCGGCGACTGGTGCAGGTCGATCTCGCCCGACAATACCACCACCGTGGCCTCGGGTCCCTCCCGGATTTCCTTCATCACCGAGGATGCTGACGGTTTTGTCGACATGCCTTCCTATCCTTGCAACGCGCCGGCCGCCGCCGACCCCGCCGTGCCGTATTTGACCATCCGGAGCAGCATTCCGCCATCGGACGGGCAAGTGTACTCGACGCTGTCCATTATTGTTCGCATGATGTGCACGCCGAGGCCGCCGGGCCGCACGTCATTCAAGTCCCGACCGCGAATCGTCGCAGGATCGACCTGGCGTCCGTGATCGCGAACGCTGATTTGAATTCCACGCCGTCCGTCCGAACCATCGAGCCCCTCGAGCGTGATATGGATCGGCTGGTCCTTCAATCCGCTGTATCCATGGCGGATGACGTTTGCAAGTGCCTCATCCAGCGCGAGCGTGACCTTGTAAACGTCTTCCGAGGTAAATGCTTCCATCTCCGCCACTCGCGCCAGCGCGCTGCGAACCACCGCCAGACTTCCGGCGTTGCTCGTGATCGTCAGCTCGACGTGTCGTGCCGGATTAATCCGACCCTCCGTGGTCATGACCGACTCCTGATCAGTGTGACAATTCCGGTCGCGTGGCGTCCGCCGCGGCAGAAGCGGGCTCGACGCCGGATGGTCGCGTGGTCGTCCGCGCAAAGTCGCCGTCGTTCACGGCTCGACGCCAACGGTCGATGGCGGCGACCCGCTGCGACGATGGAGCGGCAAAGTCGTAACCCATGCGCGTCCCCGTGATCCGCTCCAGCGCCAATATCGCAAAGAACCGGACGGCATCGTCCTCGTCGTCGAGACGGTCCACCAACAGCGGCACGGCCGATCGATCGCGCGCATCGCCGGCCGCCTTGATCGCCAGGATCCGGGTGCCCGCGTCGGACGACTGAATCCCGGCGCGCGAAACCGGATCGACGCACCCGCCCAGCGAGAAGACCGTCGCACACGTCAGGAGGAACCCGGCGCCGCGTTGCATGAACCTTGCTCGACTCCGCCGTTCGACGTGCCCGAAGCCATCTGACCGACGCACATCCCATTCTACACGCCTCGCCGACTGCGCCCAATCGGTCTCAACCCTTGATGACGCCGATCGGTCGCATGCGACAGACGCGCCGGCTCAGTCCCGCCTCGTCCACCACGCGGACGACTTCATTTACGTCCTTATACGCGTCCGGCTGCTCCTCATCCAGACCGGTTCGCCCGCGCGCACGCGCGATAATCCCGCGATCCCGGAGCTCGCGCCGAATGTCGCGGCCCTTTGCCGCTCGAATCGCCGCCCCGCGCGAGAGTCGCCGCCCAGCACCGTGGCACGTGCTTCCAAATGTCTGCTCCATTGCACCGGGCTGACCGACCAGGACATAGCTCGCGCGTCCCATATCTCCGGGAATCAGAACCGGCTGCCCAATGGCCCGATACGGCTCCGGCACCTCCGGGTGTCCGGGCGGAAAAGCCCGCGTCGCTCCCTTGCGATGGACGCACACCTCGCGCGACTTTCCATCGACGACGTGCATCTCGAGTTTCGCGATGTTGTGCGCAACGTCATAGACGACGCGCATCCCAAGCCCGCGCGACGTCTTCTCAAAGACCCGACTGAAAACCTCGCGCGCCAGATGCGTCATGATCTGCCGGTTCGTCCATGCGAAGTTCGCCGCCGCCCGCATCGCCGCGAGATACCGCTGTCCCTCCCGCGAATGAACCGGCGCACAAACAAGCTGCCGGTCGGGAAGCCGGATGCCGAGCTTCTCCGGCAGGTCCCGAAGCTGGTGAATCGCATCTTCGCAGACCTGGTATCCCAGTCCGCGCGATCCCGAGTGAATCATCACCACTACCTGACCCGCTGAGAGCCCCATGACCGACGCGGCATCGGCATGAAACACTTGATCGACGACCTGCACCTCCATGAAGTGATTGCCCGACCCCAGCGTTCCGCATTGGTCCTCGCCGCGCTCCGACGCGCGATCCGAGATCGCATCGGCGTCCGCGCCCGCGATGCACCCCCCTGCTTCGGTAACGGCCACATCGTCCGCTTCGCCCAGTTCGCGCTCCACGACCCACGGGCTTCCGTGGTTCAGAATTTTCCGAAGTTCCGCCTTCTTGAACTTGTATCGCCCGCCCTTCCCGACACCGCAGGGAACCGTATCGAAGAGCTGGTTGATCAATCGTTCCAACGATGGTTTGACATCGGCCTCAGTCAGGTCGGTGCGAATCAGACGCACACCGCAGTTGATGTCATATCCGACGCCGCCGGGACTGATGACGCCGCCGAGTTCCGGGTCGGTCGCCGCCACGCCCCCGATGCAGAAGCCGTATCCCCAGTGAATGTCGGGCATCGCGAGACTTTGCCCGACGATCCCCGGCAGCGTCGCCACGTTCGCCACCTGCTGAAGGCACTGGTCCCCGCGAATCGACTCGATCAAAACATCGTCCGCGTAAACCAGCCCGTCCACGCGCATGTCGGCCCGATGGCTGCGTGGAATCCGCCAGCAACAACTGCTGACCCGTTCCAGCGGTACGTCGACTTTCTGCCCCGCTACGGGCATGCTCTCGCGCTCCAACCATCAGATGTCGAAGATCACGGCGCCGGTCAGTCCACCCGGCGATTGCTCCACGCGCAAATCATGATACGTCACCGCCTTAAGCTCGCGGCGCAGCGTACTCGATTCCGGATCGTACGCCGCGAAAGCAACGATCGCATCGAGCCGCCTTCCATCCGCGCGCAACTCGGGAATCGCCACCACCGTCCACCGCCGTCGTTCGACGTAGTACAGGATCTCGGCCAGCCAGTCGCGAAGAAGATCGGTGCGCGTCCCCGCCTCCAACCGCACCGAAATCCGCTCCTCGGCGGCCCCGTCCAACCGCTTCAGGTCGCCGATGCACGCCAACATGCCCCACGCGGCGCTCCGCAAGAGGCCGTGCCAGTCGGCCGCTCGCACCCGGATTCCGATGTCCGCCGTGTGATCGATGATCTCGAAACCCGAATCCGGCGAATCAGCCGTCGGCTCATCGGACATTCAACTGCTTCCAGAGCGACGCCTCGGCCTCCTTGAATTTCTGGAACGTGGTTTGCAGATCGGCCTTGATCCGCGGCAGGTCCGGATCATTCGACGGAATCTGACCATTGTAGAGATCGTTCAGTGACTTGAGCTGTGACGTTACGTCATCGAGACTCGACGCGGCCTCGGCAAAGTTCCGCGCCGCATCGAATATCGCCTGCTGCTTTGTCTCGGTGACGCCCGGCTCCTTCAGCAGCCGCCACGGGTGCGCGAGAATGTACTTCGCCGCCGCCTTCAGATGGTCCGACGTCTGTTTGAAGTTCAGGAGCATCTGGTTGATGTTCTCCCGATTCAAAACCATGATCGTCCGCGTCGTGTCAGTCACGACCGTGATGTCCTTCAGTGCTTTGTTCAAATCATCCATCGCGACGTTGACTTTGGACATCACGCCCGCCGTGTTGCGCACATCGAGCTGCTCGGCGATCGGATCGACGATTCGCGTGTCGAGCTTGTTGGCGGTCGATGCCACATGCTTCACCGCGTCGCCGATCGGACCGCGATTTTCCTCGAGAATCGCCGATGCCGATCGCAACCCGCCGTTGAGCGTATCGAGCGCCGTCAGGGTCTTCGCCAGCACGGTGTCGGCCTGTCCCGCCTCGAACTGGAGCTTCAGGTTTGCAGTCGTCGCGTTGATCTCGTCCATCGTCAGGTTCAGCTTCGCAAGAATCGACCGCTGCTGCTCGGCGTTGAGCTGAAACGCCACACTTCGTGTCACCGAATTCAGATCGTCCATGGACCGTTGCAGCTTGGCCATGACCGTGCCGGCTTCATTCGCGTTGAGTTGGATTTTCACCATGCCCAGCATCGACTTCGGATTACTGCCGTCTAACTCCCGGCCAAACGAATCCAGGTATGCGTTGAACCCGCCGGGCGACGCCCCATTCAATACGTGACTCAAGTCTGCCGGCTCCGACGCGGTGCCCACATCCATCGTGAGACTGCCACCGCCGCCGAGGACGTCGCCAACGGCGCGAATCGAGCAATCCGCCCGGGGAGTCACCGCCTTCTCAATCTTCGTGCTCACGACGAGGTAAAGGTCGTCGCCCAATTTGGGGTCGTCCGGCTTGACCGGCATCTGCCGAAGATCGACCTCCGTCACGTAGCCGATGGGCGTGCCGGCCACGAGCACCTTGCTCCCCTTCTGCAGCGTCGGCAATGGCAGCGACTGCGCAAACCTCACCTGCATTTTCTGCATGGCGCCCGCCGTCAATGTCTGCGGCAGCCAGATCATGATGATCAGGAACAGCACAAGCACGACGATCAGCGTCGTGCCGAGCTTGACCGCATTTCGTTCGGACGTCATCTCGTATCACTCCTTCTCGGGGATCAGCAGCTTTTCGTATTCGCTCAGCCCTTCGACATCCGTCAGCGGGCCGGCCGGAAAGCCGTTGAGAAACTGATTGATCAACTTCTCTTCGCGGCTGCCGAGCGACTCCGGGTCGGCCTTTCGAAGCTCGTCGAATTCCTCGACGGTGCCGATCTTCAGCACCCGGCCGCGATCGAGCATCACCATTCGGTCGGCAATGCGAAACGCAGAGTCCATTTCGTGCGTCACCACGATGCTCGTGACATTGAGCTTCTTGGATAGATCGATGATCAACTCGTCGATCGCCGCGGACGTCACCGGGTCCAACCCGGCCGAGGGTTCGTCGTAATAGAGAATCTCAGGATCGAGCACGGTCGCCCGCGCGAGCGCGGCCCGCTTCTTCTGCCCGCCCGAGAGCTGCGACGGCATTTTCTCCCGATGAGGCAGCATGTGTACCTGTTGCAGCTTGAGCGTCACCACGATGTCAATGATCGCCTGCTCGACCGTGCTGTGCTCCCGAAGCGGCAACGCGACGTTCTCGGCAACGCTCATCGAATTGAACAGGGCCCCGCTCTGAAACAGGATTCCAAACTTCTTGCGGATCTCGTTCAACTCGGGTTCGGCCATGCCGACGATGTTCCGCGCCGCCGGCATCTCCTTCGTCCGGTAGCCAATTTCGCCCTCGTTGACCGTGTACTCGCCGATCATACAGTTCAGCAGCGTCGACTTGCCGCAACCCGATCCCCCCATCACCACCAGCGTCTCGCCGCGATAGACATCGCAGGTAATGCCGTCGAGCACGGGAATGCGCTTTCCATCCGGCGAATCGAAAAACTTCCGCAGATTGCGGATTGAAATGACCACGTCGTCGTCCGGCACGCCGCTCCTCCCGAAATCACCGCGGATTCTAACGCCGCCTCCTGCTTTGTGTTACGCTGATTCGAATGCAGCGGATTTCAGTCATAGACTCCCATACCGCGGGCGAACCGACCCGGGTCATCGTCGATGGCGGCCCCGATCTCGGCCCCGGAACGCTTCAACAGAGATTTCAACGCCTCCGCAAGCAGCACGATTGGCTGCGCTCGGCCTCCGTCAACGAACCGCGCGGCGCCGACGCGGTGGTCGGCGCGCTCCTCTGCCCGCCCGACCGCCCGGACTCCACGACCGGCGTCATGTTCTTCAACAATGTCGGCTATCTCAACATGTGCGTCCACGGGACGATCGGCGTCGCGGAAACGCTCAAGCACCTCGGCCGAATGGCCGCCGGCCGCCATCGGATCGAGACTCCCGTCGGCGATGTCACCGCCGTGCTGCACCCTGACGGGTCAATCTCCGTTGAAAACGTCCCCTCATACCGGCTTGCGGCGGCCGTTCCGCTCGACGTTGAGGGACTCGGCTCGATCCCGGGGGACGTCGCCTGGGGCGGAAACTGGTTCTTCCTCTGCAGCGATCACGGCCTGGATGTGAATGCAGCGAATATCGACTCGTTGCGTCTCGCTTCACTGGCCATCCGCCGGGCGCTCGTCGCTCGCGGCGTCACGGGGGCCGACGGTGCCGAAATCGACCACGTCGAGCTCTTCGGCCCAGCCCTGCGGGACGACTGCCGCAGTAAGAATTTTGTCCTTTGTCCGGGCGGGGCCTACGACCGCTCCCCGTGCGGCACTGGCACGAGCGCCAAGCTAGCCTGCCTCCACGCCGATGGCATGCTTGCTCCGGGCGAAATCTGGCGCCAGGAGAGCATCATTGGAAGCTCGTTTGATGGGAGCGTTCGCGTCGAAGGCGAAATCCTGATTCCCACCATCACGGGTCGCGCATGGCTGACGGCGGAATCCACGCTGTTGATCGACAAGACCGATCCGTTCGCGCATGGGATCTTGATTTGAACTACCGCACCCGGTGCCCCGGACGATCCCCAATGTACTCCCGCCGCACGCTCAGTAGGCGTTCGAACGCCGGTTTGGGTGAAAGGTCGGCCCGCAGTAGTCCCGCCGTCGGCGGTACGCGTCCCGGCTGGTCGATCAGATCGCGCCACACGACCGTCTCGACGAACGGCTTCGAGAACGCGATGTCATAGAATTCCTTCAGCCAGCGCGCCTGGATCTCGTCCGACCACGCGGAATGCCACACGCCGCCGCCCGTCACCGGCGAATCCGGCGTCCGCGCCTGCACGGGTATCGACGGTACGGCCGCCGCCGTCACATGCAATGGCTTGTTGAGGTTCGCGAATCGATCGAGCATGGCGGAAATCTGCAGCATGTCGCGCGCCAGCATTCCCTCCTGTGGCGCGCCAAAGACGAACTGCAGTCCGAACGCATCAAAGTGAAAGCCGCTCTGCACGCACATGTCGGCGTACAGCAGCGGCGGAATCGTCCGGACGTCGCGGGCGTAATACTCGCCCCACGGAACGATGACCGAAATGATGGCCTGGCTCCGCGGCGCATGCTGCTTGACGACCAGCGACGCCATCCGCGTCAGGTCCATTAATTGTTCGAGTGACAGGTGCAGCGAGTTCAGCGCGTGCAGGCCGTGCACGACCTCCCACGACTGAATGCGGTGCGCGAATCGCTTCACCATCTGGGCCGCGTGCGCCATCATGTGATCGCGCAGCATTTCGTAGCTGACATCTTCCCCGACCAGCCAGTCCGGCAGATGGGCGCGCTCCAGTGAGACCAGCGGCGTCCCGCGAACGTGCATCTTGTGCTGACCGAGCCAGTTCACCCACAGATCGAGCGGGTCCCATCGATACGAGCCCGTGCGCGGTTCGATTTCCCGCCATGGAACATTCAGCACGCCGAAATCGAACGCCGGCCGCAGGTTCTGGCGATAGGCGTCGTCGTTCCGCCCGAGCTGCACGCCCACGCCGAAAGGCCGCTTCACGAATTGCGACGACGAACGCCGCCGCTTCAGGAAAATATCGGCGTGGAACAAGCTCAACTCTTCACCGACCACGACGGCGGCCTTCAACGCCGCATCGCCAAACTTTGCGGCCGCCCCTTCATCCTCCGCGGTGATGGCCTCGACGAGTTGCGCCTTCGCTTCGTCGACGCGCCGATAGAGTTCGGCCCCGTCGGTGTAGTCGTAGAGTCCCCAATCCTCGCGCTTCTGGCTGATGCGCATCAACCGACCGCGAGCCAACTCAACGTTGAGATTGTAAGGTTCATCGCGCTCAACCAGCCGCGCCGTCTCCAGCATCAACCGGCCATAGCCCTCGACCGTCCAGAGTAAGTTCAGGCCCGCCGGCCCCGGCGCGCGTTTGACGCATCGAATCTCCCCCTCGGTAAATCCAATTTGCCCCGCCAGCGGCACGCCGTCGCTTCCGACCAAGTACGACCCATCGACAAACGCCGACGTCGCCGGCCGACCATTCTCGAATACCTTGAAGCGAAGCATCGTCCCGCGATCCGTCCTACGCCCCCGCTCGTCAGTGCCGACGCAACGAAAAGGCGACTCAATCGGCCATCATAGAGCACCCCGGCTGTCGGGGGTAGAGGCCCCCGGGATCCGTCAGACGGACATCGCGCGCTCACTTCAGTTCGGCTCGCGAATTCTTATTCGTCGTTGTAGGATGGGACAATCGCGCGCGTCGGCGCACCCGCCGGGCGACAGGAAAATCCGAGTGGCTGCACCAAATCCGCGTCCTGTCTCAACGCTGCCCAGGCCGATTCTCGCCATCTTTTTCATCAGCGGCGCCAGTGCGCTCATCGATCAAATCGTCTGGACCCGCTCGCTGCACCGCGTCTTCGGCGTCACGGCCCCTGCCGCCGCCACGGTCCTCGCCGCGTTCATGGCCGGGCTGGCGCTCGGTAGTTGGTTGTTCGGCCGCTGGGCGGACCGCGGCCGATCGCCGCTCCGCCTCTACGCCGCAATGGAGTTGGCCATAGCAATCATGGCCCCGCTCACACCCTGGATCTTCCGCGGCTTGCAGCCGGTCTATGTCGCACTCGCCAGATCCGTCGGCCTCGAGTCGCCGTGGCTGGCGGTACTGCGCGGTTTACTTTGCGTGCTCGTACTCCTGCCGCCGACCGCCCTCATGGGAGGCACCCTGCCGGTTCTGGTCAAAGGCTTCTTCCGCGGCGAGCCGGGTCGCGTTGTCGCCTCGCTCTACGCCATAAACACCTGGGGCGCGGTGGTCGGCTGCTTCCTCTGCGGCTTTGTTCTCCTCGGTTGGTTCGGTGAAACGCGAAGCCTCGTGATCGCGGCCATCGGCAATTTGGTCGCGGCGGGATGGGCTTGGCGAACCGCCGCAAAATCAGCCGACAACCCGCCAGCCGTACCAGCCCTGAGCCCAGCGTTGCCGGCGGAGTCACACGGTTTGGGTCTGATTCTCACGGTGAGCTTCATCAACGGCTTCGGCGCACTCGCCCTCGAAGTCCTTTGGGGCCGAACTCTCGGCATTTTCACCGACTCGAGCGTCTACGCCTTCACCTGCATCATCGGCGTCTTTCTAGTCGGCATCGCCCTCGGCAGCCGAGTCGCGGGCACCTTCGCGGATCGGGTTCGCTCCCCGCTCACCGTGCTCGGAATCATGGTCATGGCCATGGGACTCGGTATCGGCTTAACGCTCCGCGCGTTCATTGCGCTCATGGCCCAGACCGAACCCGGATCGCTGATGCCGACGCCGGATCGCGGCGCTCTCGGAGTTTTCCTCTTTACGATGCTTCTCGCGACGGCAGCCGTCGCGCCGATTACTCTCCTGTCCGGCGCCTGCTTCCCGATCTTCGCGCGACTCGCGATGAAGCGCCCGGGACACGAGGGTGCTGATCTCGGCCGCGTTTACTCAATCAATACGATCGGCGGCATTCTCGGCGCAGCCCTCGGTGCGTTCGCCATGCTGCCCCTTCTGCACGATCAAGGCAGCTTTCTGTTAATTGCAGTGCTCTACCTCGTCGGCGGTGCGGCTTGCCTGTTCGCCGCCGGCCGCCGCGGCGCCGCATTAGCGTCGCTTGCCGTCACCGGCGCCATCGCCTTCATGTTCATGCCCCCGGGCCGGAGCCTTTCACGCGACGTCGTCGCAAGATATGGAGTCATTGCCTCTCATGTCGAAAGTCCGTCCGGCACGGTCACCGCGTTCGCACGTCCCAATGGCTTGAAATCCCTCCTCGTCAACGGCACCGGTATGACCATCCTTTGCACCGACACCAAGCTCATGGCCCACCTTCCCCTGCTGCTGCACCCCAATCCCCAAAACATTCTGGTCATATGCTTTGGTATGGGTTCGACTTTTCGCGCAGCCGCGACTCACCCGGTAGGCGTCACCGCGGTTGAGCTTCAGCCGGCCGTGCCTCAGGCCTTCGGCTATTTCCATCCGGACGGACCGGCGCTCCTGAATGATCCCAAGAATCGCATCCGAATTGGCGATGGCCGCAATTACCTGCTCGTTTCGGACGAACGATTCTCGGTCATCACGATTGATCCCGCCCCGCCGATGCACAGCGCAGGAACCGTCAATCTATACACGCGCGAGTTCTTTGAACTCTGTCGCGATCACCTCGAGCCGGATGGAATCATCTCGCTCTGGATTCCGAATGAAGCCTGCACGGAAGCCGATTTCAGGCTGATTGTACGGACGTTCCACAGCGTCTTTCCACAGATCCAGTTGTACGCCGGCCCCGACGGATTCGGCTATTACCTCATCGGATCGCTTCAGCCGATCATCGCCCGTCCCGAGCGCATACGTCAGATCATCGACAACCCTCGCATCCGCGCCGACGTAAGCGAGTACCGTTCCCAGTTCGTGAGCGACTGGTTCAAATTGGCCGCGCTTTATCTGATGGGCCGCGATGGATTGGAGCGCTACATCGCCGACGAGCAGCGCATGCTGACCGATGATCGACCGTACACCGAGTTCCCGCTGGGCTCCTGGCTTCGAATCAGTCACGACCCGGGCCGTTATTGGATGGGTTTCGATAAGCTGAAAACTCACATCGAACGGCCTGACCCCGCCGCCTTCCCCGACCGGTAGCGCATCCGAATCCGCACAAACATCGGAATGCGACGACCCCGCACCGCCACGCCCTCGTGGATCAGCTTTCGCCGCTGTTCCGCGCAACTCGCGTCCTCCGGGATGCTCAGCATGCCGCCCGCCCCAACGACTCGATACCACGGCACTTCGCCCGCCAGCGGCTCGCTCCTCAGCACGCGACCGACCAGTCGCGCCCGTCGCGGCATCCCCGCCGCCGCCGCGACGTCGCCATAGGTCGCCACCTTGCCACGCGCGATTCTTCGGATCGCATCGAGAATGCGCAACACCCGCTCCGAGGGCGGTTCGAAGCGCGTACCGCCTGTGTTTGCCTTGTGAATTCGCTGCCGGCGTCGCCTCGGGACTGCTTTCATCGCTCGCAACTCACACCGCTCGCCACAAATCTCGTTGTCGCCCCGCCCGCGCGGATTATCATGCTACAAGTTCGCCGAATCGCACGGACGTCCGCCCGACCCGGCAACGGAGGCCATCCCAAACATGTCGTCGTCGTTCGTCCACCTGCACTGCCACACCCACTACAGTCTCCTCGACGGCGCCAACCGCATCCCCGATCTCATCACCGCCGCCAAGCAGATGGAGATGCCGGCGATCGCCATCACCGACCACGGCAACATGTTCGGCGTCATCGAGTTCTTCCAGACGGCGAAAAAAGCCGGCATCAAGCCCATCATCGGCATGGAAGCCTACATCGCACCCGGCGACCGCCGCGACCGCGAAGCCAAGGGCATCGGCGAAGCCAGTTACCACCTGCTTCTGCTTGCCCAAAACGAAACCGGCTACCGCAATCTCGTCAAGCTCAGCTCGATCGCCTTCCTCGAAGGCTTCTATTACCGCCCCCGCATCGACCGCGAAACCCTGAACCAATTCAACGAAGGCCTCATCTGCACCAGCACCTGCCTCGGCGCCGAAATCCCGCAGGCCCTCATGAATCGCGACCGCGCCGCCGCCGATCAGATCGCCGAATGGTACCTCCGCGTCTTTGGCCCCGAGCGCTTCTTCATCGAGCTGCAGGACCACGGCATCGCCGAGCAACAGATGATCAACCCGGAGCTGGTCGAAATCGCCCGCCGCCGCGGCATCGGCCTCGTCGCCACCAACGACGTCCACTACCTCACCGCCGGTGATCACGAAGCCCACAACGCCCTCTGCTGCATCTCCACCGGCAAGCTCGTCACCGACGAAACCCGCCTCAAATACTCCGACCAGATGTACCTCAAGTCACCCGCAGAAATGCGCGAGCGATTCGCCAGCTTCGACGAAGCCATCGCCAACACGGTTTCGATCGCGAACCGTTGCCACCTCGACCTCGACTTCACCAAGCGGCATACGCCCGTCTATCGTCCGCCAGCCCGGCAGTCGCCCGACGCCTACCTGCGCGAACTCGTCCTCCGCGGCGCGGCCGAGCGCTACGGCGACATCACCGACGAAATCCAGCAGCGCATCGACTACGAACTCGAAGTCATCCAGTCCAAGGGCTTCTCCAGCTACTTCCTCATCGTCTGGGACTTCGTCCACTACGCCCGCTCGCGCGGCATCCCCTGTGGCGCCCGCGGCTCCGGCTGCTCCGCCGTCGTCGCCTTTTGCCTCTATCTCTCCCAGCCCGACCCGCTCCGCTACGGCCTCTACTTCGAACGCTTCATGGACCCCGATCGCGACGAGATGCCCGATATCGACATCGACATCTGCCAGGAGGGCCGCGAAGAAGTCCTCCGCTACGTCCGCGACAAGTACGGCCACGTCGCGCAGATCATCACTTTCGGCACGCTCAAGCCCAAAGCGGCGATCCGCGACGTCTCCCGCGTCCTCGGCGTCCCACTCAGCAAGGCCGACCAGATCGCCAAGCTCGTCCCCGAAGCCCTCAAAATGACAATCGACAAGGCCCTGGCCGGCGAGCCGGAGTTAAAGCGCCTCTACAACGACGACCCCGAAGTCCGCAAAGTCATCGAGATCTCGCGCCGCCTCGAAGGCATGGCCCGCCACGCGGGCGTCCACGCCGCCGGCGTCGTCGTCGCCGACCAGCCGCTCGACGAACTGCTCCCGCTCTACCGCCCCACCGGCACCGACCAGGTCATCACCCAGTTCGAAGGCAACACCGTAGAAAAAGTCGGACTGCTGAAAATCGACTTCCTCGGCCTGCGGACCCTCACCGTGCTCGAACGCGCCCGTCAGCTCGCCGAGCGTAACCACGGTGTCTCCATCGACCTCGAACGCCTCGACCTGACGGACCAAAAAGTCTACGAGCTCTTCGCCCGCGGCGACACGAAGGGCATATTCCAGTTTGAATCCGGCGGCATGCGCGACGTCATCATGCGGATGCGACCCAACCGCATCGAAGACCTCATCGCCGCCAACGCCCTCTATCGCCCCGGTCCGATGGTCAACATCGACGCCTACATCGGACGCAAGCACGGCGAATCCTGGAAGACACCCCACCCCATCATGTCCGAGGTCCTCGAAGAGACCTACGGCATCATCGTCTACCAGGAACAGGTCGCCCGCCTCGCCATCCGCCTCGGAAGCATCGAGCGCAAACGCGCCTTCCGCCTCGCGAAAGCCATCAGCAAGAAAAAAACCGACATGATCGAGGCCGAGCGCGAGCCGTTCCTCTCCGGCGCAATCATGAACGGCCTCAAGCGAAACATCGCCGACGAAATCTTCAATCAGATCCTGCCGTTCGGCGAATACGCCTTTAACAAGGCCCACTCCACCGGCTACGCGCTCATCGCCTATCAGACGGCCTACATGAAGGCCTACTACCCGCTCGAGTTCATGGCAGCCCTCCTCACCTTCGAAATGGGCGACACCGATAAGGTCGTCGAATACATCGAAGAATGCCGCCGCATGAGCATCGACGTCCGCCCCCCGGACGTGAATTCCTCCGACGCCGACTTCACCGTCGTCCGCGACGCGACCGGCCGTGGTTTCCTCCGCTTCGGCCTCGCCGCCATCAAGGGCGTCGGCGAAAAAGCCGTCGCCGCGATCATCGCCGCCCGCCAGGACGGCGGTCCCTTCGCCAGTCTCTTCGACTTCTCCGAGCGCGTCGACCTCTCCGCCGTCAACCGCGGTGTCATCGAAGCACTGATCAAAGCGGGTGCCTTCGACACGACCGGCGCAATGCGCAAGGCCCTCGTCGACGGCCTCGACGCCGCCCTCCGCGCTGGCGGCGAGTCGCAGCGCGACCGCAAGGCCGGCCAGATGGCCCTCTTCGGCGGCCCGGCCCCAGACGCCAAGGCCGCCGCCCGCACCATTTCAACCGCCGAGTGGTCCGAAGCCGAAATGCTCGCCCACGAAAAGGCTGTCCTCGGCTTCTACGTCACTAAGCATCCGCTCACCCAGCACGCCGAGACGCTCCGCAGCTTCAGCATGGCCGACTGCGCCGACCTCTCCGCCCTTTCCGAAGGCGCCGATATCGTCATCGGTGGCATGATCAGCCGCATCCGCTACACCGTCACCAAGCAGGGCAAGAACGCCGGCGCGAAGCTCGCCGTCCTGACCTTCGAAGACCTCTCCGGCAGTATCGAGGCCGTCGTCTTCTCCGAAATCCTCGAAAAGTTTCGCGAACTCGTCGCCCCCGACCGGCTCGTCTTCCTCCGCGGCAAGGTCGACCGCCGCCGCGAAGACCCCTCGCTTCGCGTCAGCGAGGTCATCCCCCTCGCCGAAGCCGCGCGCCGCTTCTCATCCGGCGTCGTTCTCCGGATTCCCGGCGGCGGCCTCTCTGCCGACGCAATGACGAATCTCTCCGCCATCTGCAAGTCCTCGCGCGGCGACCGCCCGCTCTTCCTCGAAGTCACAACTTCCGACGGCCTCACCGCCGTGATCCGCTGCGACGACGCCTGGACCCTTGCCCCGGGCGACACGTTCATCCAGCAAGCCGAAAAAATCGTCGGCCCAGGCCGAGTCGCAATCCTCGGCGGCCGCCGCCTAATTAACCGCCCCGCGCCGCGACCGGTCGAATCCGAAGCTGAAATCGAGGAAGCAGTCGGCGTTTGACCTATCCGCCCATCCGGTATGCGAGTGGCGCGCCCGGTCCCATCGGCAACCCGAGCCAGTACCAGAACAGCGCCATCACCGTCCATGCAATCCCAAACGCAATCGAGTACGGCAGCATCGCGGAGATAAGTGTCCCCAGCCCGATCTTCGGCGCATACCGCTGCGCAACCGCGATGATGATCGGATAGTAATAATTCAGCGGGGTGATGATATTCGTGATCGAATCGCCGACGCGATAAAATGCCTGCGTCGTCTCCGGCGAGTAGCCCAGGTCCATGAACATCGGCACAAACACCGGCGCCATAATGGCCCACTTCGCCGATGCGCTCGCCATTGCCAGGTTGATCGTCGCCGTGACAAGTACAAATGAAATCAGAAGCGCCGGCCCCGTAAAGTCCATAGCCTTCAGCAGCCGCGCCCCGTCGATCGCCAGAATCTTCCCCAAGTTCGACCAGTTGAAGTACGCGACAAACTGCCCGGCAAAGAACGCCAGCACGATGTACGTCCCCATCGTCGACATCGTCTCGCCCATCATCCGCGCTGCGTCGCGATCCCGTCGTATCTGCCCCGTCACGACGCCATACGCTACGCCCGGCACAAGAAAAATAATGAGCAACAGCGCAACGATGCTCTCGTAAAACGGCTTGAGCCCGCCGGTCGCAGGATCGCGAAGCAACGCATTCCGCGGCGCAACCAGCAGTGCAATCACGCCCGCCGTCACAACGATCGAAATCGCAGCCCAGACAAGCCCGCGCTTCTCAATCGCGTCCAGACTCTGCGCTGTCTGAATGTCGCCCGTCGGCTGCCACGCCCCGAATCGCGGCTCAACGATACGCACCGAGACCCAGGTCCCCACGCCCGTCAGCAGGAACACGCTCGCCGAGATGAAGTAGTAATTTGCCGTCGCCGTCACGACGTACGTCGGGTCGTACAGCCGTGCAGCCTCCTGCGACAGCCCGCCCAGCAGCGGATCGAGCGCACTGATCAGCAGGTTCGCCGAGAATCCCCCGCCGATCCCCGCGAAGACCGCCGTCAGTCCCGCAAGCGGATGCCGCCCGACGCTCGCATAAACAATCGGCGCCAGCGGCGCGAGGATTACATATCCCGCATCCGCCGCGGTATGCGACATCATCCCCGCAAACAGCACGGCCGGCGTAATCGCCCACCGCGGCACCGCCGACACAATTCCCTTCAGCGCCGCCGCGAACAGCCCGCTCCGCTCGGCCACCCCGATCCCGATCATCGCCGTCAGCACCGTCCCCAGCGGCGCAAACCCGGTGAAGTTCGCGACAACATTTGTAAATACGCGTCGCAGTCCGTCCGCCGTCAGCAGGTTGACCGCCTCGATCCGCTCCTTCGTCACCGGGTGCACAACCGAGACGCCCAGTTTCGCCGCCACCCACGACGCAACCAGCGCCAGCAGCGCCAATCCCGCAAAGATGGTCACCGGATCAGGCAGCCGATTCCCGACCCGCTCGATCGCGTCGAGCAGCCATGCGACAGCCCGGCGACGTTGAGCTGAATCTGGAGTTAAGGCCGAGTTGCTCACGCGTCGATATCCGGTCGCCAATTGCGCTCACCACGCCGTACGTGCCGCATTGTAACCGGCCTGCATCTAACTCTGCGTGGACAACGATGGCGCCAGTGTTTGACACCGTGCGCCGGACCTCCCTAGAATCCGGCCTCGTTTCTCAGACTGGCCCGAGTTTTCAATAGCCTTTGGAGCAACAGCACATGGCGGGAATCGACACCCTCGCATTCAACGACACCGGCTTCGAGAATGACGTTCTCAAATCCCCACAACCCGTCCTGGTCGACTTCTGGGCCGACTGGTGCATGCCCTGCCGCACCATCGGACCCGTCATCGACGAACTCGCCACCGAATACAAGGGCAAGATCAAGGTCGGCAAGGTCGACACCGATGCCAACCAGAACACCGCCGTCAAATACTCCGTTCAGAGCATTCCAACCATCATGCTCTTCAAGGACGGGCAAGTCGTAAAGCGCTGGATCGGCGTCACCCCCAAGAAAGACTTCAAGGCAGCCATGGACGGCCTGCTCGGCTAGTCAGCGCGGACCGGCCGCGCAACCGTGACCTCAGGGGCGGTCTCCCGATGCGCCTGTCCGGCCATCCGCCGCTTGAATACGCCGAAGCCGCACTGATCCTCCTCGGCATCGCCGTCACCATCACGGCGGTGTTCAACCTCGTGCGTCGCGGGACGTGGCGAGAAATCTTCACACTTCGCGCCATCCCGACAACAAGCTTTTCCGCGCTCGACCTCCTCGGTTACTTCCTGCTGACAAACGTGATCGGAATGCTGTGTCTCTCGCTTCTGCCGAGCCCTTTGCCCACGTCGGCTCCGGTCACGTCTCAGCCGGACCCGCCCGTTGCCAACGCGCCCGCCACGGCCGCCGCCGGCCTCCTCGTCCCGACGTCCGGCGCCTTGCTGATCCTCGCGCTCACGCCGCTGCGGGTACGGGGCCGTTTCCGCGGCTTCGGCCTCGACGCGACTTCGTGGCGGCGGGCCGTCTTCTCGGCCCTGCTTTGGTACCTCGCGATATGGCCGTTCTGCGCCGGCGCGCTGGTGTTGACGCGCTCAATCGTGCATCGATTCGCGCCCGAACATCACTTCGATGAGCACTCGACGTTGAACCTGCTGCGATTAGCCGGGGAAGGCCCGGCCTGGGTGCGCATCTTCCTCGTCCTCGGCGCAGTGATCGCGGCCCCACTCGCCGAAGAGCTGTTGTTTCGCGGAATGATTCTCACGATGCTGCAGCGCGCGTCCGGTTCACCCTGGATCGCCGCACTCGGCGCCGCGGCGATCTTCGCCGCGTTTCATTGGAGCAACCCCGACGCCGTGCTTCCCCTCTTCATCTTCGGTAGCGCCCTCGGTGTCGCCTTCGCGCGGAGCGGCTCACTCGCCGTGCCGATCGTCATGCACGTCTGCTTCAACGCAAAAACCATTCTGTGGTTAATGCTCGGCGCGCCGGCCTGAAATACTCGGCGCACCAACTCGAAAAGATCGCTCTCAGAAAAACATCGTGACGAAGAACCGCGTCCCGCCCGTCGCGCCGTCGCACGGCCCCACAGTCGTCGAGCTGGACCTCACCACCGCATCGGGATGATCTACCAGCCAGCGATTGATCCGCATCTGCAACTCCGCGATCCCCGTGCTCGTCGGTTCCGCGTCAAAGATCAGACAGCGCGTCCCGTTCATGGCGTGCGCCGGTTCCACCGCCGCTTCAAGCGAAGCCGACTCGACGGGCTGCTCGAGTAACGGCTCCTCGGCCGCCGCCTCGGTGTACTCCTCCGCCAGTGCCGGCGCTGCGTACGCCTCCGCGGCCAGTGCCGTCAATGCCGCCTCTTCCGCTGCCCGAAGCGCCGCCTCCGCTTCGGCCTGCTCTCGAGCGGCTTGCTCCGCCGCCTCCCGCGCCGCACGTTCTTCGGCTACCCGCGCCGCCTGCTCCTGCGCCTCACGCGCCGCTTGCTCTTCAGCTTCCCGCGCCGCGGCCGCCTCCGCATCACGCGCCTTCTGTGCCGAGGCCGCACGGGCCATGGCCACCTGTCGCCGCAAAGCATCGACGCAGGCCACGCAAAGCAGCTTTTTCTCGACCAGCCCCGCCCGCCGCTGAATGATCTCTTCGGCGGTTATCGTCCCGCCGCACTTTTCGCATGTGCGTGTCTGCTGCATCGTCATCGCCCGCCTCCCATTCCGGCCGGAATGTCGAACCGGAAGCCCCGTCCGCTCCTGTCAGTCTACTTCCCGCACGCCCATCGGGTCAATTCCAACTTTCTGCCAACTCGTCCACGTCCGATTAGAATACCGGGTCGTGTCAACCGGCGTGTCCGATAGCTTCTGCGACGTACTCGAACTCACGGATGAGCAGATCCGCCTCGGCGCTGCCTGTCTCCATCTCGCTCGCGACGAATACTCGGGCCTCTCAGTGCCCGCCTACCTCAAGCGGCTCGACGACCTCGCCGACCGCGTACTTGTCTGCGAATCCGGTCGCTCCGCCGAACGCCGCATCGCCGCCCTCACGCGCGTCCTCGTTCAAGAAGAGGGCTTCGGCGGTAACCGCGGCGCCTACTACGACCCGAAAAACAGCTACCTGAATGACGTCATCGATCGCCATCGCGGAATACCCATCTCGCTTGCCGCTGTCTGGATCGACGTCGCTCGCCGCATCGGCTGGCCGGTCTGCGGCGTCGGGCTTCCCGGCCACTTCCTGGTCGGCTACCGCCACCGAAACGGCGTGATCCTCATCGACGCGTTTAATTCCGGCCAACTCGTCACGCGCGACGACTGTCGCAAGAAGCTGCGAGATCTTTACGGCGACGGCGTTTCGCTCCGTCCCGAATTCCTCAGGCCTACACCTATCCGCGGAATCCTCACCCGCATGCTGACCAATCTGCATGGCATCTACAAGGAGTGCGGCGACCTCGTCCGTACCGAACGCGTATTGAGACGTCTCGCCGTCCTTTGTCCACGTTCCGCCGTCGTCATTCACGAGCTTAGCTCGCTCGCCATGAAACGCGGCCACTACGTCGAAGCCGCCGCCCTCCTCCGACACGCTCTGACACTCATCTCCCCGAATGACGAATCCCGCCTTCACCTCCGACGAGAATTGGTCCAGGCCACGCGCGCAATTGTCGAACGAAACTGATCCCCCGCTGCCGCCCCAATCCCTCGCCACCCAATCCCTCCCGAAAAGCTACGCCCCGATCGCCCCGGGAATCCGCGCCAGTCCGACAAGCAGAAGTCCCAGCGAAACGACCATGAGCACCAGCGTCACAATCGTCGTCGAATTCCCCGGCGGCCGCTCCATCGTCAGCAACAATCCCGCCGGCAGGACCAGCAAACCCGCCGTCGTCAGCGGCTGATGCAGCCACAACTCGAGTCCCGCCGCGCACACCAGTGCCCCGATGGCCGCCAGGTTCCACTTCCGTTGCCCCAGTCCCACCCGCCGCGTTGCCAGCACCATCCCCCAAAGGATGATCACCAGCACGCCGACGGCCGCGTAGATCGGCCGGTCCTGTCGTGCGACCAGCAGCGCGTGATGCGCCGCGAGAATCGCCGCCGTGGCGTAAAGCGCCCATCGTGCAATGCGAAACCGGCTGCGCGTCAACTCAGCCAATACCCCGCGACCGCCGACGCGCTGCATGACTGGAACCGGCTGCGCCAGGGCTGGATTCGCCGACGTAACCCCGCCGCCCGACACAACTCGCGGGGCCTGGACGGCGCCGACGCTGAATCGCAGGACGTACTTTCCAACCCGCATGACCTGGTTTGGTTGCAGCCGCGCAAGGACTTTCTGCGAACCATCGGCGTTCTCGCTCCATTGCGAGACCGCCAACAGCCCCTCGGGGGCTAATTGGAGCAGACAGTGCCGCTCCGCGACCGCCCCGCCCGGCAAATAGAGCCAGTTGTCTGCGGCCGATCCGACCGGGAGCGCCAGATCGACAGGAATCAGCAGCTCCTCGCCCGCCCGCTCGGGACCCGCGATGACTTTCAGATACCCGCGCTTCCGTTCGCCGTTCGATTCGAGGTCCAGCGAGAGTTCGGTTTGGCAGGCCGGGCACAGAACGGTCTCCAGGACGTCCGTACGTCCGCACTCCATCGCCCGCCCGCATCGGCAGTAGATGATGTCGCCCATGCTCGCCCGCGACCGTTCACCAGTTGTGTCCGCCGGCGGAGAACGCACCGCCGTGCGACGTGTTACTTTAGGATCGGCAGCAACTCACCCACCGGGCGGGCGACGAGATCGTAATCGCGCCGCCCGCTGCAGCGGACCTTGACGAAGTCGCCCCGATCAAACTCCCCGCCCTCAACAAATGTGACGCTGTCAATCTCCGGTGCCTGCCCTGCGTGCCGGGCCGGATAGACGCCGTTGCGGCCGAAGTCGTCGATTACGACCTCCAGAGTGCGCCCTCGCATCGCCGCCGCCCGCGAAAACGCGACGGCCTGCTGTGTCTTCATAAGCCGGTCCACGCGCTCCTGCTTGACCGTCTCCGCAACTTGTACCTTCATTCGACCGGAAGGTGTCTCGGCTTCCAGCGAATAGGGAAAAACTCCGACCGCATCAAAACCGAAGTCCTTTACAAACTGTTCCAGCTCGCGAAATTCCGCTTCCGTCTCGCCCGGGAACCCGGCGATGAACGTGGTTCGAATCGTCACGCCCGTAATTCGCTCACGAACCCGCTGCAACAAATCCTCCGTTGCGCGCCGGTCGACCCGCCGATGCATTGCCTTCAGCACGCGGTCGTTGATGTGCTGCAGCGGCATGTCGATGTACTTCACAACGCGGTCGCACGTCGCGATCGCGTCAATCAGGTCGTCGCTCACCTCGGTCGGATATACATACATCAACCGCAGCCAGTTCAGGTCGTCGAGTTCATTCAATTCTCGCAATAACCCGGCCAATCCCGCTGCGTATCCGATATCCCGCCCATAGCTCGACGTGTCCTGCCCGATCAGCATGATCTCGCGGGCGCCATCTTTGATGAGTTCACGGCATTCGGTCGCGATCTGCCTTGGCGTCTTGCAATGCATCGGCCCCCGGATCGAAGGGATCGTGCAGAAGGTGCACTTCTGGTCACACCCCTCGCTGATCCGCACGTACGCATAGTGATTCGGTGTCAGTCGCAGCCGCGCCCGATCCGTCCACTTGTTCTTCTTCAGTGGATGGTAGTCCGCAAGGAACAACAGCGGCTCACCGGCCTTTCGCCGCTGGCCGTTCACACCAGCTCGCGGCCCGCCCGCGACCGCTCGCACGATGTCCTCGCGATTATTCACGCCGACCAGCGCGTCGATCTCCGGAACGTCCTCTGCAAGCCGCTGCCCGTCTCGTTGCACCAGGCAGCCCGCTACGACGATCCGCTTCAGCTCCCCGGCCCGCTTCCGTTTCGCCGCCTCCCGCAGAATGCCGACCGCCTCATCGCGCGACGCCGCCAGAAATCCGCAGGTGTTGACGACCAGCACGTCCGAAGCCAGACCCTCCCCGACCACCGGACACCCGGCCTCAGCCAGAAGGCCCAGCATCTTCTCGGAATCCACCAGGTTCTTGGGGCACCCGAGCGATATGAATGAAACTGTCGGACTCTTCGGCATCAAGCACGCTCGCCAAAGATGCCATTCTAGCGTCACCCGCTGTGTCGAAACAGAATCACATCTCCGTCCTGCACGACGTAGCTCTTCCCTTCCAACCGCACCTTCCCCGCCGCCTTCGCCCCTTTCATGTCGCCCGCCGCCTTCAAATCCGCGAACGCCACCGTCTCAGCCCGGATGAACCCACGTTGAATATCGCTATGAATTTTCCCCGCCGCCTCCACTGCCGAGAGGTCCTTGCGGATCGTCCAGGCCCGGACCTCCTCTTCCCCCGCCGTGAGGAACGAGATAAGACCCACCGCCTCATAGCACGTCCGAATTAATCGATTCTTAGCAGGAGCTTCCAACCCCAGGTCCGCCAGGAACGCCGTCCGATCCGCCGCCGGAAGCTGGGCGATCTCCGCCTCGATCTCCGCCGACAGCGCAATCGTCCCCGCAGCCGTCGGATGCGCAAATGCCGCCGGCTTCGTGATGTCGCCTTCCCCGACGTTCACCACCACGATGAGCGGCTTCTGCATCATGAATCCGAAACTCGTCGTCAGCTTCTGTTCTTCCTCGTTATGCACCGCCTCGCCGATCGGTTGCTCCTTCTCGAGCAGCCCCCGGATCCGCTGCATCAGTGCCAGCTCGCGCTTCTCGACCTCCTGTGTCTTGCTCGGCTTCGCCGCCGATTTCTCCAGCTTCTCGATCCGCTTCGTGACCTGCTCCAAGTCGGCGAAGAGCAACTCGGTATGAAGCTCGTCCAGGTCAGCCTTGGGGTCGACCCGGCCCCGGTACGGCGCGACGCCACCCGACTCAAACGCCCGAACCACCGCCACCAGCCCGTCGCACGTCCGCAGGTCGGCCGCATACCTCCGAAACTCGGCCTGACCGTGCGGATCGCTCAGCGAAATCCCCGGCACGTCGATGAACTCAAGCGTCGCTTCCGTGTATTTCTTCGGCTTGTAGATCCCCGCCAGGAAGTCGAGGCGCGCATCCGGCACCTTCACCGCCGCCCGCCGCTCAACCCCCATTTGCGCCGGATCGGCCGGCTGGCCCGTAATTGCCGTGAAGAGTCTTGACTTGCCCGACTGTGGCGGTCCGATCAATGCGAATTTCATGGGCCGATTGTACGGGGGGATGTCGAAACACGTAAGACGCGCCGCGCTGCCGTGCGATCACTTCGCAGCGCAAACGTCGCCGCTTCCCACCAGCCAGAAGCGATTCTTGCCCGCACGCTTTGCTTCAAGCAGCGCCTGGTCGGCTTGGAGCAGCAACTCCTGCGATGTTCGCCCCTGCCACGGAAAATGCGCCAATCCCCCGCTGCAAGTCAGCGAGCCGGTCGAGCGCGCCCCAAGCCGCTCAAACCGGTGCACGCTCATCGCCTGCCGGAACCGGTTCAGCACGTCGATCACCTGCGCCGGCTGCTGTGGCCCCTCGGACCGCGGCCCTTCCGCGTCCCAGAACACAACGACGAACTCATCGCCGCCGTAGCGAGCCACAAGGTCCTGCTTCCGGCAGCACTGCCGGAACAGTTGTCCGGTCTCGCGAATGATGTCGTCCCCCACCTCGTGCCCGAACGAGTCATTGAAGGTCTTGAACTCATCGATGTCGAACAGCAGCACCGTCACCGGAAACTGCTCGCGCTCGGCTCGCACCAGCACCTCGTCGAGAAACGCCAGCAGTCGCCGTCGATTCGGCAGCTTCGTCAGGTCATCCTGCATCGCGAGCTGCCGCCACTGTCGCCCGCGCGCCGCGACTTCCAACAAGTTCCCGAACAGCCCGGCGTAAACCTTGAGCTTCTCGGTATCGCTCGCGTGATATGCATCGAGCAACGTAGCTCCGACCCGAATCTGCCCGATCACCCGCCCGTCCAGCACGATGTCCTGAACGAGCACGGCTCGGTCCACCAATGCACGATGATTCGGCCCAACCGCCCCGGTCGAGCCATCGACAACGATCAGGACCGACTCCGCCCGCAGCGCCGCCGCAACGACGCACGCCATCTCGCGCAGGACCTCCGCCCCGCCTTCCGAAACGATCGGCAGCAGCCGCCCCAGCCGCGCCAGCTCGTCGTGGGTTGGCACTTCAACCCGCGGCGGCGACAACCAGCGCTTTCGCGTCGGGCTGCTCGCGATGTGCAGCGCTTTCTGTAGATCCTCGGCCGTCGGCGGAAAGATAACGTAATCGTCCAGCCCCGCCGAAAGCAGCCGCCGCGTCAGCGGCTCATACGCCGGCTCACAACACATGACGACCCGCGCTTCGCCGGCCGCCGCCTTCACGGCCGCGATTGCGCTCTCGGCCCGCCGGCATTCAGGATCGACTCCGAGGACGACGCCCTGCGTCGGGGCCCGCGGTAACTCGGCAACCGCCGTCACATAGTCGGCGACGCCGATCACCGGCACCGGCGAAAAGTACTCGCGCACGAATGGCGACAGCCGCGCCTGGTCACCTGCGACCAGCAGCCGCGGCTCGATGTATCCAAGATCGCCGTTCACATCCGACATCACGTCGCCCCCTCGTTCGATTCGCCCGCGTCCGGATGCAACAACGCCGCGAGTTCCACAGGGGTGATCTGCGCCGATTCGCCGCCGCCCAGAATATCGTCTTCAAGATTGGCTGGCTGCGGAGCGGGCGCGATGCGAGCCGGCGGTCGCCGCGTCGGCGTCGCGCCGGACTCTCCACCCATCCGTGCCCGCACAGCGTCGTGCAGCTTCATTTCCGGCGGTGCGGCCTCACTCGGCGTCGTCTCTGACGCTTGCGTCGGGGTAGTCATTCCATTCGTCGGCGGTTCAGTCTTGAGCGTCGCGCCGATCGCCTTGAATCGTGCCACCGCCTCGCCGGCCGTGAGCGCTCCGGACGCCCGGGAGGACGCACCCGAAACATCGGTCCGCATCGCAAACGCGACAACCCACGGAAAATACTGTTGAACGACTTCGAATACGCCGAGTTCCGCGCGATCAGCCGTCCGCGTATCGACCAGTAACATCCGCACGCCGCGCTGCGCGTCGCTCCCGATCCGCACGAGCGCGGAGTAAACGTTTTCAACCGTTTCGACCGCCGCACCGGCAGCCGACAGACTCTCCGCCATGACGCGCGGCAGTTCGTCGCTCGCGTCGCCCACCAGAATCACGCCGATCATCGACCTCTCACCGGCCGACGTAGCCATGTGCCTGCCCCATTCAGTACGTACGCCGTACGATCCGACGCCACTTGCCGACCGTCTCAGGTCCGGGTATTCCGCAATCACGACTTCGGCCGATAAAATACCCTGCATTGTGCAGGCAATACCGCGCTCGAAGAGCGGAACAGCGGCAATTTTTGCCCAAACGGTCGATTCCCCAAGCGAGTCTAGCCAGACCCGAAGGACGAGTCAAAATCGCCGCAACTCCAGAAGCCATGGCAGGTATGAACTTACGATGAATCGAATCTCCCACCCCTTTCTCCCCCGCGCCATCGCTGTCGTCTTGGCCGCGCTTGCGTGCGTCGCGGCGCGGCCCGGCCAGGCAGACGACACTTCCGCCGTTCTGCGAGACGGTCTTCAGTCCTGCCTTACCGGGCATCGCCAGTCCGGCGTCACCCTCTCAGCTCATGTCGTCGACTTGTCGACGGGCAAGACCGTCTTCGAGTTCGACGCGGACAAGCCCATGGCCCCCGCAAGCGTCATGAAGCTTGTCGTCGCGTCTGCCGCCCTCGATCAACTCGGCCCGGCCCACCGGTTTCGCACCGTGCTGGCCGTCGGCGCGAAGGACCTGCTCGTCGGCGGTGGCGGCGATCCGACCCTCGGCGATGACAAGCTTTGCGCCAAGCGGGGCCAGAAGACGACCGCACTGCTCGAAACCTGGGCCGATGCCCTCGTGAAGGCCGGTGTCCGCCGAATTCCCGGAAACCTGATTATCGACGACTCGATCTTCGACGAAACGTTCGTGCACACCGGCTGGCCGGAAGACCAGTACCAGGAGTGGTACGAAGCACCCATCGGCGGCCTCAACTTCGCCGATAACTGTGTCGAAGTCGCCGTCGATCCTGGCAAGAACGGTACGACCTCGCTGCGATTGATGCCGCCCAACGGCCTCATGAAACTCATTAACAAGTCGCGAAGTGGCCCCAAAGGGTCGCTCGTTGCACACCGTTCGCGCGACGCCGCCGAGATCGTTGTGTCGGGCGTCTGCGCGGGTCCGGCCCGACTCGGTCCGATCGCCGTGACCGATCCGGGCCTGTTCTTCGCGGCCTCGCTCGAAAGCGCAATCGCTGCCCGGGGCATCGTCGTCGACGGCACGATCGTCCGCCGCCGCGTGTCCGACCGCTCCGGCAAGCTTCCGGCGGAATATCGCATCATCGCCGTTCACGAGTCGCCGCTATCTGATGCAATCGCGCGGGCCTGCACCGATAGTCTCGGAATGATGAGCGAGTGCATTCTCAAGACGCTCGGCGCCGCGTCAGGCCAGCCAGGATCGTGGCCCACCGGCTCGGCGGCTGTTGCGCGATTTCTCCGTAAGCTGGGCGTGACCGACGACGCCTTTGTCATTGACGACGGCAGCGGACTCTCGCGACGCAATCGTCTTTCGGCCCGCTCCGTGACGACCGTTCTCGCCTACATGAACCACACCGCTGGCGGCGAGATCCTCTTCGATTCGCTCGCAGAGTCTGGCGTCAGCGGCACGCTTAAGCGGCGTCTCGCGACCCCCGACGCGAAGGGCCGAATCCACGCCAAGACCGGCTACATCGCCTCGGTTCGGACGCTCGCCGGCTACGTCGAAACGCGTGACCATCGCCGCTTCGCGTTCGCATTCCTGTACAACGGCGGCGCAAAGGGAACCGCCCCGTTAACCCAGGCACAGGACAAGGCCTGCCGCCTGATGGCAAACTGGCCGACCGCTGCGAGCGCACCGGCACCCTCGCCTCACCCGCGCAGGAAATAAGTTAGCTCACTCCCCAGAACGAATTGCGTATCGCGGATGCGATTGCAAACCTACGCGCCGCCCTTGCCCCGCGGCGCGGCCGCCCCGCCTCCCACCATCTCGACGTATGCCATTCGCAGATTGTAGAGCGTCGTATCGAGAACCTTCTTTTCGTCGGGCGTGAGGTTGCCCTTCGTTTTCTGATCGAGGACTTCCAGCAGATCAACGAAGTGTTTCGCGAGCTCGGGATTCGGCGGAATCTGCTGTCCGCCGGGACCTGCGAAACCGCCCAGCCCCACCATCGCCTGCATCGCGAGAATATTCAGAATGCTCAGAAAGTTTGCTTCGGCCGGCGGCGCGTCTTCCGGGTGCGATTCAACTTCTTCGGCGAGCTTCGCCTTCTCGCGTTGCGCCTGCGCTTTCCAATCATCATCGACGTGCAGTCGACCCTCTTCGCTCATGTCCCTCTCCGGAAAATAAAAAAGGCCAGGGTCCGGGCGCGGCTGGGGGGGACCGCGGGGAACCGGAGCGCCTGGCCAAGAATCCAACGCTAAGCTAACAATCTTCTCGCAAGTTGCAAGTGAAAAAATACCCCTCACCCGAATGCGGGATGGTTATCTTTGCGCTTGCGTTTACCCCTCGAATAGCACACGGCGACCGCCTACCCATACCCTCGCCACCGACGCCTGTGAATCCAATAGTACCGCCATGTCGCTAGATTGCCTATCTTCTCGTGCTTCTAACATTACCAAGTCCGCCGACAATCCGGGCTTAATCGAGCCGCAAACCCCATCAACGCCGAGGGCCCTTGCTGCCCGAACAGTGCCCATCTCCATCAAAACTCCCGTCTCAACGTCCGGTGCCGCTCGCCGAAGCATCCGCAACTCGTCCAGCACCGATAGTGACGGATTGCTCGCCAAGCTGTCGGTGGCGGCCACCACGTTGATTCCCCGTCGCAGCATTTCCTTCCACCGATGCGGCGGGTGGGCGAAGAACGCGTGCGTGCGCGGACAATACGCGACGCTGCAGCGAGTGTCGGCCAGCATGGCGAGTTCCGCATCGTCCAGGTAATTTGCATGTGCAATGACGGGGCGTAGTCTCGTCATCTGCGCCCGATGCAGCAATTCCATCACGCCGCCGCGGACTGCCAACTTCGAGTTAGGTAGCCGGTACCTCGCCAGGAACTCCGCAACCGCTCCCCCGCCGTCGCGCAGCCATTCAATTTCCTCCAACGTTTCCGCCGCATGAATCGCAATCGGCAGGTCCCGCTCCGCCGCAATCGCGACCACCCGGCGCAGATCGCTCCACGCCACGCTGTACAGTGCGTGCGGACTGACGCCCACCGCCGTCATTCCGTCCGCTGTCGAAGCCCCCGCGTCAAGCACATCGATCAACTCGTCGGGATCACCCGGCGGTGACGCGCCGCTGATCAACTCGACAAAGCAGACCTTCCGGATCGGACTGTCCGCGAGCGCCGCGACATGGGCCCCGCTCCGTGAGATGTCGCCGACACACGTGACGCCGGCGGCAAGTGATTGCCGCGCCCCCTCGACGATGGCCGCACGCTCGCGAGCCCCCGCGCCCGGCTGTCGCCGAAGATCAATCAAAGCTTCGATCCAACGCCAAAACGGCTGGGGAGCAAGCTTGCCCGCGTAGCACGACAGTTCGAGATGCGTATGCGCGTTGACGAATCCGGGCACGAGCCATCCATCGCCCAGGTCTTCGACCACGCCGCTGCTGGAAATCTTCCCCCACTGCCCCACTTCGCGGATGATTCCGCCCTCGACCCGAACCGCGCCGTTCTCAATCACCGACCCGGCCATCGGCGCGACGAATCGAGCACGGAGTGTCAGGGTCTCGCCCACATCAATCCGTCCCGCCGATAACGCCCGCGAGAGACTCAAAGAACGACGACAAGCCGGCGACCCGCGCCTGCGCAAGACGCCGGGACCACGAAAACCGGAGCCGCTCGCGAAGCCGCGCCTCCCAGTACCCATAGCGAACCTGGCTCTGCCACTGCGAGACAAGTTCCGCCGCGTCGCGCCCGCGAACCCAGCACCGTCGCGCTTCGCCTAATAGCCAATTCGGGCCGATCGAATCCAGCTCGACCGCCTCCGACAACGCGATCGCTTCTACCATCTTCGTCGAGCGAACGCCCGCCTCCCGGATCGCCCGCGCCGCCACCCGACACGACTCGGCCGACATCGTTGGCCCGGTCGCCCGGATCAGCAGATCCGCCGAAAGCTCGCGCTGTCGCGTGTCCAGCGGCGTCAGCAACACGCCATCGCGCGTCGCACGCCCCGATCGCACATCTTCCGCCCAGGACGCATCGTGGAACAGCGCTGCCGCCTCCAACGCACGCCGGTCGCACCGCTGACCGGTCAAGTCCGGCAGGTCGGCCACGCGCCGCGCAAGCGTCCGCAACCGCAGACCGCGAGCCAGGAGCGTCTCGTCTCGCTCTCCATCGGCGAGCGGAAGCGTCATCACCGGCCGCGCCGCCCGAGCGAGCTCGTCGTCCGCCGCGACTTTGTCTGTAACATCTTTTCGCTTGTTTTCGACGAGTGCAGGGCTCATTGACAGCATCCATTCAGTCAGAGCCGGACCACGTGAGGTCCGTTGTAATTATTCGACGGGTTCGTAGTAAAAGTTTCGCTTTCGCGGCTCCCAACCGGCATCGGAGATCAGCCGCCGAATCTCCGTCTCGTTCAGGCAGTACGTCGTCCCCGCCGCCGAGACGACATTCTCCTCCATCATGACGCTCCCCATGTCATCGGCGCCAAAGAATAGCGCAAGCTGCCCGACCTTCGGCCCCATCGTCACCCAACTCGACTGGATGTGGGGTATATTGTCGAGATACACGCGCGAGAGCGCAAGCATTCGCAAATACTCCGCCGCATCCGCAAGCAACAAGTGCCGTCCATCCGGAATTGGCCGGCCATCCGGCGTTCGAGCCGTCCGCTCGTCGTCGATCGGCAGTTGCTTCATCCGGCCCAATGGCGTGTCGCCCGGCTGAAATGTCCAGCAGATGTACGCGCTGAACCCGCCGCCGTTACCCCGCGTCAGCGATTCATCTTGCAATTCGCGCAGCAATCGCAAATGCTCGATCCGCTCCTCAATCGTCTCGATGTGGCCGAACATCATGGTGCAACTGGTCACCATGCCGATCGCATGCGCCTGTCGCATGACCTCGAGCCATTCGGCCGTCAACGTCTTTCCCTGCCCGATCCGTTCCCGCACCCGATCCGACAGAATCTCCCCGCCGCCCCCCGGCACGCTCGCCAGGCCGGCCTCTTGCAGCCGCAGCAACACGTCGCGAATCGCCATCCCAAAGATCTGATGAAACGCAAAGATCTCCGGCGGGCTGAACGCATGGATGTGAATCGTCGGATAGTTCTTGCGAATGAATCGCATCAGGTCGAGATACCACTCAAACGGCAACCCCTGCGCTCCTTCCCCTGGAACCAATCCGCCTTGCATCAGCAACTGCGTCCCGCCGATCGCAATCAACTCCTCGATCTTCTGGCCGATCTCGGCGTAGCTGAGCGTGTATCCGGCCGGCAGGTCGCGCCGCCCGGAGTTCATCTCCGGCGGATCCGCCTTGAAATTACAAAAGATGCACTTCGCAGTGCACCAATTCGCGTAATTGATGTTCCGATCGACGACATACGTCCGCCACGCCTGCGGATGAAGTCGGTTGGTCACATCAAACGCCCGGCGGCCGAGGTCGTGAATGGACGCCGTGCGGTAAAGCCCATTCGCATCCGCTTCGCTTAGCCGGCTTCCAAGTGCGACCGTGCCGGTCACGGTTCGCCCGACCGGCCGCCCGATTTGTTGGACAGTCGTGCTCGTCAAACCAGGATCTACTTCGGTACGTCGCATCCCATACTCACGACAGCCGGTACACCTATCATTCGAAACCGGCACAGATTGTAGAGCCGGCCCTCGAAACCATCTATCCCAAGCCCCTTACCCCTGTTTTTGACACTTCGAAACCGGTATAATGCGTTACCGGGTTTGTGGCGCCGCGCCGAATCCACAATCTCTCGAACCCAGAGCTGCTGGGAGGTCGCCTGTCCTTGGCCTCCTCTAGCCCGGACGGTGGATCACGGGGAACCGACCCGCTCGCAACGATCTTTGGCCGATCCACCGGGGCGATCGGCTCGCACTGAATGACACAGGCAGGAGATTCGAAGCTCATGACGTCGCGACAGATCGCAGCAGTCGTCGGCTACTGTTCGTTCGCTTTGACACTTACAGGATGGGTCGTCTACTCGTCCAGCCGATCGCGACCGGTCTCGTCGGTTAGCTACGAGCACCTCCCCGAACTCCCCGAGACCCGATCATCAAACCCCTATATTTCGTTCGACGCGTATGGCTTTGGCCACATCCGCAGCCCGCTCGGTGCAGTTTGCTTTGCCCCGGGTACACCGCTGTCTTACGTCGAGAAGGTAAACGCCGAGTTGTTCGGCCCCGTCGATCCCGACGCGCCGGCGCCGCGATTCAACTTGACCGGCCGATGGTCCGCGGGCGTCAATGGCGGCACTGGCTTGCCCGGCTCGCCGCAAACGCTTCGCTGGAGCTTTGTCCCCGACGGAACTCCCAACGTGACTCTTTCCAACGGCAGCAACCCCGTCACCAGCAACTTGTTCGCAACGCTGGACGCTCGCTTCGCCGGCCAAGGCGGCCGCGCGACATGGGTAAGCCGATTCCAGATGGTCTTCGATCGCTGGCAGGCGCTGACCGGACTTTCGTACACGCGGATCATTGTGGCAACTGACGCCGACGACGGCGCGTCTCTGCATACGAGTCCCGGTCAGGCCGGTGTGCGCGGCGACGTCCGCATCGCCGCACGCAGTATCGACGGCGCCAGCAATGTCCTCGCCTTCAACTTCTTCCCCGACGACGGCGACATGACGATCGACTCCGATGACGGCACAAACTTTGCCAGCGCATTCAACAACAACGTCTTCCTTCGCGACACATGCATGCACGAGCACGGCCACGGCATGGGACTTCTCCACGTCTGTCCGATCGGCAACACCCGTCTGATGGAGCCGTTTATTGACACCGGCTTCGATGGCCCGCAGCACGACGACATCCGCGCCGCCCACACACATTACGGCGACAAGTTCGAGCAGAACGACAACCCGGCGACTGCAACCAATCTCAACAGTCTCGGTTCGCTTGCGTTTGGCGTGCCGCTGACCGTCGGAGTCCCGCCGGCGCCCAGCATCGTGAACGGCAGTACGCTCAGTCTCGAAGCGTCCGACAACGGAACCGGTGACTACTTCAAGTTCACCACCGCCCAGCCCGTAACATTGACAACCACTGCAAGTCCGATCGGCACGACCTACGACAGCAGCCAACAGGCCTGCGGAGGTGCCGGAAGCTGCTGCAGCGGCAACTTCATTAACAGTCTGACCATGGCCAACCTGGATATCCAGGTCCTGGCCCCCAACGGCGTCACCATCCTCACGACCGCCAACTCAAATCCCGCGGGCTCGCCCGAAACGGTTTCAAACCTCCAGCTGATCGCAGCCGGCACCTATTTCATCCGCGTGTTCTCCGCCGCGGCACTACCTTCGAACAACACCCAGCTCTATCAACTCACGGTCACGCTCGGCAATCTCGATTGCAACAACAACGGCATTCCCGATCCGCAGGATGTCGCCAATCACACCAGCCCGGACTGCGACGGCAACAACGTCCCCGACGAGTGTCAGGTTCCGCCAATCTGCATGACCTGCCTCGACTGCCAGTCCGATGGCATTCCCGATTCCTGCCAGATCCCGCCGATTTGTCCAACCTGTCCGGACTGCAACGGCAATCTCGTGCCGGACGACTGCGAGCCCGATTGCAACAGTAACGGCCAGGCCGATAGCTGCGACATCGCCGCACTGCTCAGCCCCGATTGCCAGTCCGATGGCATACCTGACGAATGTGAAGTTCCGCCCATCTGTACGCTCCCGGGCTGCGAGGATTGCAACCACAACATGATTCCAGACGGCTGCGAACTCGCGAGTGGAGCCCTCGCGGACTGCAACACCGACGGCATCCCCGATCGCTGCCAGACCGACCCGCCCCTCTGCGGCGGTTCCTGCCTTCCGGACTGCGACGGCAACTTCGTACCGGACCTGTGCCAGCTCGTGGGCACTTTCTCTCAGCAATCCCCCGACCTTTCTCCGATCGACTTCACGTCGCCTCAGAGCTACACGGTCACCTCACCGCCCGCTGCTGCGAGCGACGTGACGCTCGAATTCCGCGCCGTCGCCGATCTCGGTTCGTTGTCCGAAAACATCAACATGGACATCAACGGTACGCCGATCGGCACGCTCTTCGGTGGTACCTTTGACTGCCTCCTGGTGATTCAGTCGATCACGCTTCCGGCCGCGACCTTCAATGGCATCGTCAACGGCGGCAATGCCGTGATTCACATGAATCCGAGCGTCGCGGTCTCCCCTGCCTGCTCCCCAAGCCAGATCTCGGTCAAGGTGGACTACGCAACCGCCTCCGGCGACTGCAATTCAAACACGATCCTCGACGCCTGCGAGATCGCCTCCGGCAGTCAGACCGACTGCAACGCCAACGGCATTCCCGATTCCTGCGACATCACCAATGGCTTCCTGACCGACGGCGACAGCAACAACATCCCCGACGAGTGCGACTGCAATCTGCTCTCGTGCCGCGGCGATATGGATCTCGACGCCGTCGTGAACGGCAACGACGTTCAGGTCTTCATCACCTGCCTCGTCGAGGGCAATCTGGCAAATGGCTGTGCCTGTGCCGACATCAACGGCGATCTGCGTCTCAACTCGGCTGACGTTACTGCCCTGGTGGCCAGACTGGTGCTCGACCCGAATCTGAATTGCCACTGATTCGGGCGCGATGGGCCCTCGCTCACAGACTCAGGCAGGAGAATAGAAGTACATGACGTCGCGACAGATCGCAGCATTCATCGGCTATTACCTCGCCATCCTCGCACTGACGGCCTTCGTCATTCTGACGATTCAGAAATCGCCTGAGATTTCACCGGTCGCGACGTCCAACCTGCCGGACCGATCGGTACCGCGCTTTGACGATCCAAACCTCAAAATCGACGACTACGGCTTCGGCCATGTCTTCGGCCCGGAATTCGTGGTCTGCTTCGCCCCCGGCACGTCAAAAGAATACATGGAGCAGATCTACAATCAGCTCTGGGCCGAGACGCCCGGACCACGCTTCAACGTCGCCGCACGCTGGAGCGCAATCAACGGCAGTGACGGCCAGAACGGCAGCCCGCAATTGTTGCTCTGGAGTCTCGTGCCCGATGGCACCCCCAACATCCTTGATCTCAATGGCGCCAACCCGGTCGGTAGCAACCTCTTCAGTCAGCTCGATGCTCGATTCAGCGGCTCAGGTGGTCGGGCCACATGGATCGCAAAGATCACCCAGTGCTTCACGCGTTGGGACCAGCTTTCCGGCCTGAGCTACACCCGCGTCATCGTCTCCAATGACGCCGACGACGGCGCCACGTTTGTAAGTTCAGCCGGCAGCCCGGGCGTCCGCGGTGATTGCCGCATTTCGATGCGAACACTCGACGGCGGTAGTGGCGTTCTTGCCTACAACTACTATCCGCAAACCGGCGACATGGTATTGGACGCCGGTGAGGGCGTGAGCTGGGCCTCGGCTTCGGGCGACTACAACTTCCTGAGAAACATCGTCATGCACGAGCATGGCCACGGTCTTGGCTTTGCTCACGTTTGCCCCATCACGACCTCCAAGCTGATGGAACCCTTTTACTCCTCAGCGTTCGACGGCCCGCAGCACGACGATATCCGTGCCGCCCACTTCAACTACGGCGACGCCGACGAACAGAACGACAATGTCGCAAACGCAACCAATCTGGGGACGCTGAACTTGGGATCGCCCATCACACGCGGCCAGGTTCCAGCACCCAGCGTTAACAATGGCTCCATCCTCAGCATCGATCAGGCCGGCGGCGGCGACCCCGACTTCTTCCGCTTTACCACCACCGGCTCGAGAGTGTTGACGGCGACCGTTACTCCGGTCGGCCTCACCTACGATTCGAGCGTCCAGAACGCAAACGGATCCTGCAGCAGCGGTAACAACGTCAACAGCGCCGCGCTCGCAAATCTCAACATCCAGGTACTGGCCTCGGATGGCGTGACGATTCTGGCAACGGGCGCTTCCCAGCCAGCCGGCTCCGCCGAGTCCGTCTCGAATGTTCAGTTGCTCCTCCCCGCCAATTACTACGTCCGCGTGTATTCCGGTTCCGTGGTGACCCAGCCGCAGCTTTACCAGCTTACTCTCTCGGTCACCGACCTCGACTGCAACAACAACGGCATTCCCGATCCGCAGGACGTCGCCAACCAGACCAGCCCGGATTGCGACGGCAACAACATCCCCGATGAATGCCAAGTCCCGCCGATCTGTGCAACTTGTCTCGATTGCCAGGCAGACGGCATCCCCGACCTCTGCCAGATACCGCCGATCTGCCCCACCTGCCCGGATTGCAACAATAACGCCGTCCCCGACGCTTGCGAAGTTGATTGCAACAGCAACGGCAGACCGGACAACTGCGACATCACCCTCGGCAGCAGCACTGACTGCCAGCTGGACAACATTCCCGATGAGTGTCAGGTCCCGCCAAGCTGTCCTTCGTGTCCGGACTGCAACGCCAACGGTATTCCAGACGGCTGCGAACTCGCGAGTGGAGCCCTCGCGGACTGCAACACCGACGGCATCCCCGATCGCTGCCAGACCGACCCGCCCCTCTGCGGCGGTTCCTGCCTTCCGGACTGCGACGGCAACTTCGTACCGGACCTGTGCCAGCTCGTGGGCACTTTCTCTCAGCAATCCCCCGACCTTTCTCCGATCGACTTCACGTCGCCTCAGAGCTACACGGTCACCTCACCGCCCGCTGCTGCGAGCGACGTGACGCTCGAATTCCGCGCCGTCGCCGATCTCGGTTCGTTGTCCGAAAACATCAACATGGACATCAACGGTACGCCGATCGGCACGCTCTTCGGTGGTACCTTTGACTGCCTCCTGGTGATTCAGTCGATCACGCTTCCGGCCGCGACCTTCAATGGCATCGTCAACGGCGGCAATGCCGTGATTCACATGAATCCGAGCGTCGCGGTCTCCCCTGCCTGCTCCCCAAGCCAGATCTCGGTCAAGGTGGACTACGCAACCGCCTCCGGCGACTGCAATTCAAACACGATCCTCGACGCCTGCGAGATCGCCTCCGGCAGTCAGACCGACTGCAACGCCAACGGCATTCCCGATTCCTGCGACATCACCAATGGCTTCCTGACCGACGGCGACAGCAACAACATCCCCGACGAGTGCGACTGCAATCTGCTCTCGTGCCGCGGCGATATGGATCTCGACGCCGTCGTGAACGGCAACGACGTTCAGGTCTTCATCACCTGCCTCGTCGAGGGCAATCTGGCAAATGGCTGTGCCTGTGCCGACATCAACGGCGATCTGCGTCTCAACTCGGCTGACGTTACTGCCCTGGTGGCCAGACTGGTGCTCGACCCGAATCTGAATTGTCATTAGTTCGCTGGCGATCCGCCTCGGGCGCTAGCTCAAAAATCGCCGCGGCGATCTTCTGCGACGCAGCGTGATACGCCTCGCGATCCTTCTCGCGCCCGGCGAACGCCGACAGGTCCACTGCCGGACCGTACCTCACCACGGCATGGTGCCGCGAAAGAAACGCCCGCCCCACTCCGTCGTAGTACCGCGTCCCCGAAATATACGCCGGGATTACGACCGCCCCGCTCCGCAGCGCCAGCATGCCCACCCCCTCGCGAATCTCCAGCGGCTCGCCCGGCCGGCGAATTCCCCCCTGCGGGAAGATCCCCAGGGCCCGCCCCTCGCTCAAGTGCCGAAGCGCCGCCTTGATGCTGGCCACGTCCATCCCCGTTCGATTGACCGGCACGCACTCGATCAGCGCCACCAACCGTCGGAACAGCGGAATCCGTGAATACTCCCGCGCAATCATGAAACTGACATAGCGATTGGGTGACGTCGCCGTCAGCAAAAACGGATCGAGGCTCGAATCGTGGTTCGCCGCCACAATCACCGGCCCCGCAACCGGAATCGTACAGAGCCCGTCGCGCCGTACCCGCGGCCACAATCGACAATAAAACTCATTCGCGTTACGCCAGAACGTGATCGCCGACCCGAATCGCCCCCGCCGCAGCCGCATCCGAGTGGTCCACAGCCCCGCCGTCAGCAGCATCGCGGCCGTGAGTGCCATGATCCACGCAATATGCCGATCGATGTTCGGCCAATTCGGAATGCCCAGCAGCCCCGTCGCGAGCAGCAGCCCCGCGATGCTCGCCAGATCGTGCACGCCGAATATCCGTCCGCGCACATAGTCCGGCACCATCCGCTGCAGCAGCGCCGACACGCTCACCTGGATCCCCGCGCCAAACATGCCGATCATCACCAGCGCCACGCCGCAAACGCCGCGCCCCCATCCAAGCCATACGGCCAATGCCAGCAGCAATCCCCACGCGCCGGCCAGATTGAGCGACCACGACATCGCCAGTTCGCTCCTCAGCGTGTTTCCGAGCAACGTCAGGATCACGGCCCCGATGAGCAACCCCAGCCCCAGCAGTCCCTGGTACAGGCCGATATCACCGTAACTGCCGTGAAAGACTTCCTTCACCGTCGCCGGGATGATGCTCCGCACCACCGATGCCGCCATCCACAGCACCGCCGAGACCGCGATCACCTCGGCCACGCGCCGATGCCGGCAGACATACGCAAATCCCTCCGCAATCGCCGACAGTCCGCCCTCTTTCTCGACGCTGGCCCGCTCGATCCGCGGCGGACGAATCCACAACAGCAGGCCCGCACTCACCAGGAACGTCAGCCCATCGACCCGGAAGTTCCACCGCGCCCCGTACCATTCCACGAGGTATCCGCCGACCACCGCCGACGCGATCGTCGCGATCATCCCGAGCCCGCTGATCGCCGCGTTCGCCCGGATCAGCTGGTCCGGCCGGATCAGAGTCGGCAGTAGCGCGCTGCGCGCCGGCGAGAAAAATGCCGCAAAAACGCCCACAAACGCCAGCGGCAACACCGCCACCGTCAGCGAAACGGCCTGCCCATCGCGGTACTCCGGCGAATACCATCGCTCCAGCATCAGCAGGATCGGCAGCAGCTCGATCATGAGCACGCAGCGAACCACGTCCGCCCCGATCATGATCCATTTGCGCGGCAGCCGGTCCGCTACCCACCCGCAGAACGGCCCGATCGCGAAAAACGGAAACATGAACACGAACAGCATGATGGCCTGCCGTCGCGTCGCGTCCGTCTTGTCGGCATCCAGCGCATGCTGAATCGCCAGCAGCCCCATCTCCGAAAGATGATCCCCCAGCGCCGAAACCCCATACGCCGCCCACAGCAGAATGAAATTGCGATTCGCGAGCAGCGAGCGCGCCATCCCCGCATTGGCCCCCACGTCCACCTTCGACTCCGCACGCTGCTCCATCACCGCGAGAGACTAATCCGAACACGAAGCACAGGCGAGCGTGGATCTCGATGTTGTCGAGCATGAAGTGCTTGCGTAAACTGTTGGTATGGATTCGGCGTCGATCATGACCGACATCTTGAAGCTGAGCCCCGCGGAGCGCCTTCGACTTCTGGGTGAGATCTGGGAAAGTATCACCGCGATTCCGGAAGCACTTGAACTGACCGATGCACAGAGACGTCTGCTGGACGAACGCTTGGCTTCGTACGAACGCGACCCCAAGGCCTGCATTCCCTGGAACCAGCTAAAATCTGAGCTGCTCCGGCAACGATGAATCGCCAACTTGTCTTCTTACCGGAGGCGAGAGGCGATATTCTGGACGCAATCGCATGGTACAAAAATAGCAGCCCGGTCTCGGGGCCGATCTGGTGGAAGCCATTGACCGGACGACGAAGTCCATCCTTGAAAATCCACTCGCCTTCCCAGCTATCCACAATCGCGTTCGTCGCGCGCTGACGCGCCGATTCCCTTACGAAGTATTCTTCCTGATCGAAACCGACTCTATCGCGATCATTGCAGTTGTTCATGGCAGCCGAGACCCGCGCATCTGGCAGGATCGTCTGGGGTAGCCAGATTAGCGAACCGGCTCAGTCATGATCGACCCACCGGCGATCGCTCGATCGATAAGTCGACATCAGGAATGTCGGGCGATCGAACGAAAGTCCAAAGTCCCCATCTTCGTCGAGCCAGTAACGAAACGAAGCTTTGGTTCCGACCCGGCTCTTTGGAATCACGTCGAGATATTCAGGAACAAGCTCGTCCAGCGTTGTTGGATACGCCCCGTTCTTTACCGCGAACCGGTCAAGAGCATGAACAATTTTAAGCCCGGTCACCTTCGTCCGCCGAACCTGCCAATCACCGGTAACGATCGACGCGGTCGTCGCTGAGACGAAGAACGCAAAGAGTACTGCCGACCAGATCGCCGGTTTACGCCGACCCGACAGACCCCAAATCAGCAGCCCGATCAGCAGCGCAGGGACAGTCAGGATCGACCCTGCGAGCGGAAACAGTCCAATTGGGTTACCGAATCCCGTGCTGTATCGAACCGCCAGCGCAACGACGGTCACCCACATCGCGATCAGCACTGTTGCGCGAAGAACGCTTCTCCCGGCGCTTCGCATCGGTCGGCCCCGCCGAACGCTTCACTTAGCAATCACCATGCTTCATTTCCCCACCAACTCATCCGCCAGCGGCCCCGCGTCATACACGTTCCGCAGCGCCTCGATGATCGCCCGCGAATCCACGGCCACGCATCGCGCCTGCTCATCCGTGTAAGCCACATCCCAAACCAACCCCTGGATGTTCCCATCGAACACAAGCCCGATCACCTCGCCCGCCTTGTTCACCACCGGGCTGCCAGAGTTCCCGCCGATGATGTCCGCAGTGCACACGAAGTTAA
Source organism: uncultured Planctomycetaceae bacterium (assembly GCA_964549445.1). Lineage (GTDB taxonomy): Bacteria > Planctomycetota > Phycisphaerae > UBA1845 > UTPLA1 > SpSt-539. Next base: position 40,812 of record CAZJVS010000005.1, read on the forward strand.
ATGGCGTATCCATGTTCAGCTTCCCCTTCTTTTCCACCCACCGCGGTGGCAGGTTGAACGGCGGCTGCCCGTGGCGTTCCTTCTCCCGCTCGTACAGTCCCGCGAAGTTCGTGTAGGGCTGCACCTGCTTGGCATCCTCCACGTAGCCGCGCACGGGGCCGTACGACAGCCGCAGCGTAAACGTTGCGTCGGGATACGTGTCCTCCCCCTCACTCGCGAATTTCGCCGCCGCGATCTTCGCATAAGCCGCCCGCTCCACGCTCTCGACTTCATCTTCGTACTGCTTCCGCAGACGCCGCGTCTCCGGATCGAGCGTCGCCATGAAGCGAATCATCGGGTCGTTGCTGCTCGCAATCGCCGCCGTCCCGCCCTCGGCCAGCTTCTTCCGCACCGCGACGTCCTTCAGTTTCGACCCGCGAACCAGCTCTTCCGCACGCTCCCGCGGCGACTTGCCGGCCAGCAGCGTCTTCACCAGCGGATCATCCGCCCCAAACTGCTCCGCTACGAACGACAGCCCCGACCCGATCCGATTGATTTCGAGTTCATCATAAATCGGCGCGGGTGAATACAAATCCAGCTCCAGCGCCTTCAACTCGGCTTCCGTGTATTCCCGCATCCGGTCCGCGTTCGGCTTCTGCTTCTCGTCCGCCATCCGAACGAGGTGCCGCGCGATCCGCGCCAAGTCCGAGCGAAACACGCCCCGTCGCCCCTCCAGCGCCGCGTATCGCTCGTGATAGCCGCGATATTTCTCATACGCGCCGGAGACATTGTCCCACGGGTCGCCCCACTTCTTCTTGTTCGATTCGTTCGCGTTGACCGACGCCCGCAGCTTCTGCTCCGCTGCCTCCTTCGCCTTCATGATTTCCGGGTTCTCAAGCCCGGCCAGCACGCCCGTAAACGCCTTTCGGCTGTTCTCAACGCTCCGTCGGTCCCCGTTGGCGATCCGCGCATTCTCCTCGCTCCGCGAACTGAACGATGCCAGTTGCACCTCGCGCCGCCACAGCTTCCGCAGAATCGATGGCATGTCCACGTCCCGCAGGAACTTCAGATGATCAACTGTATAGAGCCGTTGCGTCCGCCCCGGATGCCCCACGACAAATGTCAGGTCGCCATCCTTCGAACCGTCCTTGCTCCACTTGAGATAGTTATCCGTCTTGAGCGGCTTGCCGTCCTCGTAAATGCGGAACACGCAGAGATCGAGATTGAATCGCGGATACTCGAAATTGTCGTTGTCCCCGCCGAAGAAAGCGATCTGCTCCTCCGGCGCGAAGACCAGCCGGATGTCGGTGTAACGCTTGTAGCGATACAGGTGATACCGCGCCCCGTGGTACAGCGTCACGATCTCGCTCTTGAGCCCGGTCGCCTTGTCCGACTCCTCCTCGATCGTGTTCATCATCTTCCGCCGCGCTGCCCCCGCATCGGCGTCCGACATCCCCGGCTTCACCGCCAAATTCACCTTGTCGGTCACGTCCTCGATCGACCACAGGAGCTGCGCATCGAGGTCCGGACACTTCAATTCCTGGTCACGCGTCCGCGCGTAGAACCCCTTCTTGATCAGGTCGTTCTGCGGCGTGCTGAGCTGCTCGAGCGCATCGCTGCCGACGTGATGATTCGTCATCACCAGCCCGTCCGGCGAAACGATCGACCCCGAAGCCCCGATCCGCACGCACGACTTCTGCAAGTGCTCCAGCCACTGTGGCGTCGGCTCAAACCCGTACTTCTCCTTGAGCGCCTTCGTCGGCGGCTTATTCAGGAGCCACATCCCCTCGTCGGCCACCGCCGTCCCGAACCCAAACGCGAGAATTGTCGCGCCAACCGCCGTCTGAATACGAAAGCGCATCGTTCAACTCCTTCGAATCAATCCCCGTCTAGTGGCTCACGGTGCCGCCTGACAGCACCTTACCCTGCTGCCGACGGCTTCCGACCGCCACAAGTATCACCGACAATATGGCAAACGTGATCAGCGAAACAATTTTCGGCCCGTCGCCACCATTGTACTGCGCACCGAAGTGCCTTCCGACATCTAGCGCCTGATTGAATGCATCCGGCATGACCGCGAAGAACGCGATAATCAGCCCGCAGAGTGTACCTCCCGCGATATATCCGCTGGAGAGCAACACACCTGGGCTCGTCTCTGACTCGCTCTCCGAGGCCGACTTGCCCGTCATGCGGTCGCAGATCCATCGCAAAATCCCGCCCACGAAAATCGGTGTCGTCGAACCGAGCGGAATATACATCCCGACCGCAAACGGCAGCGCCGAAATCCCCGCCAGCTCGAGCGCGATCGTGATCAACACGCCGATGATCACGAGTCCCCACTCCAGCGTCCCGCCCAAAATGCCCTCAATGATCGACGCAAACAACTGCGGCTGCGGCGCCGAAAACGCCTTCGGCGCCGGCGCCCCGTTATCCATCGTCGCCGACTCGCGCGCGATCGGCAGGTCCGTGCGATACTTCGCGATTCCGTCCGCGCCCACCAGATAGCGCCCCGGAATTGCCCCGGGGATTTCGCCTTTGCGGATGTGCACCACCCGATACTCTGCCTTGTCCGAATCCGCGTACGGCCGGCCGACGTGCTGCGTTGCCGCGTCCGCCGGAACGGTCAGCCGTTCCGCCGGCATGTTTTTCGTCGTGTAGTGCGATCCAAGCGAGTTCAGCGCCAGCATCGTCCCGCCGATGACGATCGCGGAAGTCACCGCGCCCACGACGATTGCAATCTGCTGCGCCCGAGGCGTCGCTCCCACCAGGAATCCCGTCTTCAGATCTTGCGACGTCGTCCCGCCATTCGACGACGCAATGCAAACAACGGCCGCGACGGTAAGCGCTGTGAGCATCGCCATCGCCCCCGTCCGCCCGAGCACCCAGAATATCAGGCACGTCATGAGCAGCGTCGCGATCGTCATGCCCGAAATCGGGTTCGACGACGACCCCACTTCGCCGGTCAGCCGCGACGAGACGGTGACAAACAAGAATCCAAACAGCAGGATCATGCACGCCCCGAGCAATCCTTGCGGCGAGAATCCTAGCCCCAGCGTTGGCACCGCCATCATGACGACCACGAGCGCGATCGAACCAATCAACACTACCCGCATCGACAGATCGTGTTCGGTTCGCTGCCGCGCCGCGCCGCCAGTCCCACCGCCCCGCAAGTCGCGCAAGCCGGAGACAATCGACGCGAAAATCATTGGCAGCGCCCGGCACATGCTGATGATGCCGCCCGCCGCCACAGCCCCCGCTCCGATGTATCGAAGGTAGTTTCCCTTGATCTCCCCCGGACTCATATCCCCAATGAGTGTCGTCGCCGGCGAAACAGCCGTCGTCAACTTGTCACCAAACGTCGCGATCGTCGGCCCCAGTACAAAATACGACAGCACCGCCCCCGCCATCATCAATCCCGCGATCCGCGGCCCGATCAAGAACCCAACCCCGAGCAGCTCCGGCGCAAGTTCGCCCGACAACGCCGCCCCCTTCAATCCGACCTTCGTCCCATCCGGCGCGATCTTGTACAGATTCTGCGCCGGCTCCCCATCCCACAGCTTCATCGCCGCCGAGCAGAATTTGTGAAACAACGCAATGAAAAACCCCACGAACACCATCTTGGCCGTCGTGCCGCCCGTCTCTCCCGCGATTAGAACCTCCGCGCACGCCACACCTTCCGGATATTTCAACCTCCCATGCTGCTTGACGATGAACGCCCGCCGCAGCGGGATCATCATCAAAATGCCGAGCAATCCGCCCAGAACCGACACCGTCATCACCCGCGACAGGTCCATCTCGAACCCGAGCAGCAGCAGCGCCGGCATCGTCACGCCCACACCAAACGCAATCGACTCGCCCGCCGACCCCGTCGTCTGTACGACGTTGTTCTCGAGAATCGTCGCCGGCGAGCCCAGCCACCTCCCGCCCCAGCGAAAGAGCGTGATCGACAACACCGCGATGGGCACCGACGCCGATACCGTCATGCCCACCTTGAGCAGCAGGTAAAGACTCGACGCACCGAACAGGATGCCCAGCCCCGCCCCCAGCAGCACCGCCCGCATCGTCAACTCGGGAATCGTCCGCTCCGGCGCAATGAACGGCTGATGATCCGCCCCGCCACCAGCCGACTCAGGCGACACGTCCGTTTTCATCTGCGATATCCTTCACCCCAACAGACATTCAACGCAGGAATCCAGCAAACCGCACGTTACGATGTGTTGGCGTCCGAACCGACCGCCGCCTCACAGAATCCGCTTCCCAAACAGCGACAGCAGCAGCTCCACCCCCAGCTCCGCCGTCCGGTTCCGCTCATCCAGGATGGGATTGATCTCCACAAAATCCACCGCCCGCACCGCCCCGCTGTCGTACAGAGTCTCCATCACCAGGTGCGCCTCGCGATAGCTCAGCCCGCCCCGCACCGGCGTCCCGGTCCCCGGCGCGACCGACGGATCAATCACGTCCGTATCAAACTGAACGCAAATCCCCGACGTCCCGCGCGTCGCCGCCTCGATCGCAAGACTCATCACCTCGCGAATCCCCAGCTCGTCGATCTCGCGCATCGTAAACACGCGGATCCCCGACCGCTTGATCGTCTCGCGCTCGCCCCGATCCAGGTCGCGCGTCCCCACCAGCGCCACATGCTCCGGCCGCACCTTCGGCGAAGCCCCGTGCAGTTCGGTAAACCGCCGGTCCCCCATCCCCAGCGCAATCGCCAGGCTCATTCCGTGAATATTCCCCGACGGCGTCGTCGCGCTCGTATTCATGTCGCCGTGCGCATCGACCCACACGACCCCCAGCTCCTGCTTCTTCGCCCGATAGTGCGCCACCGTCCCCGCCAAGCTGCCGATCGCAATGCTATGATCGCCGCCCAACACAAGCGGCATACATCCCGAATCTAGCGCCCCCTGGCAGCGCGTCGCCAGCTCCCCCGCCGCCCGCATAATCGTCTCGGCATACCGCAATTTCGGATCGCCGATCGCCTGCGTCTCCGGGATTTCCACTTCCAGATCGCCCGCATCCTCAACCGTATGCCCGAGTTCCTCGAGCTTCCGTTCGAGCCCCGCAACGCGAAGCGCCGACGGCCCCATATCCACGCCGCGCCGCCCCGACCCGAGGTCCAGCGGCGCTCCAATCATCCGTATTCGCTTCGCCTGAAATTCCGCCATATCCGAGACCCTGCGCTCCGGCTGCCAATGTAGCCGATTCCGCGCCGCCGTGCCTTCCGCGCCGCCGCCCGATATTCATCGCGCCCCAAGCCCTCCGAAGCCCAGCCCGGAACGTCGCGCCCGAACCCAAGACACACCCAACCCCCGCGGAAACCCTTTGTCCCCGTCATCCCAGCGGCGTAGAATCGTCCAAGTGGAATCGCAAGCACGATCCAGCTCATCGACCGCCGAACCTCGCATGCCCGATGCGATCGCCTCCGCGCGCCTCGATCAAGCGACCCCCGCGCTCTCCGACGCCGAGCTCCACCTCGACGCCATCCTCCGCGTCTGCACCAGTCTGACCGCGCCAAAGCCGCTCGAAGAGCTTCTCGACAACCTCCTCACCGAGACCCGCACCGTCATCCCCGCCGACGCCGCCACGCTCTACCTCGTCGACGGCGAAAACCTCGTCCTCGTCTGCCGTCAGGACGCCAAGTCCCCGACCGAATCGCGCCCCGCGATCGTGAGCTTCGACCGCCTCGGCCGCGTCTCGGCCGACCAGCGCGGCCCCGACGGCGAGCCCTCGGCATTCCGCACCCCGCTCTTCAACGACCCGGTCGCCCAATACGTCGCCCGCACCGGCCAGACCATCAACATCACCGACGTCCACCAACCGACCGGCAACACACCCGACGAGCTGCGCGAGGTCCTCCCTGCATCCGTCGCCATGGCCACCGTATCGCTACTGGCCGCCCCCATGATCGACCGCAACGCAAAAACCGTCGGCGTCATCGAGCTCATCAACCGCCACGCCGGCGACTCCGAAATCGTCCCCTTCACGAGCCGCGACGAGCAAACCCTTACCTCGCTCGCCGCCGTGGCAGCCGTCAGCGTCCGCAGTGCCCGCCTCCGCGAGCAGCTCAACCACTCGCACCTGGACACCATCCTCCGCCTCGCCAGTGCCGCCGAGTTCCGCGACGGCGACACCGGCGATCACATCCGCCGCATGTCGCTCTACAGCGAGGCCGTCGCCCGCAAGCTCGGCCGCAGCCCCGAGTGGTGCCGCTGCATCCTCTTCGCCAGCCCCATGCACGACGTCGGCAAGCTCGGCATCTCCGACTCCATCCTCAAGAAGCCCGGACCCCTCACCGCCGACGAACGCAAGACCATGCAGGAACACACCGTCATGGGCGGCCGCCTTCTCGCCGGCGCCGACAACGAAATCCTCCGCATGGCCGAGCAGATCGCCATCGGCCACCACGAACGCTGGGACGGCAACGGCTACCCCCACAAGCAGCGCGGCACCGACATCCCCGAAGAAGCGCGCATCGTCGCCATCGCCGATGTCTTCGACGCCCTCACCAACGCCCGAGTATACAAGCCCGCCTTCTCCTTCGGCGAAGCCATGAAGCTCGTCTCCGCCGAGTCCGGCCGCCACTTCGACCCCGTCGTCCTCGACGCCTTCCTCGGCACGCGCGAAGAAATCGAATCCATCTACGACGCCTACCGCCCCGCCTGATCGCTCCCCTTCGTTTTTCCTACAGCTCTCCGTACCATCGCCACTCGTCGTCCGTCGACCGAGGTCCCGCAACGCGTGTCCGCATCATCGTCCGCTCACCCGCATCAGCCGCACGCGCCCTCGATTCTCCTCCCCCACATCGCCGCCGCCGCCTGCCTCGGCACCACTCAAGCCATCATCCCATTCCTCCCGTTCCTCGCCCGCCTCCGCTTCGACGCCTCCGACTGGCAGACCACCGTCCTCACGGCCGCCATCCCCGTCATGCAGTTCTTCTCCATCTTCTGGAATCAACACTACGCCGCCTGGCGCACCCCGCGCTACCTCGTCGCCCTCGCCCTGCTCCACTCCCTCCCCATCGGCCTCATCGGCCTCGCCCCGAATATCTGGCTCGTCATGGCCTGCTTCGTCCTCGCCGCCTTCGGCAACGCCGGCATGTCTCCGCTCAACGCCGACATCCTCCGCACCTGCTACCCCACCCACCGCCGCGGCCGCGTCTTCGGCCTCGTCTCTACCGCCCAGATGTCAGCCGCCATGCTCACCGGCTTCGCCATCGGCCGCTGGTCCGACCACACCCCGAATGCCTTTCGACTCTTCCTTCCCGCCGTCACCGCCGTCCAGTTCGTCGGCCTCTCGATCCTCGCCCACATCGCTCGCCGGCCCATCTTCGCCGCGCGATCACGCCCCGAACCGCCCGAAAGATCCTGGCTCGCCCCCTTCCGCGACATGAACGCCGTCCTCCGCGCCGACCGTGCCTTCGCTGCCTACGAAGTCGCCTTCATGTCCTACGGCGTCGGCTGGATGATCTGCACCGCACTAATCCCCGCCCTCGCCACCGACCGCCTCCACCTCAACTACGGCCAGTACACCAAGGCCACCATTGTCATCTACCAGTTCGTCATCGTCCTCATGTTCTTTCTCGCCGGCCGCACCGTCGACCGCGTCGGCCCGATGCGACTCGCCGCCGCCTCATTCCTCTGGCTCACGCTCTACCCGATCGGCTTGCTCATCATCTCGAACTTCGGCGGCCTCGTCGCCTGCAGCGTCCTCTACGCTATCGGCATGGTCGGCGTGAATCTGACCTGGACCCTCGGCCCCATCGCCCTCAGCACCGACGCCTCCCGCGCCTCCCACTACCTCGCGATCCACACCACCATGGTCGGCATTCGCGGCATCGTCGCTCAGGGACTTGGCATGGCCCTCTACGTCTGGACCGGAAGCTTCGCTTGGCCACTCCTTATAGCAGCCGCCGGCTTCCTCTGGGCCGCCCACCGCATGAACGCCCTGGCCCGCGCCACCCACGACCACACCGTCCCCGCAAGATCAATCGAAACCGCCGTCCCCCCACTCGACGCCCCCGACTAAACGCGCCCCGGTCGAACCGCAGTGCGAACTCGACCGTCTGATCGAGCCTGGTGTATCTAGTTTCGAAGTGATTTCTGGGATCGCGCGACGCTCACCGAGCGCCCCGCCGGTGGCTGATCATTCCCACAGCCCCGACGACGAGGAGCACCAACCCCGTTGGCTCCGGTACGCCCGCCGGAATCGGAACAAAGGGCGCGGTCTCGTAACCCCACGCAAACGCATCGAGCATCGCGGCGTTGCGGACCACGCCAATCCAGCCAAAGTGCACGCCGTCGCTGAGCGTGAAGCACACTCCGAAATAAGATTCCACTCCTTCCGGAAGCAGCGATGGGATCTCCGGCGCAGTTATCCGTCCAACCTGCTGCCAAACCAACCCGGGAGTCGGAATGAGCTGCCCAGGATTCAACGGTGCAAGTCGTATCCCGTCGGCTTCGATCTGAACCAGGCCACCCACTACCCCGAACACACTGCCGGTCGTGAGCCCGGCGTCGGTGCCCAAATTGAAAAGATCCGGAACGGGCATTGGGTCGGGAAACTGGTCCGTTGCCGAGCGTGAAACGTAGAGTTCGCCGAGAAGGCCCGGCATGGCCCAATCGTAGTGCTCCGGCCCCTCGGGATTATCAAACCTGACCCGAACCGCATTCGCTGGTGACGCCATGACGAGGATCGTCGCGAAGGACACTGCAACCGACAAGCTCAATCGTTCGCGCGTCAACATGCTCTTCGCCTCCCCCCAAGTGGCGTCTCCGCGTGATCTCGCGACATTCTACTGTTTTGCCTGCTGACCACTCGGAATCGTCCAATCCACCATCAATCGTTGAACGACCTGCGTTCCGGTGATTCTAACACATGTTCGGGCGTCCACGTTTCGCAACTCGGAAGCGACTGCCGATTTAGCTTCGACGCTGCCCCGGGTTCCCGGGACGAGCGACGATTGCGTGGCAGGGGCATGACTTGTTTGCCGGTGCGTTTCGCCCCATTCCCCACGATGGTTTGTTTTGCCGCGATTTCTGCCTCGCGCCCTTCCGAATTCCCGCGTTCGGCCCGTCCTGCGGAACGCCGGCAGACCTGTATGTCAGAAATAATGCGGGTGACTTCGCACTCGCATCGATCGTATGACCAAGATGCACGGGAGAAACTGCGCGCAAGCAGAACCAATGCGGCCCCGGAGAATCCGCGCCCCGGGATCCGAATAGCGCCTCAAGACCCAACGATCTGACAGATAAGACGCAAGACTCAAGTCCCAGGGCTCCGACAGAATTCCCTAATGAATTCGCGAATTCCAACGTTTCTAACTTTCTCGGTCCTGGCCTGGTTGGCCTTCCCCACGTTCAGTGGACACTCGGTTTTGAGGAATCGCCGTGGGCTTCGAACTCGGCCCCGCGAGCGGCCGCTTCATGTGGAAGCCCGCCCCTCCGACCAGGAGAAACCGCTTGCCGCTGCCGAACAGGAGCCGCTCCCGCTTGCGCCGATCAGGCCCGCTGGGATGTATCGCCCGTCACCGCCATCTGCTACGCGCCCGCCGCACGCCCCGTTATGGTACCCCCCCAATGAAGGCCCTCGTTTTCGACCCGCCCCGCGCTGCCTGGCCACTCGCGAAGATTGCCACCGCATTCTCGCCGCGCGCCGCGACGGGCCCGCTCGGCGGACTCCGACTCCGCGACGTTTCCGAACCGACTCTGCCCGGCCCCCAGTGGGTCCGCCTCCGAACCCTCCTCGGCGGAATCTGCGGCAGCGATGTCGCCCTCGTCACCCTCCGCAACCATCCCGCGACGATTCTCCAGCGACTCACCTCTTTCCCAGCCGTCCTCGGCCACGAATGCGTCGCCGTCATCGAGCAGGTCGGCCCCGGCGTCCAGAATTGGAAGCCCGGCCAGCGCGTCTGCGTCGACCCCTGCCTCTCCTGCGTCCCGCGCGGCATTGCGCCGCTTTGCCCTCAGTGCGCCGCCGGTCGCCCGAGTCTCTGCGACAACACCGACCGCGGCGACCTCCCGCCTGGCATGATCATCGGCCTCAACAGCCGAACCGGGGGAAGCTGGTCGCGTCTCTTCGTCGCCCACCAGTCCCAGCTTTTCGCCGTGCCCGAAGCCGTCCCCGACGCCGTCGCCGTCCTGATCGACCCCATCGCCTGCGCCGCCCACGCCGTCCTTCGCCGCGTCCCGCGCGAAAACGAGCGCATTCTCGTCACCGGCGGCGGTATCCTCGCCGTCGGCGTCCTGGCCGCGATCCGCGCCCTCCAGCTTCCGAATCACGTGACGGCCATCGCCCGCCACGCCTTCCAGGCCGATCTACTCTCTCGCTACGGCGCGAGCGATGTCCGTATCCATCCTCGCGCATGGTCGCACGCCGAGCGCTACGACGACCTCGCCGCCGCCGCCGACGGCCGCCGTATTCCGGCCCGCTTTGGAAATCAGGCCTTCATCGGCGGATTCAACGTCACCTACGACTGCGTCGGCACCGGCCAGAGTCTCACCGACGCAATGAAGTGGACCGCCGCCCGAGGCGCCGTCGTCCTCGTCGGCACGTCGCAGATCTGTGTCGTCGACACAACGCCCCTCTGGCTTTCCGAGTTGAACATCGTCGGCTGCAACGGCCGGCAGATCGAAGAAGTTGCCGGCCGCCGCACGCACACTTACGAGGTGGTCTTTGACTGGCTGACCGCCGGCCGCATCGACCTCCGCGGCCTCCTGACCCATCGCTTTCCCCTCGCCGATTATCGGGCGGCCTTCGATGTCCTGCTCCGCCGCAGCCGCAGCGGCGTCATCAAGGCCGCATTTGTCCCCGATTAGTCTGCCCCTCGGACTTTCAACTGAACCCCCTCGACTCGACATCCGACGAGTCGATCGGGCTGGCGCATCACCGTCTGCCCGACCAGGAGAGGACGCTAATGTTTCGCAACAAGAAAACTCGTGTGACGGTCGCACTCGTCGCCCTTCTCGCCGTCACGCCCGCCACGTCCGGCTGCTCGGTGCTCGGCTTCCTCTCCGGCCAAACCTTCACCATCAACATCCCGCTCGGCCTCAATGGCTTCGGCGGTCTGCTCAATCCATACGGCATTATCACCGCCCTGGTGAATACCTTCATCGGCTCCACCTTCCCCGGCACCGGGATCGGCCCCCTCGTAACGCCTCCGGGAGGAAGCAACTCGAACAGTGGCTTCCCGCGCCCGCCGAACAGCCCGACCGGCCCCGTGCTGCCCGATACGTGATCCCACGCCGCGGCCTCGTCCGCGACGTATGATCCCGGCCGATGGCTGCTGAGTTCATCTGCCCCCACTGCGAAAGCACGATCCCCGACTCCGATCAGCGCGCCGACGCACTGTCGATTTGCCCATATTGCAACGCCCGCCTCGCGACAGCGCCGCCTGCTCCGGTTTCGCAGCCCGTGGCCAACCCCTCGGCTGTACCGGCGACCGCCACGCTTCGCTTCTCCCTGACTTGCGAGCGCTGCGGTTCAATTCTGGAAGCCAACTCCAACCAGGCCGGCCGAACCGCCCGTTGCCCCACGTGCGGCGCCACTTTCATTGTGCCGACCGCCGATCCCCACACCGGCCTTCCCGTCGGCCGGGCGGTCGCCACAAGCGATGGCCTCCCACCCACCCCGATGCACGCCTACGCTGCCGCCGGCGCCCGTGCCCCGCGCATCGAAATCCGTGACGACGGAACCTCCTCTATCGTCTGTCCCCGCTGCGACGCGCGCAATCTCATCGATGCCGATCTCTGTCGCGCCTGCGGCACCCCATTCACGATCGAAGGTACCGGCGAAGTCGTCGGTCTCGTCGAAGGTGTTTCGACGTCGGCCATGCTTTCGCTCTCACTCGGTTTGCTGGCCTGTCTGCCGGTTGGTCCGCTCGCCATCGTCTTTGGCGCAGTCGCCCTGTATCGCGCGGCTCGACGCCCGGGCCAGAAAAGGACGCGGGCCATCGCATCAATCGGAATCGGACTGGGAGTCGTAACGTCCCTGGCGTGGACTGCCTACTGGGTCTGAGGACTCGTAAAAAACGGGTGAGGGCGGGGGACGCGGTGTTCAGCGTGCCGCCCGCCGACTCTCCCGAGTGTGCCGTCTTCGCAGGTCGGGGCCTGCGAACACTGGGAGTACACGTGCCGACGGGAAGTCTTCCCCGAAATCCAAAAAAATCTGCGGCTAGTCCTTCGACGACGCCGCCCGCTCCCCTAACTGCCGATTCAGCATGAAAATGGCCGATTGCTCATCCCCCGCCATCTCGAGTAATGCCTCGATTTCGCGGGTGATCTTCTCTTCCTCCACTTGCTCATCAATAAACCACTTCAGATGACTCTGCGTCGCGTAATCCTTCTCTTCGACCGCCAGTGCATAGCAAGCGTGAATCGCCTTTGTGTTTTGCCGCTCCATCTCCGCCGCACGGGTGAACACAGCCCGCGGAGTCTTATAGGTTGCCGATGGCTTCGCCACGGACTCCAGCTCGACGCTGCCGCCGCGATCGTGAATGAACTCGAAGATACGATTAGCGTGCTCCAACTCCTCGCTGGCCTGCATTTTCATCCAGCGCGCAAAACCGGCCCAGTTGGCATTCTCAAACCACGCCTGCATCGCCAGGTAGTTGTACCACGCGCTCAATTCGTAGTTGATCTGCTTGTTCAGCACCGCTTCAATCTTTTTGCTCAACATGGCGAATTCATCCTCCCTTCAAAGTTCCTCGATTCCGTATCGGCGGGTTCATGCTCCCGTCCGGATTCTCAGTAAAAGATCGTTCGCGTCCGATGATGCCCAACCGTGATATCCGGTCCGTGCGATCGATCCCAGAGGTACCAGTCGATCTGCCATGCCGGAATCCGTTGCCCGCGACCGGACAGCGCCCGATGCATCGCATCGACCGCAACGACTGTCACGGCTCGCAGCTCCACTTCCTCCTGCGACCCCGCGGCGATCTCATCCCCGTTGTCGATTTTCCGCGCAAGCCCTTCGGCCACTTCGACGATTCCAAGATGCCGCAGCGCCTGCGGCAGCCGGTAGTCAGCAAAGGCCGTCAGTTGGTCCAGGCCGAGGAGTGGATCGTAATCGTGCTCCGTCCACGCCATCGAGAGGTCGAGCGCGGTAATCTGTGCACGCTTGGCGAAGAAAACCGGTCGGCTGCGGTGCTCCGCCACGTCGCGAAACGAGTCAAACGAGCAAAGCAGCAGAGCGGCAAGATCCCACGCCCGACGATTCACCGATTCCACCGCGCTGCTGAACTGACCGTCGAACCGCTCGATCAACGTTTGACCGGTCTGGCGCGCGATCGCCTCGCGCTCCGCCAGCATCGGCATATCCCCGCGCGGGCCGAGCGCGGCCCGATACTCCGCTTCCGAAGCATCGCACCAGTGCCGCGCATCAAACCACCTCGGCTCGCGACGCGCCGTGTCGATGATGGCCGCCAACATCGCATTAAACCCGCGATGCATCATCCCTTTCGACTCATACGTCGGCTGCGGCCCCCAGAAGCAGAAGTTTAGCGCGTCGATGAGCAATACGAGGTTCGCAATCTGCTCCCGATTGCCGGGCACTGCCGCCAGCAGCGAGTGGCCGGCCGGCCGAAGCTGGCCGGGCGCGACCGCGTTTACCCAGCGCGCGACTGCATCGTCGTTCACCCGCACGAACTCGGCCGACTCGATCACCGAACGAGTTGTTTCAAGAACGATCACGCCGACATGTTATAGCTTGTTTGCTCGCCGCGGTAACCGTTAGCATAAGCTCACGGAGGTCGAATGCATGGCCGAACCCACCAACATTGAATCCATCATGAATGAGCAGCGGCGGTTCCCTCCGTCCGCACATTTCTCCGGCCAGGCCCACGTCGGTTCGCTCGACCGTTATCGCGAACTCTTCAGTCGCTCGCTCTCCGACCCCGACGGCTATTGGGGCGAAGTCGCTGCCGACTTCCACTTCTTCAAGAAGTGGGACCGCGTCCTCCACTGGGACCTTCCGTTCGCCAAATGGTTCGTCGGCGGCCGCACCAACGTCAGCTTCAACTGCCTCGATCTTCAAATTGAGCGCGGCCTCGGCGATCACACCGCCATTCTCTGGGAAGGCGAACCCACGGATGAGCAGGGCCGCCCCCGCGAAGTACGCCGAATCACCTACAAACAGCTCCTGTCCGACGTGAGCAAGTTTGCCAATGCCCTGAAGCACCTGGGCGTCAAACAGGGCGACCGCGTCACGCTGTACATGCCCATGGTCCCCGAGCTCGTCGTCGCCATGCTCGCCTGCGCCCGCATTGGTGCGCCCCATTCTGTCATATTCGGCGGCTTCTCCGCCCCCGCGATCGTTGATCGCGTCAACGATGCACAATCCCGCATCGTCATCACCGCTGACGGCGGCTGGCGTCGCGGCCAAATCGTCCCGCTCAAGGCCGCGGTCGACGAGGCCGCAACCCTCACCACGCTCATTCAGAAGGTCGTCGTTCTGAAGCGCTGCGGCAACGATGTCGTCATGCAGCCCGGCCGCGACGTCTGGTGGCACGACGCGATTGAAACGCAGTCCGACATCTGTCCCGCCGAGCCGCTCGACAGCGAGCACATGCTCTTTTTGCTCTACACGAGCGGCAGCACCGGAAAGCCCAAGGGCATCCTCCACACCACCGCCGGCTACATGATCTATACCGCCCATACCGCCCGGCTCGTCTTCGACCTCAAGCCGGACGACGTATACTGGTGCACCGCCGACATCGGCTGGATCACCGGCCACAGCTACATCGTCTACGGAATCCTTCAGAACGGCATTACCTGCGTCATGTACGAAGGCGCGCCCAACTTCCCCGCCTGGGATCGCTTCTGGGCCACCATCGAACGACACAAGGTCACAAAGTTTTATACCGCTCCGACCGCCATCCGCGCCTTCATGCGCCAAGGCGCCGAGTGGCCCTCCAGGCACAACCTCTCGTCCCTGAAGCTCCTCGGCACCGTCGGCGAGCCGATCAACCCCGAAGCATGGATGTGGTATCACGACAACATCGGTCGCGGCCGTTGCCCCATCGTCGACACGTGGTGGCAGACCGAGACCGGCGGAATCCTCATCGCCCCCCTGCCCGGCGCAACGCCAACCAAGCCCGGCTCGGCAACGCTCCCGCTGCCCGGCGTCGACGTCGCCATTCTCGATAAGTCCGGCGTGGAGCAGCCCGCCAATTCAGGCGGCTATCTTTGCATTCGCCGTCCGTGGCCCGGCATGTTGCGCGGCATCTACGGCGACGAAGTCCGCTTCCGCAAGCAATACTGGTCGGAAATCCCCGGCGTCTACTTCACGGGCGACGGCGCCCGCCGCGATGACGACGGCTATTTCTGGATCATGGGTCGCGTCGACGACGTCATCAAGGTCTCCGGCCATCGCCTCGGCACAGCCGAGATCGAATCCGCGTTGGTCTCTCACTCCTGCGTCGCCGAGGCCGCTGTCGTCGGCTTCCCGGATGACCTGACCGGCGAAGCCATTGCGGCCTTTGTCACCGTACGAGCCGGGACCAAGGCCACCGATGAACTGAAGGAATTGCTGAGCAAGCACGTGGTCCACGCCGTCGGCGCCATCGCCCGACCCAAGTCCATTCGCTTCAGCGAAGGCCTTCCTAAGACCCGCAGTGGCAAGATCATGCGCCGTCTGCTTCGCGAGCTCGCCACCAAAGGCCGAGTCGACGGCGACACAACCACGCTGGAGGATTTCTCCGCCATCGCCCGCCTTCGCGAAGAAGATGCCTGAGATGTTTTCACAGACCTTGCAAACGTCGGGCCTTGCGCGCTGTCACGAACGCGGCCACGCCAGATCCGTTCCCCTTCACTAGAAGCGGATTTCTGCTACAATACTGCTTAATTCGCCGCACGCGCACGGATCGGCGGTCAACAAACGTGCGAACGCGGCGTGCCTCGCTCGAGGCCGGTGGCGCGGTGTCCGGCTGGTCGATGTGGGGCGCAGGCCGCGAAATAGGGAAAGGATTGCAGCATGGAAGCAGCATGCACGCTCCGAGTCGGGAACGAGCAGTACGCAGGGAAAGCGCGCCTCGACGCCGATCACATCGACTTCACCGGCCAGACCAAGTTCCGATTTCGCCTCGCCGAAATCCGCGAGCCGGCCATGTCGGGCGGCGCGCTGCGATTTGAGTTTCACGGCAACCGCATCACGCTCTCCGTTGGCGACCGCACGACCAAGTGGTACGAGGCCGTCATTCATCCCAAGACGCCCGCCCAGAAGCTGGGTCTGCACGCCGGCGACCGCGTCCGACTCGTCAACGTCGAGGATGCCGCTGTGCTCGGCTCACTCAGCGAGTCCCGCATCAATGCAACCGTCGATCGAATCGACGAGTGCGACGCCATTCTGCTTTTCGTCGAAAGACCGCAGGATCTCCGCCAGGTCCCGAGTCTGGTCGAGACGCTAACGCCGACCGGCTCGCTTTGGATTCTGATCGGAAAGACAACCCGAACCGTCACCCAGGGCAACATCGTCGCGGCCGCTCGCGGTGTCGGCATGGTCGAAGTGCGGGAAACCAGCGTGTCTGACCAGCACAACGCCTACAAGCTCGCCCGGCCCACCATCGTGCGTCGCACGACGGGAGGCAAGCCGGCGTCCGCCCGCGCAAAGGCCAAGGTTTAGACATCTCTTGCAATCGCCAACTCGCGGCCGTTCGCTTTCTACGGCGCATGCCATGACTCCCATCCAGACCGCCGTCATCTTCGACATGGATGGGACGCTCACGCGCGATCGGCACGACTATGACCTCATTCGCTCCGAGATCGGTCTTCCGCGCGAGCCGATCCTTGAGGCCGTGCAGCGCATGTCCGAATCCGATCGCCGCCGCGCCGAGGATATCCTCCATCGCCACGAAGCCGCCGCCGCCGCCGACAGCGAGCTGCAGCCCAACGCCGAAGCCGTCGTCCGGCGCCTGATAGACGCCCGCGTTCCCGTTGCACTCATGACGCGTAATTCGCGTAAGTCGGTCGAGACGCTGCTCGCCCGCCACCTGCTTCGATTCGATCACATCCGCACCCGCGAGGACGGGCCATTCAAGCCCTCGCCGGAGCCGGTCCTGGCCGTTTGCGCCGCCCTGGGCGTGCGTCCCGCCGACTCGTGGGTCGTCGGCGACTACCGCTACGATATTGAATGCGGCCGCGCGGCCGGCGCTGCGACAGTCCTTCTGTTCAACGGCCCCCAGCCGCCCGATTGGGCCCGCGAGGCCGACTTTGTGATTGACGATCTCATGCGACTATTCGACTGCATGGCGAAACGCGGCCACATACTCCACGCACGAAGGACTTGAGATGGCGTCGCTCGCAGTCGCAAACCTGATGCATCGCAAGTTGCGGAGCGGACTCTCCGTCATGGCCGTCGCCATTGGCGTCGCGATGCTCATTGTCATGCTCGGATTGTCACACGGAACGCTCGACGAGGTCGCCGATCGCGTCCAATCCGTCGACGCCGAACTGATCGTCCTGCCGCAGCACGAAAACGTCATCTTCACCGGCGGCGCCGCCTTCGGCGCCAAGTATCGACCGCTCATCGAAAAGTCCGAACTCGACGGCCGGCCCGTCGTCAAGGCGGTCATTCCGGTCTTGTTCGACACCATCCGCCTCGGCGGCCAACAGCAGCGACTCTTCGCCATCGACGGCAAGGATATGCCTGCCTTCCTCCAAAGCCGGAAGATGGAAGACGGTCGCATGTTCGACGCCGATCGCCGCTTCGCCGCCGAGCTCGACTCCATGCGAAACGACGACGGCTACTACGACCCGTCGAAGGTTTCCGACGCCGACCTCGAATCCGCCTGCGAACTCGTCATCGACTCTCGCCTCGCCGCCGTCGGCAAGTACAAGCTCGGCCACGAAGAAATGATCCTCGGCCGCAAGTTCCGCATCGTCGGAATCGTCGAGTCGGGCGTAGCCGGACGGGTCTTCTGCCCCATCCAGGTCCTGCAGCACATCAAGAACGCCGGCATGCCGTGGGCCAGCATGTTTTTCGTCCAGCTTCAGCCGTCGCCATCGGTCGCCGAGCGCGCCGCGTACACCGACCGCTGCGCCGCCCTGCTCGCCGAGCGCACCCGCGCCCGGGTCGAACAGAAATCCAACTACGGAACGCTGCTGGCCGAGAGTTTCTCCCAGATCTACATGTTCATGACCATCGCCAGCACGATCTCCATGACGGTCTGTTTCCTCTTCATCCTCCTGACTGTCTACATGAACGTGCTCGAACGCACCCGCGAATTCGGAATCCTCCGCTCGCTCGGCGCGACGCACGGCTACGTTCTTCGCGAGGTCGTGACCGAGTCACTGCTGATGTGCACCACAGGCGCCGCCGCCGGAATTCTGCTCGGATACCTGGCAAAGTGGATTATCGAAGCCGTGCGTCCGCTGCTGACCGTCAAGATCGTGCCCGAATACCTGTTCCTCGCCATCGCGATCGCCGTCGTCGGCGGCATCGTGAGCGCCGTCTACCCCGCGTGGCGGGCGACGCGCTTCGATCCCGTGGTCGCCCTCAGCTTTGATTGAGCAATCATGGATTCCACCAGCGACATACTTCTTGACGCACGCGACCTGCATCACACCTATTCGCAGGACCCCGCTTCCGAGCCGGTCTTGCACGGTGTCGATCTCACGCTCCGTCGCGGCGAACTCGTCGTCCTGATGGGCCCGAGCGGCTGTGGCAAAACCACGCTGTTGCACATCCTCGGCCTCATGATGCGGCCTACGCGTGGCACGCTCCACGTCGGCGGCGTCGACGTCGCAAGACTCAACGACGGCGAGCGCACGCGAATGCGCCGCGAACAGATCGGCTTCGTCTTTCAGCGTTTCAACCTCTTGCCGATCCTCACCGCCATCGGCAACGTCGAGCTGCCCCTGCGACTCCGCCGCGAATCCATCGACGGCCAGGCCGCCGCCGCCCTCCAACAGGTCGGCCTCGCTGACAAGCTCCACCGCAAGCCCGGCCGCCTCTCGATCGGCGAACAGCAGCGCGTCGCACTCGCCCGCGCCGTCGTGACGAGGCCGCAACTGCTTCTGGCAGACGAGCCGACCGGCAACCTCGATTCCGCCAACGCGTCCGCCGTCCTGAACCTGCTCCACGAGCTTCACCGCTCCCGCGGCCTCACGACTCTCATGATCACCCACAACGAACACCTCGCCCTCCGCGCCGACCGCCTGCTCCACATGCAGGACGGCCGCCTCGTGGCGGTGGCGACATGAACACCATTCCAGATGCACAGGACGCCGGGCGTCTTACCCCGCGTCCTATTAATCTCCGCGCATGGTTTCTCGTGTTCATCATCTGGATGGTCGGACTGACTTGTGCCGCCCAGTGGGGTCTCACCGCTTCCGCCGAGGATTCGCGAACGGGCCTCGCCGTTTGGATTCTCGCGATCTACGCATTTTATCTCTCCCTCTGCTGCGCATTCGTCCCCGCCCCGACGACGTGGATCGTCCTGCTTGTCGCCTCCGACTTCATTGCCCAGCAACTCGGCGTGCAGGACCATCGACTGGCTCGCATCGTCGTGGTCGCAACGGTCGGCACATTCGCCACCGGCATGGCGAATCTGAACGAGTACCACCTCATCACCTTCCTGCTCCAATACCGAGGCATCGCCCGCGTCCGCGAGACGAAACTCTACCGCACAGCCGCCGACTGGTTCGAGGTCAATCCCTTCCTCGTCCTCGTCGCGATCAGTCTCATTCCGATCCCGATCGACGTCGTCCGCTGGCTCGCCATCACGGACCGCTATTCGCGCGGCAAGTACTTCCTCGCCTACTTCATTGGCCGTTGGCTCCGCTACACGATCTGGGCCGTCACCGCGATGGCCCTAGCCCTCAAGACCTGGCACATCATGGCGATCCAGGCCGCGCTCGTGCTCGCCGCCCTCGCCCGCATCATCCCCAGCATCATCCGCCACGTCCGATCCGGCCCGACGCCAGCCCCCGGAAAACCCGAGCCCAATGCGATATCATCAGCCGGTTGACACAGGTCTCCAGGAGCGCCCGCATGCACTCACGACACGCTGCCTCAGTTGCCTGCTGCCTTGCATTCGCGCTCAGCGCCCTGGCCGACGCGCCGTCCACCAGCGCCCCGGCCGCGCCGGCGGTCGCAACGTCCGGCAACGCCGCCGTCGACTCCATCCTCGACCGCCTCGAAGCGAAGGGCCAGGCGATCAAGGGAATCAGCACCAACGTCACCTACAACGATGTCCGCTTCGAGCCGGTTGAAGAGAAGATCGTGAAGAAGGGCGAACTCCTCTTCCTCCGCGGCAACCCGAGTTCCAAGTTCCTGATCCGCTTCGACGAGACCATCGCTGGCGGCGTCAAGCGACCCAAGCCCGAGTACTACCTCTTCGACGGCCGTTGGATGACCGAACGCAACGACGCCACCAAGCAGATCATTCGCCGCGAAGTCGTCCGAGAGGGTCAATCAATCGATCCGTTCAAACTGAAGAAGGGCCCCTTCCCACTGCCGTTCGGCCAGCGCCGCGCCGACATGATCGAGAACTTCCTCATCACCCTGTTGCCGCCCCGTCCGGATGATCCCCCCAACACCGACCACCTCCACTGCGAACCGCGCCCGGAAAGTGAGTTCGCTCCGGAGTACCGTCGCGTCGACATGTTCATCGACAAGAAACTCGAGTTGCCGGTCCGCATCGAGATCGAGCGCAAATCGGACGACTCGGTCATCGATGCGCGCTTCGAAAATCTCGACCCGGCCGCGGCCCCTGCCGAGTCGCGCTTCCAGATCGAAACCCCGCCCGGCAAGGATTGGAACGTCGATGTCCAGCCGCTTCCGTCTGCCGCTCCGCCGGCGAAGCCGTAGTCTGAGGCCGGCGGGCGCCGACTACGGTACCAAGTCCAAATAGACCTCCGCCCCCGCTTCGATCGCACCTGCCCGCGAGATCGGCGGCACGTAAATCGTCGCCCCCTCGCGTCCCACCGCAACCGCGATCCCCGCTGAATGAGCGCCGCCATCGGATCCCACCGAAACTACTTCGCCGCGCCGCAGCGTCGTCCCTGCTCGCACCTTCGCCGCCGCAACCCGGCCGTCCGCCTCAACCCACTCAATCGTCGCGACGGCCCGGCGTGCCGGGTTCTTGGGCACGATCACGAACACGTCGTCATCGGCCACGACCCCGCCATCGGCCGATTCGTTCGACGTCACGGGCTCGATCCGGGTGCCGCAGAAGTCCATCTTGACCGTCGTCACCACCAGCGTCGCCCGGACGCGCCCCTCCCGGACGACATACAGCCGCTGATCCCGAGCAAGCTGATCGCTCTCCCCGGCGTTGATCAGCGCGTAGTCACCCTCAACCCGAAACACATGCAGCGGTGTCCGTCCCGCCTGCACGTCGCGAGGCTCGCGTCGAACCAGCTCGTCACCCACTCGCACCGGCCGCCGGCACATCGCTGCGAATGCCTGCCCGATCGCGAACGGGCCGCGCAGATCCTGGACCTCGACCATGCCGATGTACGAACCGCCCTCGCGCACAGTCCATCGATCGTCGATCGCAGCCCCGTCCGCCGCCTCAGCCGGAAACCACACGGTCTGATCGCCCTTTCCTTCGACTCGTAGCACCCGACTCCGCAGGCGCCCCGCGCGTCGCTCCGCCGGATTCTGCTCGAGTTGCGCTTCGTCCCCTTCGATCGGAGCCGCATTGGCGACCAGCCGCTCAATCGCGGCCGTCCCGTGCGCCGCGTCGATTCGTCGCACCGTCAGCCGCGCGATCGGCAGCCCCTTCCGTTCAACGATGAGACGATCACCAACTTCAAACCCGCTCCCGGCGGCGAACTCCAGCCGACATTCGCCACCCGCAGAATCGACCTCTCCGACCCGCGCTCGCATGGAACAGTCACTCGGTAGTAACTCCCGAAGCTGCGATCCGCATCGGACTGGCAGCGCGGCCGCCTCGAAACCCACCGCCGGCAGCACCCCGACCCAATCGAACTTCACCTCTGCCGCCCCGCCGTCGACGCCCGCTACATGCCCGGCTGCGAGTGGTGCTCCGTCAGCATGGAACACGACGAACTGATCGGAGGCGAGTACACCATCGGCCGACCGCACCATCGCCGACGTCCCGTTCTCCGTCACAGCTTCGACTCGGCCCCCTGTGATCGAAATCCCAACGACCGAGCGGCGTTCGGACGAGTGAAACGCATGACGAATCGGTTGCGCCGCCGCCTCTCGCTCTGGAACGCCCGCCATCGCCGCGGCCAGTGCCAGCGACATCGCCGCCATTCGCCCCGTCATCGCGCACCGACTGCCTCGGTCGGCGTGAGGCGTCGGACCGCCGCCGCAACCACCGTCTCAACGTCCAGTTGCTCCATGCAAGCATGTCCGCGCGGACACTCGCTCAACCGCTTCAGGTAGCACGGCGAGCAATCCAGCTCAAGCCGCACGACATCCGCCATCCGACCATACGGCCCCGTTCGCCGCGGGTTCGTCGGGCCAAAGAGCGCCACCAGCGGTCGCCCCAGCGCCGCCGCCAGGTGCATCGGCGTTGAGTCCCCCGTCACCACGATTCGCGCTGCGGCAATGAGCGCAGCAAGTTGTCGCAACGTGGTCCGGCCGCACGCGTTGAAAGCCGCTCCTTTCGATGCACGCGCCGCCCGTTCCCCCGCCGCCATATCATCGCGCCCACCCACCAGTATCGATCGAATTCCTTCAGCTTCCTCAAGTCGCCGCGCGACCTCACCAAACCGCTCGGCCGGCCAGCACTTCGTCTCCCAGCGCGTCGCCGGCACGAGTACCACGTAGTCGTCCGTCGACGGGCAGCTCGCTTCCGCGACAATCGCCCGCGCCGCCTCCCGATCCTCATCGCGGATTGCCACGGAGAAGTCGAGTTCGCGCGCATCCGACCCCAGTATCGGCGCGACGAGAAAGTTATGATCCGCCGCATGACGATCCGTTTCACCGTCTCGCACTCGATGCGAATAGAACAGCGGCGCGAACTCCCGTGCATTGGCGAAGCCCACCCGCGCCCCCGCCCCACTGGTCCACGCCAGAAACCCGCTCCGAAACAGCCCCTGCAGATCGATCACCAGGTCAAATCGTTTCTCGCGAAGCTGCATGACAAACCGCACGAAATCAATCGTCACGGCCCCGCTCCGCCCCAGCTTCCCGAATCGCTTGCGGTCAAACGGGATCACCTCACTGAGTGCCGGATCGGCGCTGACCAGATCGGCAAACGGCGTCGCCACCAGCCACGCGATATACGCCTCCGGATACCGGCGTCGAACCGCGTGCAAGACCGGCAGCGCGTGAATGATATCCCCCGGCGAACTCGGCTTGATGATCAGAATCCGTCGAAACTCGCGCTGGACAAGCGGGCTCATGCCCCGCGCTCCAGCGACAGCACGCGTGGAATGCCCGCTCCGTCTGCGATCACGCCGCGCGAAACCCACCCATTCTTCTCGAACACCGCGCTCGCCGGTCCGTACTGGCCCGACGCCACCTCGACGAACGCCCGCCCGCCGATGCCGAGCAGCGCCCGCCCGCCCGCAGCAATCTTGCGGATTACGTCGAGCCCATCGGTCCCGCCAAACAGCGCTAGCGCCGGCTCGAAGTCCCGGACATTTGCCGCGAGACTCTCCCGATCCGATTCGGCAATGTACGGAGGGTTTGATACCAGCACATCAAATCCACCCGCCGGCACGCAACCCGCTGGAATCCCGACCGCATCCGCCTCGACGAACGTCAAGCGCTCAGCAACCTTGTTTCGCTCCGCATTTCGTCCGGAAATGCTCAGCGCCGCCGCCGACACGTCCGTTGCCACCACGCGCGATGTCGGCAACAGTTTCGCGATCGCAACCGCCACGCAGCCGCTCCCCGTCCCGATATCCAGCACCTGCATTGGCTTCCCGGCCATCGCTTTGCCGCACGCGACCGCCTGGTCCACGAGCATCTCCGTCTCCGGCCGAGGAATCAGCACATCCGGCGTGACAAGAAAATCGAGCGAATAGAACTCCTTGTGCCCCACTAGGTACGCGATCGGCTTGTGCGCCGCCGCCTCCCGTACGAGTTCGCGAAACCGCCCGACCTGCTCTGCGCCGGGTATCTGCTCAAACCGCGTGTACAAGTCGATCTTGCGACACCCCAGCGCCGATGCCAGCAACAATTCCGCCGCCAGCCGCGGCTCGTCGACGCCCTTGTCCGACAAGAATCCCCGCGTCCAGCTCAGGAGCTGTCCGATCGACCACGTCTGAGTCGTCGTTTCCGCCATTCGCTGAGTCTAGCCGCCTCCCAGCAGCTCCATGATTCGCGTCACATCCTCGGTCGCGCCGATGTAGAGCGGCGTCCGCTCGTGCAGTTGCGTCGGCTGCTTGTCGAGAATGTTCGCTTTGCCGTCCGTGGCCATGCCCCCCGCCTGTTCAACAATAAACGCCATCGGGTTTGCTTCGTACATCAGCCGCAGCTTGCCCTTCGGTGATTTCGCCGTGGCCGGGTACATGAACACCCCGCCCTTCACGAGCGTTCGGTGCACATCCGCCACCATCGATCCGATGTATCGCGACGTATACGGGCCCGCTGCCTTGCTCTTCGCCCACTCCAGGTATCCCCGCACGCCCTTCGGGAACGAATCCGCGTTCGCCTCATTGACGCTGTAAATCTTCCCGTCCTTCGGAATGCGAACGTGCTCGTTTGCCAGCATGAACGACCCCGACGCCGGATCGAGCGTGAATGAATGTACCCCGTTCCCGGTCGTATACACGAGCACCGTGCTCGATCCATATACAACATACCCTGCCGCAAGCTGCTGCCGCCCCGACTGAAGAACATCCCGTATCCCGCCGTCGGTAATCGCCCCTTCGCTCACCCGCTCATAGATCGAGAAAATCGTCCCCACCGCCACGTTCACGTCGATGTTGCCCGAGCCATCCAGCGGATCGTACAACACCACGTACTTCCCCTCGTGGGCTTTCACAGGCACCACGATCGGCTCCGGGATCTCCTCCGAACCCAGCACCGCCACGTTTCCACGCGACGCCAGGCATCGCTCCAGAACCTTGTTCGCATACACATCCAGCTTCTGCTGCAATTCCCCGTGCACATTCTCCGAATCGCTCGCCCCGAGAATATCCACCAGCCCGGCCCGCCGGACGATCGCCTGAATCAGGCATGCCGCCAGCGTCAACCCCGACAATAGCCAGCTGAACTCCCCCGTCGCAGTCGGGTGCATCCGCTGCTGCTCGATGATGTGCTGCTGGATCGTGATGAACTTGTCAGGGTCGTAATGCATTCCCTCGCTCCGATTCATCCCGTTCATCCTAATCGGAGCGACCCCACCCGCCAATTGCATCCGCCGTCACCGTGCCGGCCGGCTCGTCTTTGGCTTGTATTTCTGAATGTACCACCTTCGCCATGCCGGAATATCGAACCCGAAGTTCTGCCCGGTAATCTCGATGAGTGCTTCCTGAACGTCGGTTCGGTACAGCTTGATAACCTCGACGTCTCCTTCCCAGTGCGTCCCGAGTACCGTCCCCGGCGCCAGCACCGCGATTCCCGTCGGGTAATACCACAGCGGCGCGCCGCCACCGTAACCCACCGTTGGCCCGCAGTAGCAGTTGCAGAACGAAGCCCACAGCGCCGGCCGCTGTATGACCATCGTCGTATATCCCGCCACATCCAGCAGCCCGATCAAGTCCGGAATCGCCTCCTCCGCATGAAGAACCCCCAGCGCCGCCGCCGCATTCCGCTTGATCTGATCTTCGTCGCTCTTCAGCGCCGCGCGCAACTCCGTCACCATGCGGGCGTCCTTCCGTCGCGCGAGCGCTTCTGCCGCCAGCCGCCGGATTCCCGGCGAAGGATCGACCACCGTGGCCGCAAGCAGATTCAGTGTCGCCTCATCCTGCGGAAACCGCTCGAGTGCCTCGATCATTAGCCGCCGTGACGGCTCCGTGCCCCCCGAAAGCACCGACGCAATCGCCGCGATGGCCAGCGGATCCTTCAGCGACAGGATCTGCTTCCGCCCCGCCTGAAACAGATCCGACGATTCATCCCGCCCGCCGCCTTCGAGCTTGTTCTTGCGAATCTGCCGCACCCGCGTCACAAGCGTCGTGATCGCCTTGCGCGTCTGCGCCTCCTCCTCCTTCATCGCCCGGTCCTGCGGCGAGACCACGCGCGCCTTCGATGGCGCAGCGGGTACCCACTGCCCGTTCCGCCGGACTTGCCCGAGTTCGGTCCGGGCTTCCGCGAAGTCCGGGTCTTGTTCCACCGCCCGCCGCAATTCGACCCGCATTTCCGCAATCAGCCCCTGCGCCTTGCACCACATCGCAACGTCGTAGTGTCCCTGCGGCGTATCCGGATGCCGGGCCCGCTCCTGTTCCAGCCGCACCCACGGCGGATCGAGCGGCTCCCGCTTCACGACGTCCGCTTTCGGTACGTCGATCACTCCCTGCATTAGTTTGACCCGATACTCATCCCCTGTGTCCGACAGAATCTGCCCGTCCAGCACCCGGCCGTTTTTGAAGCGCAGCAGATCACCGAACGCCGGCCCCGCCGCGCAGCCGATCATCAGTGCAAGCCCTCCCAACCCGGTCAGGCAACGAGTGCCGTGATGCGGCATGACGATCTCCCTCGGCTTATACTCAACCCCGGCAGTAGTCCTTCTCGGAGCCATCGCCGTTGGACATCATACGCGCCCGCCGCGTCCCATTCATGGCACGGCGGAACTACGTCACCGAGGTCCGCCACCTCCTCGTCTGGGGTATCTTCGCCGGGCTGATTGAAGGCACTGTCTCGGCCGTCGTCGTCAGCAAGACCTTCAACGCCAGCAACCTGCTCATCACGGTCGTCCAGGCCACCCCCGCCTTTGCCAACCTCGTCAGTCTCGTTTGGGGCGCCATGCTGGTCGGGCGCCGCAAGCTCCCCCTGCTTCTCGCGTTCGGGGCTGCCTGCGTCGTTGTCACCGCGTCCGTCGCCGCGACCCCGGAAACGCACCTCGGCGGCTGGATCTTCGCCGCACAGGTCGCCCTCTCCCGGATGTTCATGTCCGGCGTCGTCTCCGCCCGCGCCAGTCTCTGGAAAAGCAACTACCCCACCTCCCATCGCGGACGAATCATCGCCACGCTTCAGTTCGTCCGCACCATTGGCAGTCTCCCCCTCATCCTCGGCGCAGGCCTCCTCTTCGACGCCAATCCACTGGCCTACCGTTGGTTCTATCCCGCCGTCGCCGTCATCGGCGCCCTCGCCCTCTGGGTCAATCGCGGTACGCGCGTCCGCGGCGAACAACAGCGCCTTGCACCGCGAAATGCCGACGACCGCGACGCCATCGCCGACGACGCCCTTGGTGAGCCGTTCGATCTCCTCACTGTCGTGCAACCCTGGCACGTCGTCGCCCGCATGCGCCGCGCCCTTCGCGAAGACCCGCGCTTCGCCCGCTACTGCACGGCCCAAATGTGCATCGGCAGCGCCAACCTCATGGTCATGCCGATCAACACCATCGTGCTCACCAAGGTTCTGTTCCTCTCTTACACCATGAGCAACGGCCTCATCGACATCGTCCCACGCCTCATTCAGTTATTCATGCTCCCGATCTGGGCCCGACTGTACGATCGCGTCGGAGTCCTCCGCTTCCGCGTTGCCAACTCATCGTGCTGGGCCGCCTCCACGCTGCTCTGCGGTCTCGGCGCCATGCTCGCCGGCTGGCACGCCCATTACTACACCGCCGCTCTCCTCACCTACCTCGCGGGCCGTGTCGCCGACGGCCTCGCCCAAAGCGGCGGCTCCATCGCCTGGAACATCGGCCATCTCCACTTCACCGAAGACGAGAAAGCCGAACTCTACATGGGAATCCACGTCTCACTCACCGGCCTGCGCGGCATGATCGCCCCCTTCGCCGGCCTTCTGCTCTATGAGTGGATTGGTTCCGGTGTGTTCGTCGTCGCATTGGCATTCTCAATCGCCGGCCTGCACATCTTCAGACAACTGGCCCGCGAAGACGCCCGCGCCGAGCGGTCAAACGCCGAGATGATCGAAGATCGCGCTCGTCCCGGGAATCGCGTCCGGAAGGCGGCGGGCCTCGTCCGGCGTTAGCCAGGCCAGCTCCGCCACTTCGGCCGGGTTGGCGCGCGGTTCGCCGGCCACGAGCTCCGCCGACCACCAGTGCAGCACCAGCGCCCCCTCGTGTTTGACCTGCGTCATCAGTCGTTCTCTCGGTGCGACCGCGACGTGCAGTTCCTCCATCATTTCCCGAACGAGCGCGTCCGCCTCGCTCTCGCCCGGTTCGATTCCACCCCCCGGGAAGCACCACATGAGTGGCGCACGCTCGACTCGCGCCCGCCGAATAAGCAGGAATTTTTCGTCACGACGAACGACACCGATGACTCCGTACAGTGGATTTGTCGGCGAATGGGGGCGGCTCATTTTAGAAAACGTCTCTCAGACTGGATGCTCACAACATCTCTCGCGCCGCGAGTATAATCGCTCCCCCGAGCGGATCCCGCCCGCCGAATTCGTTGACTTATTCACGACACTCGAATACGCTAAGTCAGGAAGGGGCCTCTAAATGTCAGGACTCCGACTCACACTCGCAGCGTTTCTAACACTTTCATCGTCGGCGTTCGCCTTCCAGTTCTTCGACGACGCAACCATGAACCGAGCCATTGCGCGACCGGGCTTCAATGAGGCGCGCGGCGCCATCGCCCTGCCCTTCAATGTTGGCTTCGAACCGCCCGACTGGCACGCCGGCTCCGCCTCCCAAAATGGCTGGACCGCCATCAGTCCCAACGTCCCCGCCATCGTCGCCCCGAGCTTTCGCGGCGGCAGCCAGTTCCTCCGCTACTCCGACGATCCGCTCATCGGCCCCGCATTCCCCGGCGCCATGTACTTCAGCCCGACTTTCACCGGCGCGACAGGACCGGTCACCCTCACCACCCAGATCCGCATCTCCAACACTGGCGGCGCCGACTACTACGTCAACCCGCAAAGCCCCACCCTCAACCTGACGTGCGCCCGCGTCCGACTCGCCGGCCGGGACCCCAACAGCGACGGCCGACCCGGCGACATCCTCCTGCTCAACGACGCCAACGGCCCAGCCCCCGGCGGACTTCAGTTCGAGAACACCGGCGTGACCTATGTCCTCGGCTCCTTCAAGGAGCTCCGCATCGCCTTCGTCGGCAACAATCAGATCGAGTACTACTACGACAATGCCCTGATTTTCGCCGGCTCGACACTCTTCAACGACGCCGGCCAATCCTGCAACGGCCCGCAAATCGAAGAACTCCTGCTCGCCGACAACCAGCAGCAGCTCCCCGGAGAATTCGCCGACTACGACGACATCGCCGCCACGCCCGAGCCCGCTTCGCTTCTGCTGATCGGCATGGCTACCTGTATCGTCCGTGGCCACATTCGCCGACAAATCCGAATCCGCCCGGCCTGAGACTCGCTCCCACCGCGCGCCGTTCCCGATTCCACCGAGACCAGTTAGTATCCCCGCCGAAATGTATGCGCGCCGCCTCCGACGTTGTTTCGTTGTCTGTGAACTCCCGTTTATTATCGCACTGACCGAACGAGGCGCCTGTCCCGACCATGCCCGCCATTGACATCTTCTTTCGCTGGATTCGCACGGCTGCACCCTACCGCCTGTTCTGGCTGCTCGGTCCCCTGCTACTCTACGGCTGGACGCTTCGCGGCCCATTCATCTCCGACGACATGCACCTCATCCTGAAAGCCGAGAAATTCCTGCGCGGCGAAAGCGTCGACTGGCGTCTCTTTCGCTTCGCCCGCTCCGATGCCGAGTGGAACACGCTGCGAAATCGCGGCACATGCCCGTGGTGGGTCGCACGCGGCCGACAGGATTTCATCCGCCCGGTCGCCGAACTCTCGTTTCTCCTCGACGCGCGGCTCTTCGGCCGTAACCCGCTCGGTTATCGCCTGATGAGCCTTGGCGTGTTCGCCCTCGCGCTCTCGTCCGTACACTGGATGTTCCGTCGTGCTGGCGCCGATCCGATTCGCGCCGGTGCCGCCACGTTCTTTCTGGGGATCTCCCAGTCCGCAGCCGCTCCGGTCGCCTGGGTCTGCAATCGGGCCGACCTCTTTGTCGTCATGGGCGTCAGTCTCGCCGCAGGCGCGTATTGGTCGGTGCGGCAGAACCCGCGAGTGAAGTGGGTGCTCCTCGCCATTGGCTCCTTCAGCTTCGCACTGCTGGCGAAGGAGGCAGCGATCGCCCTGAGCGGCGTCGTGGTGCTCCACGAGTTACTCGCCCGCCGTCGCCGCGAAGAACGCACCACGCGTCCGCTCGCCGCGCTCACCGCGCTCCTGATATTGCTGATCGCGATCGTCTATCTGGCCTACTATCTCACCACGCGCCCGTGGATCCTTACGCCCGCCAACGGCGGCGGCTATCCAAGTCAGGCCGCCACTCACTGGCCGTTCTCGTTTTTGCTCTACTCGGCCGTCTGGGTCGTCGGCTTTCCCGTTGACCTGTTGCTGCTTGCCTCCCCCGAGGTCGTCGTCGCGGTAGCACTGGCGAGCGCCGTCCTCGGCCTCGGTGCGATCTACTATCTCTGTAAGTCGACGCAAAATGACCCCGCCGCCCTGTTCTATGCGCTTTGGGCAATACTTTTCATCCTCCCGGGCCTTTCGGCCATCGCGATTGGCTCCCGAATTATCTTTACGGCGACCGTTGGCTGGACCTATCTTCTGACCGGCCTGATCCTCCCCGCCCGCGAACAGGACGTCGTCATTCCGCGCCCGCTCCGCCACTGGTTTTACGCCGCGAACGGCGCGATCAGCATCGGCTGCGTGATGGTGATGGTCTTCCTGATCAACCGCTGGGAGTTTGACGCACGAAACAGATTGAGCACCATCGTGGCGACTTGCTCGCCGCCCATTTCAAACGGCCACGCGCTGATATCCCTGCACACCGACACACCGTCCGAAATGCTCTGCTCCGGCGACCGGCTGGAATTCCTGACCGGCGTCCGCGACGTCGCCGCGCTTTATCTGCTGCCGCCCGGCATGAATGTCACGACTCAGATCGAGAACGATCGCACCGTTGTGCTCCGTAGCGAAGACGGAGTGCCGTTCGGCACCGACCTCCAACGGCTCGCCCTTCCGCCCGACTGGAAGCCCGTCGCCGGCCAGACCATCCCATTGCGCGACTTCACGGTCGAGCTGATGGACGTGCGCGACGAATGCCAGGTCGCCGCGCTTCGATTGCGCTTTAACGAACCGCTGGCCTCATCGCGGCTGCACCTTTTTCCCGCGCTGTTCCCATCAGGCGGCCGCTCGTCCGCGGTTTCCCGCGCTTCGTCCGCGATCGCAACGTCGCCATGAGCCGCCGCATCCCGCTCAATCCGTGCGACCGCCTTGTCTACGGACGCCACCTTGAACTGAGCCGATGTTCCCCGGGCGGCAATACCGCCTACATGGTGATCGATGTCGACGGCCACATCGAACCCTCCGCGTTTCGTGAAACATTGTTCCGAACGATGGTTCGGCACCCCGCCACGATCGGATCGCTCCGCATCAGCTTCCCCGCCGGCCGTCCATTCTGGAACGTGCCGCGCAACGTCCCCGCCGCCGCCCGCAGCGCCGCCGCTCAGTCGCACGTATTCGTCGATCTGTCGCGCGATCCAAACGCGCAGGCACGCGCCGCCCGCCTCCATCCGGCAGGCGACGAAACGCGCTGGAACCATCAGACCGGTCCCCAAGTCCGGTTCGAGCAGTACGCCCTTCCCGACGATCGTACGCGGTTTTATTTCCGCTGGCCCCACTTCTTCATGGATGCCGAGGGCGCGCTCTGGTTCCTCTCTCAACTCGGCCGCCGGAGTAGCGACCCCGCTGTTCGCGCGGACCCGACCGAAATCGCGAGCGACGATTCCCGCACGGTGAACGTACTTCGCGAATTCTCCTGGCTGCGTCGAATCGCTCTCGCCCTGCGTGGCTTTGCGTCTTCGCCGGCCGAAGTCGGCCTGAAATTCGCCACTCTACCGGGCTCGCCTCGTGTCCGACACGCTCAGTACGAGGTGCTGCATCGCCACTTCACCGCCGAAGAAACCGGGCAGGTGCAGGCCGGCGCCAAACGCTGGTCCCCCGCCGGCCCGGCCCGCTACGCTCGATTTCTGGCCGCCGGCGTGCTCCGCGCCGTGTACCAATCCCTCCTCGAGAACGGCGTCGCCGCGGAGGCCTGCTGCATCACCATGCCGCTCCGCGTCGGCATCTCCGACAGCAACTCTCGAATCCTCGACATGCGTCCCGTCCCCGGCAACTACCTCGTCACGCCATTGCTGGCCGGCCGCGCCGATCGGCTGGCCGATCGCCGTGCGATCGGCGACGACATCCTGTCTCAGTTTCAGGATTTCATCAGTCGCCGGCGCGACCTGTCGCAGTGGGCTCTGATGCAGGCCGCCGCGTGCCTCCACGCATGGACCTACCCGCTGATCTTCAAGCTCCCCATGCGCATACCCGTGCTCGCGTCCGGCTTCTCCTACTACGGAGAGGTTCGCGAGCCGCTGAGAACCCTTTGCGGCGCGCGTGTCTTGAATGTCTGGGGTGGTGGCCCCATCGCCGCGCCACCGGGGTTGAATCCCGTCTTCAGCCGTTTCGAGGATCGCCTGAACCTCGCACTGACGTACGACAGTTCCGCCGTAAGCGAACCGATGGCCCGTCGCTTCCTTCAACTCATCGAGGATGAAATACTCGAATCGACGACGAGGAATTCGACCCCAGCGCAAGCGGCCGACCAGATGCCTACCTGACTTCGAAAACCGCCCTACGCCCCGACCAGCGCCCGCTCCCGCGTTGGTTGTCGCTCGGTCTGGTCGAGGTACCACCGGATCGTCGATGGGATTCCCTCTTCGTAACCGACCGTCGACTTCCACCCCAGCTTCTGCCGCGCCTTCTCCGCCGAAAAAAACGCCCGCCGCCCCATCAGCCACACGCCGTAGCGCGTCACCATCGGCGGCTTCTTCGTCTTGAACGCGTGCCCGAAGACCTCCATCCCGAACGCCACGCGATAAGCGATGGCGTACGGCACCTGGCGCGTCACCGGCGCAACGCCGAGCGTCTTCGACACCATTGAAAAATAGCTTCGTTGCGTCAGGTGTCCGTCATTGCTGACGTTGAACGCCTCGTGAATGGCCGCCGGCTGGTCCGCGGCGAGGATGCACGCCTCCGCGACATTCCCGGCATACACCATGTTGAGCCGATTCTCGCCGTCCCCGAGCAATTTGGCCTTGCCGGTCCGCACGAGGTTGACCATCCGGGCCATCGTCGCCCGGTCGCGCGGTCCGTAGAGCCAGCTCGGCCGGATCACCGTAAAAGCGATTTGATTACGCCGGTCCCACAGCATCCGCTCGACTTCAACCTTTGCCCGCGTGTAATACGACCACTTGTAAAGGTTCTGACCGAGCGGAGCCGTCTCGTCGAAGACCAGCCCCTCGCCGTTGACGTGCCCGTACACGCTGATGCTGCTGATGTGGATCAGACGCGAAACCTTCGCCGCTTCGATCGCGTCGAACAGGTTCCGGCTTCCGTCAATCGTGATTCGCTGAAAATCCGGCCACGGCCCCCAATCCCCGACCCGCGCCGCCGCATGATAGACGCACGAGACGCCCTTGACCGCCGCATCGATCGATGCCCGATCCGTCAAATCGCCGTACGCCAGCTCAACGCCCTGCGTCGCCAGCCACCGCGTATCCGAGTCGCGGCGCACCAGAACGCGCACCGGCCGGTTTCGCAGGCGAAGTTGCTCGACGATATGGCTGCCCAGGAGGCCCGTGGCCCCGGTTACAAGATTCATAGCCAGACCCAAGAGTGAGCCGAACAATACGAACAACGCGCTCCATCGTCAAGCCGCGCGCGTCATTCGCCTCACGCCGATGGCGAATGCGTGTCCGCCAGTCGCAATTCGCGACGGACTGCGCCGGCCTGTTCGCAATGTCGGACGATCAGCGCCAGATAGCTCGCCCTTTCGCACGCCGTTCCCCCGAGCGCCAATCGTTCCTGCACCTCGCGGATCGCTCCTTCGCTCGGTCCCTCGATTTCGACGAACGCCCCAATGAAGGGAAGTTCGTCCAGCTCGATCATGCACCCCCCAAGCCGCCAGCTCTCCCGCCGCTTCTCAAAAAGAATCGTCTCGTCAAATCCGAGCAATTTGAGCAATTCCGCCGCCCGCTCGGCGTCCGACACGGCCAACTCACACTCCCGCCGCGTCTTGAACGCCCCCGCCTTTACCGGCCCTTTGAACGTCACCGTCGCCGCGACCGCCGGACCATCGAGCACCCGCACCGATCGCACCCGCAAGCCGCATCCCGCCGCCCGCAGTCCTGTGTCCGCCCGATCGAAGAACCGATTGCACTCCAGCACGCGCCCGACGTACGTCGCCCCCGCCGACCGCAGCCGCCCGCGAACCTGCTCCAGATCGCCGACTGGAAACTTCGCCTCGATCTCGATCGAATCCGACGCCATCAACCCGCGACCATGTTCACCAGCCGACCCTTGATGACAATCACCTTCCGCACCGTCTTACCAGCCAGCCGCGCCGCGACCTTCGCATCGCCCCGCGCCGCCGCCTCGCACTGCCCATCATCCGCGTCCGCCGGCACGCGTACCGTTCCCGCCAGCTTCCCGTTCACCTGCACCGCCAGTTCGACTTCGCTTTCGACCAGCAGCGACGCGTCATATTTCGGCCACGACTCGTACGTCAGCGTTCCGCTCCGGCCGCGCAGCCGCTCCCACAATTCTTCGGCAACGTGCGGCGCAAACGGCGCGAGCAACAACACAAATCGCTCGAGCTGATCGCGTCGAATCTGATCGACCCGCGTCGCCTCGTTCACAAACTCCATCATCGCCGCGATCGCCGTATTGAACGCCATCGCCTCGACATCTTCCGTCACCTTCTTGATCGTCCGATGCAGCGCCTTCTCCAATGCATCCGCCTTCGTATCCGTCGCGACGCGCGGCGAAAGCCCGCCCGTCTCCGGATCAACCACCAGCCGCCACACTCGCTGCAAGAACCGATACACCCCCGGCACGTCGCGCGGATTCCACGGCTTGCTCGCCGCCAGCGGACCCATGAACATCTCATACAGCCGCAGCGAGTCCGCCCCATACTCGGCGACCACGTCATCCGGATTGATGACGTTCTTTAAGCTCTTGCTCATCTTCTCGACGGCCCCGGCCAGCTTCTCGCCCGTCTGCTTCTGATACGCGTTGCCGTCCTCGCGGAAGTCGATCTCGTCATACCCGATCGCCACCCCGCGCGAGTCGCGATAGGCAAACGCCCGGATCATCCCCTGATTGAACAGCTTCCCGAACGGCTCCGGCGTGCTCACAACGCCCAAGTCATACAGCACCTTGTGCCAGAACCGCGCATACAGCAGGTGCAGCACCGCATGCTCCGCCCCGCCAAC
Source organism: uncultured Planctomycetaceae bacterium (assembly GCA_964549445.1). Classification (GTDB taxonomy): domain Bacteria; phylum Planctomycetota; class Phycisphaerae; order UBA1845; family UTPLA1; genus SpSt-539. The sequence goes on from CAZJVS010000005.1 coordinate 76,127, forward strand.
ATACAGATCGACCCCGCCAACGTGCGGCTGCCCGTCCTTGCGTGCCGACACCATCCAGTACCGCTCCGCCTCGCGCGAGCACATCGCCCGATCGTTTTTGGGATCGAGAAACCGAAGGTAGTACCAGCACGACCCCGCCCAATTCGGCATCGTGTTCAGTTCGCGCCGCCCCGTCGTCCCGCACCGCGGACACTCCGCCCGCACCCACTGCCCCGACCGCGCCAGCGGCGGCTCTGGGTCCGACATCACGTCTTCCGGCTGCGGCGTTGGCTTGAAATTATCGAGATCGGGCAGCACCACCGGCAGCTCGGACTCCGGCACCGCCACCGGCCCGCACGTCCCGCAGTGAATGATCGGAAACGGCTCGCCCCAGTACCGCTGCCGCGAAAACAGCCAGTCGCGAAGCTTGTACTGCACCCGCCCGCGCCCGATCCCCTCCTGCTCAATCCACGCGATAATCTTCTCTTTCGCCCGCGCCGTCGGCAGCCCGTTCAATTCGCAGAACTCGCCGCGCGTCCCCGACGGCGGAGAGTTTACCGCCGTCCCGTCATCGACAAACCCGCGCCACGCCACTCCATCCGGCGGCTCAACCACCTGCACCACCGGCAGCTTGAACTGCTCCGCAAATTCCAGGTCGCGCGTATCGCTCCCCGGAACCGCCATGATCGCCCCCGTCCCGTACGCCATCAGCACGTAGTCCGCCACCCAGATCGGCACCTTCGCCCGCGCATCCCCTTCCGGCCACACCGGATTGATCGCATACGCCCCGGTGAATATTCCGCTCTTCTCTTTCGACTCCGCCGTCCGCGACAGTTCGCTTTTCCGCACCGCCTCCTCGACGTACTTCCGCACCGCCGCCCGCTGCGCATCCGTCGTCAGCTCCTCGACCAGCGGATGCTCCGGTGCCAGCACCATGTACGTCGCCCCATACAGCGTGTCCGGCCGCGTCGTAAAGATCCGCAGCGTCTCCTCCGACCCCGCGATCCCAAACGTCACCTCCGCCCCATAGCTCCGACCGATCCAGTTTCGCTGCATCAGCTTGACCGACTCCGGCCAGTCGACCCCCTCCAGGTCGCGCTCCAGCCGATCCGCGTACGCCGTAATCCGCAGCATCCACTGCTTGAGCGGCCGCCGAAAAACCGGGTAGTTCCCGCGCTCGCTCCGCCCCTCCGACGTCACCTCCTCGTTCGCCAGCACCGTCCCCAGCGCCGGACACCAGTTCACCGGCACCTCCGCCAGGTACGCCAGCCGATGTCGATCGATGATCTCCCTCTGCTCGACGTCATTCAGCTCGTGCCAGAACTTCAGCCCCGGCTGGATCCCGCCGATCTGCTGCAATCCCGACTGCGGCGCCGGCATCAACTCCCCGTCAAACCGCACGACCAGCCGCTCCGCCTCCAGCTCCTTCACCAGCTCCGCGATCGGCCGCGCCTTCTGATCCGCCGGGTCATACCAGTGATGAAACAGTTGCAGGAAAATCCACTGCGTCCAGCGGTAATACGCCGCGTCCGTGGTCGACAACTCCCGCGACCAGTCATACGAAAACCCCAGCCGCTTGAGCTGCTCCCGAAACCGCGCAATGTTCCGCTCCGTCGTGATCCGCGGATGCGTGTTGGTCTCCACTGCATATTGCTCGGCTGGCAACCCGAACGCATCCCACCCCATTGGGTGCAACACGTTTCGCCCGCGCATCCGCTGGTACCGCGCCAGAATATCCGTCGCCGTGTACCCCTCCGGATGCCCGACGTGCAGCCCCGCCCCGCTCGGATACGGAAAGAAGTCGAGGATGTAGTACTTCGGCCGCGACGCATCAAACGTCGGCTCGCCCGGATTCGGCGTCCGAAATGTCGCGTGCAGGTCCCAATACGCCTGCCACTTCGGCTCGATCGTCTTGAAGTCGTATCCGTACGTCTGTTCGCTCATCCACCGATTCCTCTCACGTTTCTCCGCGATGCGGGTCTAATTCTAGGACCGGGGCACCGCTACACAAGGCGTTGCAATGTTGCCCGCCGACGACACGTGTGGCGACAAGCGAAGTCGCCGCAAACCCGCGTCGAATGGGCACAAAACCGCCGAGTCGCCGCAATGTACCCCGGATGGACGTTGATTCGCCGCAACAGGGCCGCGCGATCCGAACCGGCCACGCGAATCATCGACCGCCGTCGACCTCAACGCGCAAAGCCCGGTTGATGCAGCGATTGCGGCGCTGGGGGCCTCCCAGGGGATTCAATTCGGCGTTTTGCCGACCACTGGCACGGCCGTTGCTCATAGGGTCCGCGTCGGGTTGAGGGAAATAACGGAATCCCGCCCGATTGAAGCGGAACCGTCGCTCATACAGGAAGCGAGGGGATTGCGATGGATGAAACAGTATTCCAGACGAGACTCGCGGAGCTGGTCGCCGAAATCGGCACCCTGCCCGCCGACGAAAAAGCCAAACTCGAGCTCATGGCTCAGGAGACCAAGGACCGCCATGAGAAGCTCAAAATGACCGTCACGAGTCTTCAGGAGAACATGGACTACCTGCGGCTCGCCATCAAGTACCTGCTGTTCGATCTCGAAGCCACCCGCCGCGAGAACGGCTACCTCCGCAAGATGCTGGAGGAAGGCCCCGAGCAGTAAACCGATCCAACAAAAAAGTCTCCGGGGATGCACTCGCCGGGGGGACGACCTGAACTACTGCCAAGATGTGAGGGTCGCCGTTGCGAGTGCCGTCTCCGATACCCTCCGCAAGAAATGATCTCACGGTCGGAGGGGGAAAGAAGCACGCCCGACGTTCGGGCGTGCTTCGTTTTTTACCTGACGGTCGCGTTATCATGCTTGAAGATGACCGACCCGCACGCCAATCGTTCGGACGCCCCACCTCAACCGGACGACATTGAAGATCATCTCCACTGCCCGAAGTGCGATTACGACCTAAGCGGCCTGCACGAGCCGCGCTGCCCGGAATGCGGTTTCGAATTCAACCTCGACGAACTGAGAAGTCGCTACGGCAAGGAGCCACAACCGGTAGTCCCGTGGGACCTCGACCGCAGCCCGCGAACGATGCTCACAACCTGGATCGAAGTCGCATTCTCACCGCGCGGACTCGCGAGACGATTTCCCAACGTCCACCTCCGTGAATCTGCGGCCTCTTACGCAAGTCGCAGTTCACTCGCCGCGATCGGAATTGGGGTGTGTGCAATGTTGGCCCAAGGCGGAAATCCGTTCGCCCTTATCGCCGCGCCTTTGACCTGGGGCACGGCATTCTACGCCGGCTTCGGCGCATGCGAGCGGTCCCTCGCCGCGACGTACGCCACACTTGCGTTACCAACGAACGTGACCTCCGGCCGCGACTTTTGGCTCGGACTTCTGCGCTACTCGGGCGGGTTCAAGCTCGTGAGTGCTCTCGCTTTCTTCTCGATTTCGGTCGGGCGCGTCTTGCTCTCGGATGGTCTATTCACGCCGGGTTTCACACTCGTTCAATCCTGCCTCATGGCCGTACCGGTGTTCTGGTGGGCGTGTACCGTGGCGACAATGGCCCTCGGGTTTGCGAAAGGACTGGCAAATCGCGTTCTCCTTTTCGTTTGCCCACTTTTGGCAGCAATGGTCGGCGCAGTCGCGGGAGCATGTGTCAGGATACTCTGCACCGCTGTATTCGGCGTGCTTCTTCAACTAATCAGCTAATCTAATCGCCGCGCTGGGTCATGGACACGCCGGATTCGGATCCCCAACACCCGTCGTCTTCGCCACAAACAGCGGCACATCAAGCGTCAGATCCAACTGCCCGTCAATATCCATATCCGCACACGCACACCCCGGCGCAATCACCGGTGCCGGGCCCGCGAAAATACAATCCACGTACCGCTGAATGTCCCCGCCATCCACGTCGTTGTCCCCATCCATGTCGCCCCGGCACGTCGGGCAGGCCGGCGGCATCGCCGGCGCCTCAATCGCGCCCACGTCGCACTCCGCCGTCCCGCTGCCGTCGCCATCCGTCGGCCGCGGCGCACCGCACTGGTCGTCCACCAGCACGTTCCCCGCCAGGTCGAAACACACTCCCTTATCGACCGCCGGGCTCGTCGGCGCCGGATAATGCGCCTGCAACGTCCCGCACGGCAGCAGCGGCGAAAGCTGCGTAAAGATCGGCATCGCGATCGTCCCAAACTGATCCCCCGGCGCAGGCAACATCCCCGTCCCATCCACATTGATGTTGAACCCCGCCGACAAGACCGGCGTCGGCGCGACGACATTATTCCCCGGAAGCGACGGCGAGCTGTCGATTATCGTCCCCACCACTTGCATCACCGGCGTCGTCCCCAGCGAGTTGCCATTGAACAAGCTGTCCCCCGCCGATGCCCGATTCGCAAAAAACGTGCTCGCGCTCAACTCGCACCGTGCGTCAAAATCATTTTCAATCCCGCCCCCAAACCCAAACGGCGCACTGTTCCCGCTGATCGTGCAGTTCACCGCCCGAAACACCCCCGCCGGATTCTGGTTGTAAACCGCCCCGCCCCCCGCCGCATTCGCAATCAGCCCGTTCGATCGATTCCCGCTGAACTCGCAATGCGTGAAGCTCGCATCCGCCCCGTTCGAAACCGCCCCGCCCAGGTTCGTCGCCGTGTTCCCCCGAAACGCTACCCCGTCAACCTTCAGCGTTGCCCCAAACTGGTTGTTGATTGCTCCGCCGCCGTTGGCCGCCAGGTTCCCCTGCACGATCCCAACCGGCCCGATCGTCAACGTCCCGCCGTTCTGATTCGCGATCGCTCCGCCGTTCCCACCTCCGATCGCCTGGTTCTGAGCCGCGATCAGGAAGCCAATCGTCGTCGTCCCCGCATTCGCCAGCCCGCCGCCCTGCGTCGCAACATTGAACTGCATCACCGCATCGACGATCGTCGCCGTCGTCCCGAGAGCGAACCGCACGCCGCCGCCCCGGTTCCCCGATGTATTCGTCTCCGCGTCAAAGGAACCCGTAAACGTACCCGGTGACGCGATGTACATCCCGCCGCCGTCGTCCCCCGCCGAATTCGTATCCAGCACAAACGGCGTCACCGGCTGCACCGTCACCGACCGATCCGCCCACAACCCGCCGCCGTCGCCCGTCGCCACGCAATCTCGAATCATTACGTGATCCAGCAGCAGTCGCCCACCCTGCACCAGCACGCCGCCCCCATCGACTCCCGTCGCCCCCTGTGCCCGCCCATTCTGGATCGTCAGCCCGTTCAACTGCAGCGTCAGCCCCGCCGGTGCGCCCGCGGGCACATGCCAAACGCGATCCGGCTGCCCCGCCGGCAACCCCGCCGCTGAGATCACCGTATTCCCGATCCCGTTCCCAAAAACAAATAAGTCCGTCAGCGGCGCGACCGGGTTGACGTCGAGATCGCCAGCGATCGCCGCATTCTCAATCCCGCCCAGCGTCAGTGTATGCGTCCCGATCACGGTAAAACGAATGTGCACCACGCCCGCCGTAAAGTTCGCCTCCATCACCGCCGCCCGCAGCGAGCACAATCCATTCGCATCCTGGCACACCCCGTTCCCCGGCGCAATATCGATAGAATCCCCCAGCGTATTGACGACGTAGGTCGTCTGTCCCCACGTCGAACCCGCCAGACAACACCACGATACGCAACAAACAATCGCTCGACGCATCACTGATCTTCTCCCGCGAGTGCTTCCGGAACGGCAACTGCCCCGCCGCCCCAAGGGAAGACGCACGAGTCCGCTCGCGAGACACTCCCCCGCTCCGCCGGCTGGTGCTAACCCCCGTTCCCGCTACAATTACCGGCGTTCAGCAATCTCATTCAAAAAGGAGGACTCGCATGTCAACCGCCACCCTGACCCCGTCCGACCGGAAGGTGAAAATCGGCCAGACCAAGCTCCTCATCAACAACGAGTGGGTCGACGCCGCCTCCGGCAAAACCTTCGAGACGGTCGACCCCGCCACCGGCGACGTCATCTGCAAGGTCGCCGAGGCCGACAAGGCCGACGTCGACAAGGCCGTCAAGGCCGCCCAGGCCGCCTTCGACCTCGGCAGCAAGTGGCGCAAGATGCCCGCCTCGCGTCGCGGCGCAATGCTCGCCAAGCTCGCCGACCTCATCGAGAAAAACGCCGAAGAGCTCGCCCGCCTCGAGTCCCTCGACAACGGCAAACCCTTCAATGACGCCCTAAAGGCCGATGTCCCCCTCACCGCCATGTGTTACCGCTACTTCTCCGGCTGGGCCGACAAGATTCACGGCAAGACGATCCCCGTCAACGGCCCCTACTTCTGCTACACCAAGCTCGAGCCCGTCGGCGTCTGCGGCCAGATCATTCCCTGGAACTTCCCGATGCTCATGCAGGCCTGGAAGCTCGCACCCGCCCTCGCCTGCGGCAACACCGTCGTCCTCAAGCCCGCCGAACAGACCCCGCTCTCGGCCCTCCGCATCGGCGAACTCATCGTCGAAGCCGGCTTCCCGCCCGGCGTCGTCAACATCCTCCCCGGCTTCGGCCCCACGGCCGGTGCGGCCATCAGCAGTCACTTGGACATCGACAAGGTCGCCTTCACCGGCTCGACCGAAGTCGGCAAGCTCATCATGGAGGCCGCCGCCAAGAGCAACCTCAAGCGCGTCACCCTCGAACTCGGCGGCAAGAGCCCCAACATCGTCTTCGCCGACGCCGACCTCGACGCCGCCATCGAAGGCGCCCACTTCGCCCTCTTCTTTAATCAGGGCCAGTGCTGCTGTGCCGGCAGCCGCCTCTTCGTGGAAGAAAAGATCTACGACGAGTTCGTCGCCAAGTCCACCGACCGCGCCAAGCGCCGCAAGGTCGGCGACCCGTTCGACACGACCACCGAGCAGGGCCCGCAAGTCGACAAAGAGCAGTTCCATAAGGTCATGAGCTACATCGAAGCCGGCAAGAAGGACGGCGCCAAGCTCATGTGCGGCGGCGCCAAGAAAGGCGACAAGGGCTTCTTCATCGAGCCCACCGTCTTCGCCGACGTGAAGGACGAAATGAAGATCGCGCAGGAAGAGATCTTCGGCCCCGTCATGAGCATCATCAAGTTCAAAGACGTGAACGAAGTCGTCCAGCGCGCCAACCGAACGATCTACGGCCTCGCCGCCGCGGTCTGGACCCGCGACATCTCCAAGGCCCACGCCATCGCGAACAACGTCCGCGCCGGCACCGTCTGGGTCAACTGCTACGACGTCTTCGACGCCGCCGCCCCCTTCGGCGGCTTCAAGCAGTCCGGCATCGGCCGCGAACTCGGCGAGTACGGCCTCCAGCAATACAGCGAGGTCAAGACCGTAACCGTCAAGCTCTAGCGTAGCGGCCGGCGCCCCCGCCGGTCGACGAAAACCCGGTGCGATCAAACAAGAAAAGCCCACGGACAACCGTCCGTGGGCTTTCTCTATTCGGAATCAACGAATGCCTACAACCCGATCGACTGGAAAAACCGATACGGCCCGTCAAACAACTGCCCGAGAAACGCCCACGGGTATCCCGTAAAGAAAATCGCCACCAGGTACGAAATCAATCCGCTGATCATGCTCGTTCTCCTACGTCATCCGCCCCGTTCGCCGGCCACCGGCCGCTCGCAACCACGCCGACCATACCTGACCAACCCGTTCGGTCAACGCCCCGCCGCCCGCCAACGCCAGGAACGCAAGCATTAGCAGCCCGGCCACCGGGTCCATCATCTCAACGGCAAACATTTCCGGCCTCCATGATCCGCAATCGCGAACCCGCAAGGCCTGCCCGCAAGTGTATCCTTCCCCACCCTATCAACCCCCGTGCCAGTCGCCACCCGCCAATCGTTACCCGCACGCGACCCTCCAACCCCACGCCGGGTAACCTAACCCACGGGCGGGAATTGTTACCCACCTCGCAACTCCCATACTCCACCCGCCGAGAGGTCGCCGCCTCCCTTCCGCTGAAAGCGGTTCGCCGCGTACGATGCTCAATCCCGACGGCGACGCAACGTGAGGACACCGCGTGGTTAATCGCTCGCCCCTGTGGCGAAACGCATTCGGATTTCTCGCTGTCACGATGTTCCTTTGCACGCTCCTCGCCTTGCTCGCGCTCTTCTCGCCCTGGCCAAGTCTGCGAATCGCCGGCCGTCCGGCGAATGGAATCGCGGACAAACTCGGTGCAGCCACGAGTTTTGCGGCCCTCTCATGGTACGGCGCGCTCTACTACGCGGACCTGCGACGTCGCCCCTTGCTCACAACCGGAAAGCGAATCGCGGGTTTGGCCGCCCTTGCCTTGCTGTTCCAGACCATCATTGCACACGTTGCTCCTGATGACATGCTCGGCGCCGTCTGTTTCGCGTTCGCTGCTGCGATCGCGGTACTGTCCGTCGCATTTCGCCGTCATTGCAGCAATCGCAGCGCTTCAACCGGCCGTTGCCCCATCTGCAATTACGACCTGACGCTCAACGTCTCAGGTCGCTGCCCGGAGTGCGGGACGCCGATCGATACCGCGCGATCAATTCAGAACACCGCCCCGGTTTCAAATGAAGTCGAACGCCCGTCACACGCCAGCGGCACCCGGCGGACGACGCCGGGGTCGTGACCCGAGCACGGAGGAAGCGAGGGTGCCCAACTCCCTCTGAGGTGAGGGACGGACCAGATGCCTCTGGTGCTCTGCTCAACACGAGGTATCCCGAAACCGATGCCGATCGCCAAACTTGTCGTCGAAACATCGTCTGAATTCGGAAAACTTTGTGCAGCCGGCCCGCTGTCCTCCTCTCCCATTCCTGCGTCGTGGCGTTTCTGCGTCGCAGCCTTCGCCCCATTCTGCGGAACGCTGGCAGACCTCTATGTCAGCTACATCGCGGGTGATGTTGCACTCGCGTCAAACATGTGTCCAAGCTGCACGGGAGATTCCGCCCTGCCCTGGACGCGACGTGCGGCGAAGCCGCTCTTGGAAGTGAAGCGGCCCCGGAAACTGTACGCGCCGCTTCGACCGGCCCATTATCAGCGATTATCACTTTTATCAGCAAAAACGTCCTATGAGCGCTCTTCCAATCCAACCCGGATCCTCCCGCCGCCAGCCATTGACGCGACGGCCCGGCGAAGCCGCTCCCGAACGCGTGACGTTCCCGTCGTGTCAATCGCCCTCGCGTCATGGCCCCAACCGGCCAAGGAGACGCGGCATTGCGACAAGTCTTATCCGGCTCTTTACCAGCTACTATCAGCAAAAAAGCGATCGCTACGCAGGAGAGCGTGGTTCGTTGTCGGTCAGAGCGGCCAGCGCCGCCTCGATCGCCCCCAAGTCCAGTGGCGATTGTCTTTCGATGTCGCTCAACGCCGGATGAAAATCCTGGTCCTCCTAATTCGCGGGTTTTCGATGGTCGACGATTTGATGGTCGCCCCTCCGAATGCCCCTATTCCCAGTCGCGCCAATCCGGCACGTAATGTGGCCCGTTCTCCTTCCCCACCGACCCGACTTCCGACCGGCTCGACACGATCCACGCGGGCTCGGCGACGTATTTCTCCGCATGCCCATCGACATGCATCGCCTGCGCCCCGTGCCCATGCCGGAACGCCGTCGTCGGATTCGGATTCTCGCTCCAGCTCCCCCCCGAAAAAATCTGCGGCGGATCGAGCAGCGCGGTGTTCACCGGCTGGCTCCCGCCCAGGTCAATCAGCGAATCGACAAACGAAAACACGACCGCCGTATCGCGCACGTGCCCGAGATTCAGCCATGGTCGCTGACCGATCGCCATCCCCCACCCCGGCGTCATCGGCGGCGACAGGTAATAGCCGTTGTAGCCATACGTGCTCGTGATCGACTTCGCCGCACCCTGCGGCTTGTAGCTCCCCCACGGCTGCATCGGGCACTCAAAGACGCTCCGCTCGCGCGGCGGACTCTGCAGGTACGGCCACACAAACCCGCGCGTGTAATCGACGCCGCTCGCCTCGTTCGTCCCCCACCAATAGACGACCGGCCCGGCCCCGACATCTTCGAACGACCAGTACGCCAGCGGCATGGCCCGATCCTCGAAGTCCTGGGCGTACATCGTGAACGCCGAGCCTATCTGACGCAGGTTAGACAGACACATGGCCCCCCGCCCCTGGTTCCGCGCCGAACTCAGCGCCGGCACCAGCACACCGACGAGTAATCCGATGATCGAAATTGTCACGAGCAGCTCGATCAGCGTAAACCCGGCCTGTCGTTCGCGTCTCGTCATCATATCCCCAGCAGCGCCGCAACCATCAGCGGCGCATCGGCCGCATCGACGACGCCGTTCGAATCAAAGTCTCCTAGCGCGATCGCCGGCGGCAATGGAGGTGGCCCCAGTACTGCCGCGACAAAGCCAGCAATGTCTATCCCCTCGACAAGGCCGTTCGATGAGTAATCGCCCCGCGCCGCAAGCGCGAAAAGTCCCGTCGCCCCGATCGTGTAGACCCGCCCGTCCGTCACGGCCGGACTGCTCCCGCACCCGCTCCGCTGCTGCCGCACGAACCCCGCCTGTCCGGGCGTGCGCGTCACATCCAACAAGAACAGATCGGTGTAAGCCCCGTAGAAGTCGCCCGAGAGCGGGATCTTCCCCACAAATAGCGTCGAGCCCGCCAGCACCGGCTGATGCGTCCACCCCCCGACAACCAGCGTCCCGCCGGAATCGACATACGTATCCCACAGCTTGCTCGCCGAATTCCCGTTGTCCGCAAATGCCTGCACCTTCGGAACCGACCCGAATCCTTGAATCCCCGCCGCGACGTACACCCGCCCTCCGCCAACTACAGGTATGGACGCCGTCCGCTCACACGGCACGGTCCACATCACCACCCCGTCCGTCTCCCGAAGCTTCACGAGTGTCGAATTGTCCCCGCTTCCCGAAAAACCATATCCGGCCGCATACACATACCCGTCGACAACCGCGACCCCGCCAAAAAATCCCTCGCCAACCGCCGTCTGCCACCGCAGCCGCGACGCCGGCGGCGCGTTCACGTCAAATGCATACACGACGCCCGAATCCGGAAACCCGCCCGGCCCGGCCGCCGTCGCCACGTAGACGCTTCCGGCGTGATACGCCGGCGTCGCCCCGCTCGTGCCGCCGACAATCTCCTGCCACACAATTTCGCCAGGTTGATAAGGGTTGCCAACCGCATCGAATGCCGAAGTGTTGATGCAATAGAGCTGCCCCGCCCCGCCAAACGGATCGTAATCGCTGACAAACGCCCGGCCCGGCGTCAGGTCGCTAGCCACGAGCGGCGAAGCATTGACAACGTTCCTATCCAGCGGCGTCGACCAAGCCACACTGCCGGACACAACGTCGACCGCCGTCACCTTTGCTCCGCTCGCGATCAGCGCCGTGCCGTTCGAGACGTCGACCACCGGCGAAGACCACGAATTCAGGACACCCTTGTCGACCACCCGCTCCCAAAGCAACCCGCCGCTGGCCTGGTCAAACGCAATGAGCTTATTGCCGACGTAGCTCGTGCCCGAAAAGTGCCGCGCGTTGACAAACACCCGCCCGCCCGACACCACCGGCCCCGAAGCCCCCTCGCAAACCAGCGCATGACTGACCGCATCCCGATCAGCCCGCCAAAGCTGCGCCGACACGTTCTGTGGCGCTGTGGACGCCACGGCATTCCGCTCCGCGCTCGACGCATACTGCGGCCACTCCGCCCGCGCATCTGCCTCTCCGCCCGTCGCCGCGACAAGTGCGGCGACGTAAGTCAGCCACCGCCGACCTGCGCGCCGCACTCCGGTCCCCTTCACGCCTCCGGAAAGCACCTCTCAACCTCGCATTCGCCGGCGACGCAAGCGTGCCCGCGCCAGTAGGAGACCGAACCCCGTCAACGCAACCGTCACCGGCTCCGGCACGGCCGCTAGCGCGTCGATCTCCCCTTTGATGCTCGTCTGCGGATTGCCGTCGTCCGGCAGGCTGAATCGAACATGAGTAATGAATCCCAGCCCCGTCTGCGAGATATCGATCGGCAAACCTCCGCCCGATCCGTCATAAAGCGCCAGCGAATCGGCGTAGCTGAGCCCGTTGAAGTTCGCCAGCCCCAAACTCGGATTCACCGGCCGCCGAAAGTTCGTCGGCACTGCGCCCGGCGAGCCTTCGAACGCACCGGAATCGAGATATCCCTGCGTGGGAAACAATCGATCCCCCAGTCGCGCGATCGGAAAGAAGTTGATGCCATCGGCCGATAGTTCGATGTGCAGCAGATCGGAATCAAACAATCGCGCCGGGTTCTCCTGTGCGACGCTTGGAAAGTTCGAAAAGTCCGCCGCAAAGAACGCATTCCCAAATACAATTAGATCCACTCCGTATGGATTCGCGGGGCCGTCCACCACCGGCTCGTCAAACCGCACGGTCAAGTGTCCCCCTTCGCCGATGCTGACGATCTGATCCGGCAGAAACGCCGCGCTGAAAATCGAGACGACGCTTGGGAAGTTCGGATCGGCCGTAAACCGCGAAGGCTCCCCGAGCGACATCAGCGGATTGGTGTAGCCGGGCACGGCCGTCGTTCCGGCCTGATAACTCACCACTGCATCCGCCCACGGATCGGCGGCATGCGCAATGCCCGTCGTCAATGCAACGCCTGTCAGGAGACAGACCATCACCGTTCTCCCCGTCATCTTTCCACTCCTCTCAATTTGCGCCCGGCCCTAGGCCCGGCTGTTCCAAAATACGTCGCTCACGCCCGCCCGGCGATTCTCATCGCGGGCCATGACAAACAGCGCATCCGACAATCGATTCAAGTAAGTAATGACGTGCGGCCCGACGCGCTCACCCCGCGCCAACCCGACCACGATCCGCTCCGCTCGGCGGCAGACGCATCGCGCAACGTGCAACCGCGCCGCCGATTCTGTGCCGCCCGGCAAGATGAAATTCTCCAGCGGCCCCAGCCGCTCGGTGAGCCGATCCATCAGCCGCTCGAGCGCCTCCACGTGTCGCGTCTCGATCGCTGGGATCGAGACGCGGCCCTTGTCCTCCTCCAGAAAGCACAAGTCGCTGCCCAGGTGAAACAATTCATTTTGAATGGCACGAAGCGGCTCGCGAATGTCGTCGCCGACGCCTGCCGCAAGTGCGAGGCCGATGCACGTATTCAATTCGTCGACGGTGCCATATGCCTCGATCCGCGCCGTGTCCTTGCCAACGCGTTGCCCTCCACCGAGCGCCGTACCGCCGTCATCGCCGGTTTTTGTATATATTTTGGTCAACCTCGGCATGACCGCTCCCGATTGTGCATCCCGTGCCTGAACGCACAGTTTGCACACGAAACCGCTCGATAGGGGTCAGGAAATGCAGATCCAGCCCGCCGGTCCGGCAAACGAAACTCAGTAGAATTGGAAATGAAAACCCCGGAAACCCGGGAAATGGCTAAAAACACGACGCGCACCCCTCCCACGAGGGTACAGGTCCAACGGATTTCAGTCGGTAGGTCTTCTGGCTCCCGGGCCGGACGACCGCACGGGGCGATCATCACCTATTTGCCGCGCCTTCTCGGCGACGCTTTCGGTCGCCAATGGCATCAGCGGCTTTCGTTCCCGGTTACAGCGGCGGGGCCGCTCCGGACTCACACCGGAATTCCCTGTTCGATCCGCCTACGACGGATCACCGACGATTCCGTTTTATCGAGAGCGAAATCTGATGTCAAGCAGAATCTGCGATACTCCGAACACTGTGCATAGGTTCCCAAATTAAGATAATTCGACATTACGATATCGCCATAATCGCCGACCGGGCGAATTCGTTCGGGAAAGACGCTTCAACTTCTGCAATCGCCGGAGTATAATCGCGCTCCCGTGCGGCAGGATCGTAAGCGACCGTTCCTTCGATCCGGCATGAACAGAACGTGTCGCCCGATCGCCAACCAAGCCGATCTCCATCGCGACATTCGGGGTTAACTGGCAGCATCCGCATTGACGGATGCGCGTAGGGGATAAATTCCAATGAGCTGCGATTGCTGCCATAGACGCGCATGCACTCATAATCCCACGACGCATCGATCGTTGATCGCATTCACCGCGCTGATTACGCTGTTCGGATGCGGAACGACCTCGTTCGAGAGTGCCTTACTCACCGGTACAACTCCTGCGGATTTGCCGAGCGACGTGCCATCCCTGGCTGATGCGAACGATGTGGAATCACGGACCGAGGGTGACGACATCCCGTCGTCGCGTGCAATCGGCAACATGAACGCGACATCCCTCAAGGCCACGAGTCCGTCGCCGGTCAATGGCGCTACTGCGGTAATGATCAGCACGAGTCTGCGATGGTCCCCCGGTGCGGGTGCGATCGTGCACGACATCTACCTTGGCACGTCTGCCGCCGCAGTCCGAGCGGCGAGCCGGGGCGCTCCGGAATACCGCGGCCGCGCAGCGAATCCTGCGTATTCGCCCGTGCTCTCACCCAACCAAACCTACTTTTGGCGGATCGATGAGATTGGCAGCATCGAAAGCACAACGGGCGATGTTTGGCAGTTCTCCACGAATTCGCCACCGGGGAGTGCTTCGGGATTCTGGCCACCGCACGGCTCAGTACACGTCTCGACTTCGCCCCTGCTGACTTGGGTCGCCGGCGGCGGCGCGACCAGCCATAACGTGTTCATCGGCACCAGTTACATCGACGTGCTTGCGGCTACGACGACTTCGCCGACGTTCATGGGCAGTCGAAGTGTCGCGTCTTATGCGCCATCAGCGCTACCGCAACAGACTACGCACTATTGGCGGATCGACGAGGTCGGGCTCGGGGGTACGACAAGGGGCCCCGTTCTGTCGTTTGTTACGCGACCGCCGCCGTTGCCGGCTCCGATAGTCTCACCCGAGTATGAAGTGACCGACCGCTCGCTCGGACACACCGTCGGCAATTCCCCCAATCCAGAGTGCTCGAACTTCACTCGCATCGACAACAGTCTCTATTTCCTTTATCGCTCTGCCACGCCGCTGGGGCTCTTCGTTCGTCGCTTCGACCTTGCCAGCAATGTCTTTTCGCCGTCTGTCTTGGTTGACGCGTTCACCGACCCCGCTAACAACGGATACCACTCCGAGCCAACGCTGCTCCGAAACGGCGCCGGTGCACTTCATGTGCTCAATCAGTATTCGCCCATGATCGTTCAGTGTCGCGGGGCTTTCGGCAGCGCGCCGCGACATCGGGTAATTCCCGACATTACCAAGCCTGGTACCTGGACTGTGCCGGAATGCTTCCCGAGCCGCGTTGCGACCATCTATAACACCCAGTTCTATGACGCCATGGGCGTTTACGATAGTCGTGCTGGTATGACCCATGCCGTCGGTCAGTCCTACGGATTCGCCTGGCTCGACGGACAGCCCAATGACGGATTTCCGCGAACGTACTATCGCATCAACAACCAGGGAGTCGTCGATGGTCCGTACATCATTGTCGAAGCCGCCACCGGGAACATTCCCGAGATTCCGACATCTGCAGTCGGCGCATCCATTTTCTCAAAGGGCGATTTGGTTCTCGGGCGTGAGGCATCGGGAACGCGTTCGCTGCATGTCGTATGGAGTATTCGTGCCCAATGGACGGATGGCTCCACCACGCATCAGTGCAACGCCAATCTCTACTATGCACGTTCCATCGACGGCGGAAACATTTGGACGAACGCCTCCAACACCGCTTCGGTGTCGCTTCTTCAGCATATCAAATTGAATGACGGCCGCTTCCTCGCCTTCGCCGGTGATGTCGATCAGGACAGCGAACGTGCCTTTGATATCGACGCCCACTCGCGCCCGGTCATGGCCATTAAGAAGGTTCGGCCGGGAACGGGTGTCGTCGTCGGAAACCGCGTTGACGTTCTCGCATCGCCGCCACCGCAGTACGACCTATATTGGCGACGATGGACCGGAACAACCTGGATTGGCTCCGTAATCAATACGACGACAAATTGGGCGAATCAGCGCCCGAAGGTCCGCGTCGACGCGGACGACAACATATACGTGTTCGTCGGCGATCTTCCCGCTTACTACGTGTCGAAGAATGGTGGGAACTCGTGGACCGGCCCGGTCGTCTTCGGGACAAAGTACTCCAATTCCCGAATTTACTCTTCCCCCGATCCGATCGACCCCAATTTTCACTTGCTCGCCTACACGGATCGGCATGAGCTTGGGTTATATTTCGTGCGGATCCAACTCACGAATCCGTGAGCTCATCGCGTTTGCCTCCGTCTATTCAGATTGAATACTTTCTTGCCGCGCCGTCGACAAGCCGATCGCGCGATTGAGCGTCCGATCGCAACCTGAGTACGGGCCGCGCACCGAGTGCGATATTTTCGGGCGGTCCGTACGATCTGGGGGAACGGCAGGTGAACGGGTGCCGCCCGTCTTTTTGCGTGCTTATTCTGCTCTCATCCGCAGCGTCTTCGTGCGGACCGGGATCATTGCCACTTCCGACCGATTCGGGCGTGACGGACAGTCCGTCCAACCCCGATCATGCCGCACGAATCAACGACAGCGCGACGCCGCCGCTGCCTTCGCCGCCGACGCTTGTTTCCCCCATTAATGGCGCTGCTCGGGTCAAGTCGCCCACTCTGCTCAGTTGGCTTCCCGCTGCAAACGCCACGGCGTACGACGTGTATGTCGGTACCAGCCCATTTGACGTTGCCCATGCGACTTCCTCGTCGCGCGAATATGCAGGCCGATTCTCTGCCCCTGGTCTGACGCTCTCCTCTCTCGCATACCGCACCACCTACACCTGGCGGGTAGAGGCCATTGGCCCCGGCGGCATGAAATCCAGCGAGCCAGCCACGTTTACCGTGCAGCCGCCTCCTCTCGGCGGACCGGTAATTTCCGCAGAGCTCCAAGTCACCGACAGCTCGGCCGGACACACCGTCGGGAACTCACCAAATCCAGAATGCTCGAACTTTGTTCGAATCGGCGACAGTCTCTATTTTCTCTACCGCTGTGCGACGCCCGTCGGACTTTACGTTCGCCGCTTCGATCTCGTCACGCAGGAATTCTCGCCCGCCGTGCTGGTCGATTCTCCGACCGACTCGCCCTTTAACGGGTACCACTCAGAGCCGACGCTGCTTCGCGACCAGTCCGGCGGACTGCACGTGCTCAACCAATACTCCACGATGATCGCGCTCTGCCGCGGATCCTTTGGGACCGCGCCGCGCTATCGAGTCATTCCTGATTTCAGCAAGATCGAGACTTGGTCCACACCCGCTTGTCTACCCAGCAGATTCCAGACGCTCTACTCCACGCAATTCTACGACGCCATGGGGCTCTACGACGACCGCGCCGGCGTCACGCACTGCGTGGGACAGTCGTACGGCTTCGCATGGCTTGATGGCCGGCCCAATGACGGATTCCCTCGCACTTATTACAGAATTTCTCCGCAAGGAACTCCGGACGGACCGTACGTCATTGTTGAATCCGCGACCGGGTCGATCTCCGAAATCCCCGCGGCCACCAGTGCCTCGATCTTCACAAAAGGAGACCTCGCGTTGGGTCGCGAAGCTTTGGGGCAGCGTTCGCTTCACCTGACGTGGAGTCTGCGTGCCGAATGGAATGACGCTTCCGGCCCACACCAGTGCAACACGAACATCTATTACGCTCGGTCGCCGGACGGCGGCAACACCTGGACCAACGCCGCGGGAACGGCGAACGTACCGCTCACCCAGCACATTTGGTGTAACGACCCACGCTTTCTCGCGTACGCCGGTGACGTCGATCAAGACAGCGAGCGCTCCTTCGATCTCGACAGCAACTCGCGCCCATTCATTGCAATCAAGCGTCACCGACCCGACACCGGCGTGATGATCGGCACCAACGTCGATGTCCGCGCTACGCCGCCACCTGCCTATGACCTGATCTGGGTTCGATGGAGCGGGTCGAGCTGGGTCGAAGGGACCATCGATCTGACCACGAACTGGGCAAACCAGCGTCCCAAAGTGCGGCTCGATCTCGACGATGACGTCTACGTCTTCGTTGGTGACTTGCCCGCGTACCTTCGCTCACGCGATGGCGGAACGACCTGGACGGGGCCCATCACTTTCGGCACGAAGTACAGCAATGTTCGGTTTTATTCCGCGCCCGACCCGCTCGACCCGAACTTCCACCTGCTTGCATACACAGATCGCCACACGCTCGGCATGTACTTTGTTCGGATCCAGCTGACGCAGCCCTGATCGCCCCAAGATCAGGGACAGCCGATGGAGGGATTTGAACCCTCAACCCCGGCTTTACGAAAGCCGTGCTCTACCATTGAGCTACATCGGCAGGAATATGGATTGAAACGGCCGCCGCCCCACTTGTCAATCGGCTGGTGGCTCGCCGGCACTCTGCGAGGCCCGCGATCACGATCACGCCGTCGCCAACGGCGACCGCCCCGTCACATACTGGCCTAATTCGGAAGACACGGGCGGCGCGATGGAGCGCCGCCGGCGCATCTGTATAATCCGTCCGTCGCCGTTCGCGGCGTCATGGATGACGAGTGTCTCTTCCGAGGAAAAATCGTGGACTACTTCCTGATTAACGGCGGCAACCGTCTGCGCGGAACCGTGACCGTCAGCGGCTCCAAGAATTCATCGCTCCCCATCCTGGCCGCCACGATTCTGACCGAAGGCGAAACCGTTCTGCGGGGTGTCCCCGATCTTGCGGACATCCAGCACATGTGCAATTTGCTGACCCAGCTCGGAGTCAACGTCGCTCGCGACGCCGACGGGACGCTTCGCTTCAAGGTCGAAGATGAGACCAATTGCCATGCCGAGTATGAACTCGTACGCAAGATGCGCGCCAGCGTATGCGTCATGGGTCCATTGCTCGGCAAGCGTCGAATGGCTCAGGTCGCGATGCCCGGTGGCTGCGCCATCGGCGACCGGCCGATCGATCTCCACGTACAGGGCCTCAAGTGCTTCGGCGCAGAGGTTGAGCTCAACAGCGGCGATGTCGTCCTGCGCACCAAACGCGCCCGCGGCGGCGAGATCTTCATGGGCGGACCGTTCGGCAGCACGGTGCTCGGAACTGCCAACGTCATGATGGCGGCCACACTCGCCGAAGGCACGACCGTCATCGAATCCGCCGCCTGCGAACCCGAGGTCATCGATCTCGCAAATTATCTCAATGCCTGCGGCGCTCGCGTTACCGGCCAGGGAACTCCGCGCATTGTTGTCGAGGGCGTTCGAACCCTTCACGGCTGCGAGTGGACGGTCATCCCGGATCGAATCGAAGCCGGCACACTGATGGTGGCCGCCGCCGCAACAAACGGCGAGCTCACGCTCAAAAACTGTCGCCTCGATCACCTCATGGCCGTGCTCGACCGATTGCGCGCCATCGGCGTCCACGTCGAGCGCGAGGGCGACGGCGCCGTCGTTAGCTCCGCGCGGCGCCTGGAAGCCGTAACGATCACAACTCAGCCCTATCCCGGTTTTCCCACCGACCTCCAAGCCCAATTCATGACGCTGCTGACCATGGCCGACGGAAACAGCGTTATTACAGAGAAGATCTTCCCGGATCGTTTCCTGCACGTCGCAGAGTTGAACCGCATGGGCGCCCGCCTCCGCAAGGAAGGCCCCACCGTCATCATCGAAGGCGTCAAGAGGCTGATCGGTGCTCCGGTCATGGCGAGCGACCTTCGCGCTTCCGCCGCGCTCGTCCTCGCCGGCCTGATCGCCAAGGGTCAGACCAAGATCTCCCGTGTGTATCATCTCGATCGCGGATACCAGCGGTTCGACGAGAAACTCAACAGCGTGGGCGCTGGAATTCAGCGTCTAACCGAATGAACTGCTCCAAGTGCGGTTACTTGTTGTTCGGTGTGTCCAGCGGACGCTGCCCGGAGTGCGGCGTCATGTTCGCCGCGACCGACTTCAGCTTTCCCCGTGGAAGCGTTCATTTTCTCTGCCCACAGTGCCAGCAGGGCTACATCGGTGCCGACCAGTACGGCCTTCCATTCCCCCGCGCGTTTCGATGTGTGAAGTGCGAGAATCCCATTCGAGCCGCCGAGATGGCGGTTCGACCGATTCGCGAAGGAGTCGTCGGCGAGTCGCTTCGTTTCGGCTCTCCCTGGGACCATCGCGCCCGGCTCGGCGCGATCAGATCGTTTGCCCTGACGCTGACCGGCGTCTGCACGCGCCCGGGCGAGTTCTTCCGTAGTTCATTCGGTACCGACCGCGGCGGAGCGATCGTCTTCGCGGTGCTCGCGGCTTTGTTGTCGCAAGTCGTATGGATGCCCTTCGTCGCAGCGCTCAACTACCTCTACCCGATCTTCCCGGCGCTGACCGCCCGGCAGGCGATCCTCCAGTTCATCGCGTGGCTGCTTGTATTCGCTGGCGCGTGGGCGGTCTGGATTCACGTCTACGCGTATTCGATTTGCCTGACGCTTTGGACGATGGGCGCGCAGGACGCCGACATGGACACCGCCGTGCACGTGACGGGTTTCGCTACTGCCGTGCTCCCGGTCCCGCCAATTGGACTGATCTGGTACTTTCTCGTCGTCGTCCGCGGCATCCGCGAGCTCTTTCAAACGACGGCGACGCGCGCCTGGATTGCAGGTGCCATGCTGCCACTCGTCATTATCAACCTCGTCGTTGTATGGAAAATCCTGTGAACTTGGCTTGCAAATCGGCGCCCGAACGATAACGCTCACGGGATGATTCTGGCTGCCTCCAACATTCCCCCGCTCGGTTGGATTCTTCCATTCGTAACGCTCCTGCTTTGCATCGCCATTTTGCCCCTGATTCCGCGCACGGCCCACTGGTGGGAGCACAATCGAAACAAGCTCCTGATGGGTCTGGTTCTCGGCGGAATCGTGCTTTGTTACGCGTACCAACGGGGTTTTGGAACCACCCTGCACCATCCGTTGGTCGAAAAGCTCTTCCGATCAGCCGGCTGGCACATTGAATCCACAAACTCGCACGTCGTATCGGCGGCCGGCCTGCCCGCCCTGGTTGCAATGCTCGGCAACGCCGCAATGGAGTATCTTCCGTTCATCATCCTGCTATTCAGTCTTTACACCATCAGCGGCGGCATCGCTGTACGCGGCGATATCCCGGCGCATCCGTCCACCAATACGCTGTTCCTCGCACTTGGCGGCATCCTCGCCAATCTCATCGGCACGACAGGCGCGTCGATGCTTCTGATTCGCCCACTCCTGAAGACCAACTCCGAACGTCGACGGGTCAAGCACACGGTCATTTTCTTCATTTTCATCGTCAGCAACGTTGGCGGTTGCCTGCTGCCCATCGGCGACCCACCGCTCTTCCTCGGCTTCCTCCGCGGCGTGCCCTTCACTTGGACGCTTCATCTTTGGAAGGAATGGGCGTTCATGCTCTCCATACTTTTGTTCATTTATTACATCTGGGACACAAACGAGTACAACGCTGAGGATCCGCCGGTTATCACCAAAGATGAAACTCAGATTCAGCGCATTCGCGTCATGGGTGTGTCAAATGTGATCTGGCTCGCGGCGGTCATGGCCGGAGTCGCCGTCTTCGACCCGAATCGAACAATCCCTTACACCTCGATCACACCGCCTCCGTTCTTGCGCGAAGGGTTGCTGCTGTTGTTTGTGCTGATTTCCTGGCGAACAACGCCGCGCGGCCTCCGGCATGCCTCCGGTTTCAACTTCGTCGCGATCGGCGAGGTCGCCGCGCTCTTCGTGGGCATATTCATTACGATGCAAATCCCGATCGAGATCCTCGACGCACGCGGCCCGGAAATGGGCCTGACAGAGCCGTGGCAATTCTTCTGGTCGACCGGTTTGCTTTCCAGCTTTCTCGACAATGCCCCTACGTACGTAGTCTTTTTCGAGACCGCAAATTCTCTGACCCACGCCCCCGGCCCCGGCGTGTTCACGCTTCTCGGGGGCGATTACATCCGACAGGACCTACTCGTCGCCATTTCACTTGGCGCTGTTTTTATGGGTGCGAACACCTATATCGGCAACGGTCCCAATTTCATGGTGAAATCGATCGCGGAGCAAAGCGGTATCAAGATGCCGAGCTTCTTTGGCTTCACCCTCTACAGTGGAGCGATCCTATTGCCGCTGTTCGTCCTCGTGAGTTGGTTGTTCATGTAGCGCGCCGCGCTGCCGCCACCAGCTCCTCAACCGTCTTCTGCAGCAGCCCCTCGCCCCCGAACTCCATTCCCAGCGACCGAAGCTTGTTCACGTCAATCTGATTCTTCGGACCGCGATTCAACTGCGATACCTCGCTTCGGCTGTGCGTAAGTGCCTTCGCGATCCTCGCCACCATCTCGTCGGCCACGTACAAATCGTAACAATTGAACGCCTGCCCGGCGATCCGCGCCTCGTCGGCACCGAGCAACAGCAATTCGACCGACTTCGCCACATCCGCCGCATGGACTTCCTTCCCGCCCGCCGCCGATTGCACCGGCTCGCCGCGGATCACCGCCCGCACAATTTCGAACCACTTGCTCTTTTCGACCGGCCGCCGAATGCCGTAAACGCCTGTCGGCCGCAGCGCACACACCGGCCAGCCGTCCGCAAGTCCGAAACTGTGTACGAACTTCTCCACTGCGGCCTTGTGCGCCCCGTAATGTGACGTTGGCCACAGAGGATGCGCTTCGTCGAGCTTGCGGTCCGGCAGAATTTTTTCGTGAACGGCGCAGGTCGAGATGAACACGAATCGCTTCACGCCTGCCTGCCGCGCCGCCACCATCAGCCGAAGTGATCCCATCAGGTTCAGTTCGGCGAACGATAGGAGGTCTTCGCTGGCTGAATTGCGAAATCCCGCCGACCAGCGGGCCAGCGCCCCATGTACAACCGCGTCGCACCCCTTCACCAGCGTCGCGATCGACGACGTGTCGTCCAGCCCCCCGCAGATCCACTCAATCGACTCCGGCATATCCGCCCGATCGCTTTTCGGTCGATACCAACACCGCAACCGATGCCCGCCGTCTGCGAGTCGATCCGTGATGTAGCGTCCGATGAATCCCGTCGCCCCCGTGACAGCGATGTTCAACGTCCACCTCCTCTGGTCACCCCGATGTTATCGCTCCGGGAGACGTGACCCCACCGACGGGGAACTCTACCCAATAGATGGGCGCATGGCTCGACGTTGTCTCGGACGTGCTCCACAACTCATGGCAAGCGGCCCGGACCTCGCACTTATCAGTCCACGCTGCAAAGCCGGACCCATTATCGCGACGCGGTGGTCGGTATGCAGATTGCGACTCTCTGCCAGCGAGCCGCCCGCAGTCGGACGGCGGAGGATAAGGAGTAATCGTGGCGCTGCTCGCCATGCTGTTGGGTTCGATCGGTATTTTCGCAATCCTCATCCGAAGGCCTGCCAATCCGGACCGTCGGCGCACCAGGATAAGCTGACGCCGAACCAGTCCGCCTCAATCACGATGCGGCCGGACCCGTTGCCCGCAATCGCCAAAACCGCTCCAATCGGTGGTTTCGTCACTCGCCAAAGCCCCGGAGGCGAGCGGGGCCGGCGGCGTTCGGAGGATCTATGCGGCGGTTCAGCGGGTACGCGCTTCTCGGCATGCTTGGTATTGCGTCGTTTCAATCGGCACAGGCCGAATTCGAAGCGCCGCTGGCGATTACGAATGCACGCATCGTCAATCCCGGTGCCGCGCCTATCGAAAATGGCACGATCGTCATCGACCACGGCCGTATCACCGCCGTGGGGCAGAACGCTGTGATCCCGCCCAATGCCGAGCGGTACGATGCCGGCGGCGCGACCGTCTACCCCGGCTTTATTGACGCGAACACCCACGCGGGCGTCTTGCCCGACGAGGCAACCCCCGAGGAGCGCAAACGCCTCGAAGACGACGATCCCGATGTCCGCGACGGTCCTCAATCGGCGACCGTCAAGGCCTATCGCCGCCTGATGCACCCCCATTGGCGCGCGGAGGAGCACTACGACCCCCAATCCGCCAAACCGGATCAAGCCCGCGCCAGCGGATTCACCACCGCGCTGATTTCACCCAAACCCGCCATCTTCTCCGGCGCGAGCGCCGTCATCGAGCTCGGAGATACGCCGCTCCGCCGATCGATCCTGCGAAGCAACGTTGCCCAGCAATCCGCCTTCATCACCGGTATCGACCGCGACTTGCCGCGCGAGATGCGCGAGCGTCAGATGGACTCTCCTGCATATCCCACGACGCTCATGGGCGCCATTGCCGCCTTCCGCCAGATCATGTCCGACGCAATTTGGCAGCGCGATCTCACGGCTTGGTCGCAGCGAAACCCACGGGGCGAGCGCCCCGCCCTCGACCGCGACCTCGAAGCCCTTCTCGCCCCATTGGACGGCCGCCAGCCGATCATTTTCATTGCCAACCGAGAAAATGAAATCCGCCGCGCGCTCGATGTTGCCGCCGAGTTCAATCTGAAGCCGATCATCGCCGGCGGCCGCGAAGCATGGAAGTGCGTTGACCGCCTCAAAGCAGAAAATGTGCCCGTCATCGTCAGTCTCAAGTGGTCCGACGAGCCGAAGCGCGACGACAAGAAGCCCCCGACGACGCAAGAAGCCGCTCCACCGGACCGGCTCGCCGCTGTATTCGACGAAAAGTGGCAACAACAGCCGTGGGAATCGCAGCGACAGTTCGACGAGCGTAAGCGTCTTTGGGGCGAAGAGGTCGACAACTTGAAGCGACTGCGCGACGCCGGGGTCAACGTCGCCATCGGCTCCTTCGAGATGGAAGCCCCGGCCGACGTAATAAAGAATCTTCGCGAAGCGATCAAACGCGGCCTGACCGAGGATGCCGCTCTCTCTTCACTCACGCAGAGCGCCGCCACGGTCCTTGGTCTCGGCGCCGATCTCGGCGAAATCGCGCCGGGCAAGCTTGCCAACCTGGTCATCATGACTAAGCCGCTCGCCGACGAAAAATCGAAAGTCCGCTTCGTTTTCGTCGAAGGCAAACGACTTGATGCCACCGAAGTGGCGGAGGGCGGCGGACCCGACAAGGGCAGATTTCGCGGCCGCCGCGGTGGTCGCGACAAAGACAATGAAAAGAGCAAAGACGAATCTGAAGACAGCGCCTCGTCGGCGTCGCAACCTGCGACGGCTTCACAGCCCGTCGATTGGCCCGGGTTTCGCTGCGAGCTGGAAGCCGACCGCAAGCCCACTTACCAGACCGGCGGGAATCTTCTCATTAAGAGCGCAAATCTGCTGACCGTCACGGACGGCGACCAGCCCGAGACGGACCTTCTGATTCGTAACGGAAAGATCGAGCAGATCGGCAAGAATCTCACCGCCCCGCCCGGGACAAAAACCCTTAACCTCCACGGCTACTTCGTAACTCCCGGAATCATCGATCCGCATTCGCACATGTGCAGCGATGGCGGCTTGAACGAAGCCGCGCTCTCCGTCACGCCCGAAGTTCGTGTCCGCGACGTCCTCGACCATCGAGACATTGGCGCATATCGCGCCCTCGCTGGCGGCGTAACGTGTATTCACACGATGCACGGCTCCGCCAATACGATCGGCGGCCAGAATGCCACCCTGCGGCTGAAATACGGCAAGCCCGCGGCCGAGTGGCTGTTCAAGGAAGCTCCACGAACCGTCAAGTTTGCATTGGGCGAGAATGTCAAACAATCAAACTTCGGCCGCCGCGGTTCGCGCTTCCCCAATTCACGAATGGGAGTCGAAGCCGTCCTCCGCCGCTCCTTCGACGCTGCCCGACAGTACCAACTTGATCAAAAGAAATACGCCAAAGAGAAGGCCGCCGGCAAAGACCCGCGACCCGTTCGCCGCGATCTACGCCTCGAAGCCCTGAGCGATATCCTTGATGGCGCGATATGGGTCCACTCCCACTGCTACCGCGCCGACGAAATTCTCCGCCTGCTCGATGTCGCCGAGCAATACGGCTTCCGCATCGCCGTGCTTCAGCACATCCTCGAGGGCTATCGAATCATCCCCGAAATCATTCGTCACGGATGCGGCGCATCGACGTTCTCCGACTGGTGGTCCTACAAGATCGAGGCCTATGACGCGATCCCCCAAAACGCCGCCCGTATGTTGCTGGGCGGCATCGTCACAACCGTGAACTCAGACTCCAACGAAATGATCCGCCACCTGCCGCTGGAAGCGGCCAAGTCCATGCACTTCGGTGGACTGGGCTCCAACGATGCGCTCAAGCTCTGCACTCTGAATGGTGCCATCCAACTGGGAGTCGATAAACTCGTTGGCTCACTCCAGCCCGGGAAGTTCGCCGACATCGCCATCTTTAACAGCCATCCTCTCGACACCACATCAAAGTGCGTAGTGACCCTCATTGACGGTGAGGTTTACTTCCAGGACGCCTCGTTCGATCCGTCGTCGCCGCCGACGCCTCGTCCCATTCGAGAATTTCGCGCGACCCGTCCGCAACTTCCGATCCGCCGCAGCACCACGAACTCCTACCGTATCGTCGATGCCACCATTCACCCGGTCGGGATTGCTGCCGTCTTCCCGGCAGAACTTCTCATTCAGGATGGCCGCGTAAAGTACGTTGGCCCCCCGGGCAAGTCCGGCGACGCTGCCGACGTGGTCACCGTTGACGCACGGGGACTGCACGTCTATCCCGGCCTCATTAACGCCGCCGCCACGCTTGGGCTCACCGAGATCGACTCGGTCGCCGGTACGGTCGACGTCGCCGATATCGGTCGCTTTCAACCTGACATCCGCGCCGAATCGGCCTACGACCCGTTCGTTCCCGCAATCGAAGTCACGCGCGCCGAAGGTGTACTGAACGCCCTCATCGTCCCCGGCGGTGGGATGATCCCCGGACGGGCTGCTCTTGTTCAACTCGATGGCTGGACGATGCCGGAAGCGCTGGTCAAATCAAACCTCGGCTTGATGATGAATGTTCCGTCGCTTCCGCCCGATCTGACGGTCGTCCCTGAACGTCGTCGCAAGGAAGTGAAGGAGAACTACGCGAAACAACTGGGCGAATTGGACGCCTTCATGAAGCGCGCGATTCTCTATTCGCAAGTCGTGGCCGCTGCGAAACAACAGCCGGCCCTCTCCCCGGAGTTTGATCGCCAGCTCGACGCCATGATCCCCTACGTTCGTGGCGAGCGGCCTGTCCTGCTCAACGCCAACTCGTACAAGGAAATCCGCGAGTCGCTGCGTTTTGCCGAGCAATTCTCCCTCAAGGCGATCATCGTCGGCGGGCGCGATGCGTGGAAGCTCGCCGACGACTTGGCGAAGAAGAAAATCGACGTAATTCTCGGCCGTGTCCAGTCATACCCAGCCGGGGATTTCGAACCGTGGGACGCCATCTATCGAAACGCCGGCGTCCTCGCGCAGGCCGGCGTCCGTTTCTGCTTCTCGACCGGCAACTCCGACCTCGCCAAGCTCCTCGGCGTTGAAGCCGGCTTGGCTGTTGCCCACGGCCTCGACGAAGACCGTGCCTTACGCGCACTGACGATCGACGCCGCCACCATCCTCGGCGTCGGCGATTCGCTCGGTTCGCTGGAATCCGGCAAGGCAGCGAACCTGATTATCTGCACCGACACCCCGCTGCAGGCTTCCAACACCGTCGTCGCTGCATTCATTGCCGGCAAGCCCGTCGATCTCACGAGCAAGCACACTCGACTCGACGACAAATTCCGCCAGCGCCCGCGTCCAACATTGTCTCCCGCCCCGACGCTCAAGGGTCCACCAGCCATTCGGGTCGAGTCTGCGGTCACCCAGCGTGGCGGCCAATAGCGTTCGGCAGTCGACTCTCTACTGCAATGAGCGCGAGACTGTGGCGGTGGCAGGTGTCCGGCCGTCTGGGTTCCCCGGAAAATGCAGCGGCCCGTTTATTAGGACACCAATGTGGCTGTCGAAACGGCGTTACGGGCCTTGGAACCCAGAAACTCGAATTCGGATGGTCAGATCGCGGAGAGAATTCTCTTGAACAAGTGTACGCTATGGTGGACGATAACGTCTTATCGTTCGGCGAGGCTGGCGAGCCGGAAAGCGTCGGATGGGTGCAGGAATCCGCCGAAATCCAATAGCCAAGTCGAACATTCGATCCATCGCCAACTTCGTTCGATGTGTGCAATGCGCGGATGCACAGCTGCGCAAGGGGTGTGGTATGCAGCGTATTCTTCGGTTCGGATTGCTTCTGACACTATTCTCGGCCAGCCCGGCCGCCGTAAACGCAAACCCCGCGCAGTTGAGGTTGACAGCCCCTCGGCGAATGGTGAACGACAAGAGCCTGACGGTAGTCGCCGAGCTCCTCGACGAAAACGGGTACATCAACTGGAAATCCTGCGGCGGCTACGGTAGCGTATCGGCGGTCCGAGCAGACGATCTCACCCCCGTCCCGATTTCCACGATTGCATTTGATTCTCACGGTGGTCCTCCGCCGGCAGACTCGATGCGCTTCTACAATGGCGTCGGCAGTGTCTCCCTCGTGCTCGATAACGCGGGAGCCGAGCCCGCCGGCGAAATAATCGTTTCCGTATCCTTCGAGAGTTTGACTGGTTCCCGTCGCGTGACGGTCCTTTCCAATCCCCTTCTGCGCAATCTCTCGGGACAACTGACAGGCGCCGATCTAGTGTGGGGTCCCGCCGACGGAGTAATTCACCTCACGGGCGAGTGCTCCGTGGCAGCCGGACAGACGCTTCAGATCGCCGCGGGCACGCTTATTATGGTCGACGCAGGCCCGCAGGACGCGGGGACTCGGGTGAACATCGCCGGTGGGTTTGAGGCAACCGGAGACTCGGACCGGCCAATCTTCTTTTTCCCGACGGCCGGTGCGCCGGCCCTGCATCTCGAAGAGCTCTGCACGGATCCGGTGTCAAACCCCTATGCCTGGCGCGGCGTCCTGCACACCGGCAGTGCTCCCGCCAATTACAACTACGTGTTCATTACCGGTGCGGGAAATGGCGCGCTGACCGGCCACACGCGTCCGCCCGTCATCAAGATCGAAGGATCCGGGCCGGCGACATTCAAACGATGTTTCTTTGCGGACAACAACGGCAAGGCGATCAACGGCGTTGGCTCCGGCTATTACAAGCTCCTCGATTCGCTTGTCACGCGCTGCGGGCACGGGACGGAATGGAGCGGTAACGGCGATTACACCTTGCTCGTCGAGGGTAGCTGGTACACGGGAATCGGTCACGCACCGGAACCATGCGGCCGCGACGGCGACTGTATGAACATTCGCGGGACAGATCCCAACAACGGCGGGCCGAAGGTGGTTCGTGGCTGCATCATGGTTGATGGAAACGATGACGGCGTTGACCAGGCGGCGACCGATTTCACCGTGGAAAACTGCATCATTGGCTACCTGCGTGATACCGCGATTATTCTCGATTCGCTGCTGATCGGCGGTTCGGTCACTGTCAACAACGTTTTGACGTTTGGTTCCGGAAAATTCGGCATCGCCGGCCGCAACCAGCCGGTCTATGCAACAAACTGCACGTTCGGCGATGGATCTCGTACCGAGCCAATTCATGACTGCACAAGTTCGATATTCAGCCGATGTATCCTCGAATACGCCTATTTCACGACCTGCTGTGGGACGGTCGAATACTGCTCCGTATTACCCGTTTCCGACTATTCCTGCGGCGTCGGCAACGGCCCATTCAGTCCGACGTTCGTTGCGCCGTGGCCCGGCGGATGCGACTACACACTGCAACCCGGCTCACCCGCACTGACGGCTGGCCCCGGCGGAACACCGATCGGTTGGCAGGGATTCGCGCCTCCCAGGCGTGGTGCGAAGCTCTTCGGTGTCGTGAGCGAGACGGAAGTGCCGCCGGCAGGCGTGTTTTCGATAGATGTATTCGTCGAGGACGCAACGGAGGTCGCAGGTTTCTCGACGCAAATCGAGACTCAGCGGCTGTCCGGCACCGGCTCATTGGATCTGGCCTGTCCGACGTGCATCACAATCGATCACATCCGGCCCGATCGACTGTTCCTGGGTGTAATCGGCAGCGAGTCCACCGTTCCGGCGGACCTGCGTGCGACCTCGGAACTCGCAGACGGCTCAGCAAGCACGGGTCCATCACCGCGCTACCTCGCAACCTATCAACTCGCCATT
Organism: uncultured Planctomycetaceae bacterium; assembly: GCA_964549445.1. GTDB lineage: Bacteria > Planctomycetota > Phycisphaerae > UBA1845 > UTPLA1 > SpSt-539. The sequence continues at coordinate 105,989 of CAZJVS010000005.1, forward strand.
TCCCCCGACGCCACCGTTGGAAGCGTCTTTCAGATTTCGATTCGCGGCTTTGGCTCATCGTCTCTGAGCGACGAAGCCGGCGCACCGATCGCATTCATCGCCGACGACGCATTAACCGTGACTGCGGCAATTTGCCCAAGTGCGTCCGCCGGCATCGATCAGCACTACTGCACCGCTCCCGCAAGTGTCGCGGTCGCGGGAGACGTTGCTGATGCGACTGGATCGCTGTGGACGACATCGGGTGACGGCTCCTTTGCCGATGATTCCGCCGCAGCGACCACATACGCGCTGGGGCCAACGGATTTGACCGGCGATTCGGTCGTTTTAACGTTGACAGCATCTCCGGGATTCTCGTGCACGACCGGTGCTGCGGATTCCTTGACGATCGACTGGATCGGTATCGGCGATGGCGACATGGATGCCAACAGTCTGATCGACGGACAGGATATCCAACTGTTCGCGGCCGCCATCGGCGCGATTCCAGTGAACTGCCACGCCGACCTCACAGGCGACAACACCGTAGACGCAGCCGATGTCGTCGTATTCGTTTCGCACCTGCTTGGCGAGTAATCGGGTCGACTCCACGAGTTCGCGACAGGTCTGCAACGAGCCAGCCGGGGCGACCGCGGGCGAGCAGAGGCCGGATCGAACACCGCGCGACCTGCCATGTCGCAGCCGTCGACGCACGTTGCACCTGGGAGTTTCCCTGAAAACCGCAGCCCCAGGCCGTACAGGTTCGAGATTCGTAATCGACTACCACGAATACACTTAGAGCCGGGCGGCACAAGTCGGTCCCCGCTCGTACAAAAAAAATCCCTTCCGCGTAATTTCGCGCGTCCAAATCGTCCTTCCTGCCCACTAGTCCTTTCTAGTCGGTGGTATCTCGATCAGGTACTCGAACCCAATCCGGAGACTCCCAGAATGGTTACACGCACGATTTCACATGGCACTGCACTGCTGGCAATCCTGTTCGCCGCATCTGCAGTCCTGCCGGCCCGCGCGCAGACCTGGGACGGTGGCGGGACCGACAACAACTGGACCACGGCCAACAATTGGAACCCGAACGGTGCGCCGTTGAACAACGGTACGGCCAATGTCTCATTCGCCGGCGCCACGCGGCCGACGCCGACCGTGAACGCTCCGTATTCCGTCAACTCAATCACGTTTGTGTCGGGCGCGGCCAGTTTCACGATCGGCGGGACAGCACTGGGCACCGGCGCCGGAGGAATCATCAACAACGATGATTCTCTGCAATCCATCAGCACGTCGGATCTATTCGTGAGCGGCCCGCAGTCGTGGAATTCAGCCGCCGGTGCGTTAAGCGTGCTCGCGAACATTCAGGGAGACGGCCCGCTGACAGTCACCGGTTCGTTTGCAACAACACTCGGATCTGGGAGCTCGTTCATCAGCCTGACTGACGCGCTGGTGAAGAACGGCTCCGGGATTGCGTCGGTAGTCGGGACTCTCTCGGCGGCGGGCGGGTTGACGATCAACGCAGGAACGCTCCAGCTTGGCTCGTCGGATCGGCTGGCCGATACGCAGAACGTAACTGTCAGCGGCGGCACGCTCGATCTGCAGTCCAACTCCGACGCAATCAACCTACTGACGCTGATCAGTGGATCGGTTTCGGGCACGGGCACGCTATCGGCCGCCGTTGCCCACGACGTTCGAAGTGGAACCATCTCCGCCAAGCTCGGTGGCTCGGCCGGGCTGTTTAAGAGCACAGCCGGGACGGTCAATTTGACTGCCAAGGGTTCTTACGCGGGCGAAACGCAGATTCAGGCCGGCACGCTCGCGCTGGGATCAAACGAAGTACTACCGAATACGAGCAACGTCTTAGTCAACGGCGGGACGCTGGATATCTCCACTCGCACAGAAACCATTAACTCGGTGGGGCTGGTGAGCGGCTCGATCACAGGAACGACGGGAGCGCTCATCGGAACCGACTACACCGTTAGCAACGGCATGATCAGCGCGCGGCTCGTCGGAACGGCCGGTCTGACGAAGCAGAGCGCCGGAACGGTGACGCTGTCCGGCGCAAATCTGTATACCGGCTTGACCAGCGTGTTCGGTGGAACGTTGGCACTCGGCGCCAGCAACGTGCTGGACAATTCGAGCAACCTGACGGTCAGTGGTGGAACTCTTGACCTGTCGACTTTCTCCGACTTCGTTGGCGCCGTGACGCTGACGAGCGGCTCGATCACCGGCACCGGAACACTTACGGGAAGCTCGTACAGCGTCGAAAGCGGCAGCGTGAGCGCGAAGCTCGGCGGCTCGGCGGCGCTCACGAAATCCGCCGCCGGCACCGTTACGCTGAGCGCGGCAAATACGTACACCGGTCTGACCAGCGTGCTGGCCGGCACGCTCGCGCTCGGTGCCAGCAACGTGCTCGCCGATTCGGGCAACATCACAGTCAGTGGCGGGACTCTAGCCCTCTCATCGTTTTCCGATACGGTGAACGCGGTAACGCTTACGGGTGGATCACTCACCGGAACAACGGGAACGTTGACCGGTAGCGCCTATAACGTCGAGAGCGGCTCGATCACTGCAAAGCTGGGAGGCACAGCCGACCTCACCAAAACCAGCGCCGGGACCGTAACGTTGAGTGGCGCGAACACATACACGGGCCTCACCAGCGTGCTGGCCGGCACGCTCGCGCTCGGTGCCAGCAACGTGCTCGCCGATTCGGGCAACATCACAGTCAGTGGCGGGACTCTAGCCCTCTCATCGTTTTCCGATACGGTGAACGCGGTAACGCTTACGGGTGGATCACTCACCGGAACAACGGGAACGTTGACCGGTAGCGCCTATAACGTCGAGAGCGGCTCGATCACTGCAAAGCTGGGAGGCACAGCCGACCTCACCAAAACCAGCGCCGGGACCGTAACGTTGAGTGGCGCGAACACATACACGGGCCTCACCAGCGTGCTGGCCGGCACGCTCGCGCTCGGTGCCAACAATGTCTTGGCGGACGCCACGAATCTGATCGTCAACGGCGGAACGGTTAATCTCGCTTCTTTTTCCGACACGGTTAACGCAGTCACGCTGGTCAGCGGCCTGATCACATTCGGAACGCTCACCGGCAGTGCATTCAATGTTGAGAGCGGTACGATCTACGCCGACCTCAGCGGCAATGCGAGTCTCGTCAAGACCACACCGGGGTGGGTAGAGCTCAAGAGCGTCGCGAACACCTTCACCGGCGGAACCGACATACATGCTGGAACGCTTTGGCTCAACGGAGGAATCGATCGCCTTCCAAACACGTCCAACTTGACGATCAGCGGTGGGAGCATTCTGGTTGGATCACCCAGCGAGTTCGTGGGAACCGTCACGCTGATCAGCGGTTCCATTGAACCATCGGCTCAAAACCTGATCGGTACTGCATACAATGTGCAGAGCGGAGTCATTCATAGTTCGCTCGGAGGAGCGGCGCCACTGACGAAGACGACGGTCGGAACGGTTACCGTTGCCGGCTGGCTGTCGTATTCCGGCGCAACGAACGTAGTTGAGGGCACGCTCGCGCTCGGCGTCGACGGCAGATTGAACGGCGGCGGCCTCGTAACCGTAGCGCCGGGCGCGAACCTTGAAGGCTCCGGGCTCATCGCGGGGCCCGTGGTTAACAACGGCCGCATTGCTCCCGGTGCGTCGGCCGGTACGCTGTCCCTGTCCAACACGTTCACGCAAAATGCTGCCGCGTCGCTCGACATCGAGATCGGCGGCATGTTGGTTGGCGCGCAACATGATCGACTGGCGATAACCGGGACGGCGACGCTGGCGGGGACGCTCAATGTGTCGCTCATCAACGGGTTTTCTCCTGAGGGCTCCCAGAGCTTCGTGCTACTCACCGCCGGTTCCATCAACGGCACGTTTGACACGGTTAATCTGCCGGCGCTGGCACCCTTCAAGTCGTGGCAACTCGAGTATTTACCGACCATGGTAGTCCTCCACCACAGTGATTGTGCGTCGGTGGACAGTGACGCGGACGGCATCGGCGACGGGTGCGACAATTGCTTAAACCTGGCCAACGCAGACCAGGCCGACGCCGACGCCGACCAGCGAGGAAACGTATGTGACCCGTGTCCGAACATTGCCGCCTGGGTCCAGACCAACCGGCTACTCGCATCGGATGCGGCCGTCGATGACTACTTCGGATCCGGACTCGCAACCGACGGGCAGACCACCCTGATCGGTGCGCCCGGCGACGACGGCGCTTTCACCGATTCCGGGGCCGTGTATGTGTTCGCTCGAAGTGGATCTGCCTGGACGCAACAGGCAAAGCTGGTTCCCCTGGACCCCGTGCAGTACGCTGTTTTCGGAGGCAGTATCGCCGTGAGCGGCGACACGGCGGTCATCGGAGCGCCAGGCTATACCGAGGGTGGAGTCGCGAACGCCGGAACTGCGTATGTGTTTGTTCAATCCGGTGGCGTCTGGAGCCAGCAGGCGCGGCTTACGATCAGTGATCCTCTAGAATTCCCGGCTAGTGTCGGCCTTAGCGTCGCGATCGACGGCGACACGATTGTCTTGGGCGCGCCGAACGAAGACACCGCCCCATCCTTTCAGACCGGCGCCGCGTACGTCTTCACTCGCAACGGCGCCCTCTGGACACAGCAAGCGCGACTAACCCCCACTGAGATCTTCTCGGAGCGTTTTTTCGGGGCGGATGTGGCGATCCGCGGTGATATACTGCTCGTGGGGGCCCTGAGAGGAAATGCGGCGACCCCGGGGGCGGGTGGCGGTTCGGTGTATGTATTTCTCCGGAGTGGGACTACGTGGACGCAAGCGGCTGAGTTTGGTGCAGCGGACGCCACCGGCGCTCAGGACTTTTTCGGGTATTCCGTCGCGCTTGGCGATGGCGTTGCGGTGGTCGGCGCACCGAACGTCGATGATGTCGGGAGCAATTCCGGCGCGGCCTACATTTTCACTGGCGGCGGTGCCGTCTGGACCGAGCGGGCCAAGTTGACGCCAAGCGACACGGCAGCGAACGATCGCTTTGGCGCCAACGTGTCGATTCAGGGCAACACGGTCGTGGTCGGCAGCTACGCCTATACCGCACGACCACACTCTGCCTACGTCTTCAGCCGAGCCGGCGCAACCTGGTCTCAGCGGGCGGCCCTGCCTACGCCTGCAACGATTACCAGCGACAGCGCGTGGTACAGGGTCCGGCTGTTCGGCACCACGGCGTTTGTCGCCGCCAGTAGCGACGGCGAGGCCGCAGCACACGCGGGCGCAGTCACCGCCTTCCAACTCGATCCGGAGGTCCCGGATACAGATTCCGATGGAGCCGGTGACGCATGCGATAATTGTTTGGCAGTTGCTAATCCGGATCAGGCAGATGCGGATAGCGACGGTCGCGGGAACGGATGCGACAATTGTCCAAACGTTGCGAACGCGGATCAGGTCGACGCGGACAGTGACGGCCGTGGTGATGCGTGTGACACCTGCCCCGCTTGGCCCAATCCAAATCAGAACACCGGCGACCTGAACGGCGACACGTTCGTCACCACGACGGACCTGCCCGACTTCGTCCAAGTGTTGACGGGGACTTTGACAAATCCCCTGCAACTTGAAGCGGCGGACGTAGACTGCGATGGCCTGCGGAATGCAGCCGATATCCAAGCAATGATCGACCTGCTTCTCGCGCCGTAGATCAACGGCGGAATTCCGACCCCCGGACGTACCAAGCAGGACGCACGGTCAACGGACACACCCGCAACTTCATTTCCGATAGGCCCTTGGAGGCGGCGCCGCCACCGTCGCCGCCGTTTTCCACTGCCAAGCAGCGTCGGCCGCCAGCACCTATTGGACCCCCGGGCTTGCGACGCTATACTGCCTCGACGTTTGATTGATGAGGATGCACGGAATCAGCCGAGACTCTATTCCGATCCATTCGTCGATGCACGGAGGCATCCAGCGTTCAAATCGCGTCTAACCATCGAAATGAAAACGGGTTAACGCGAATCAATCGCGGGCGGGTTGGCTCGTCGGTCAATTGGAGTCGGAATCGGCTTTGAGGAAAAACGATTAGCCATGGACACGTTAGCAAAGCGCGCGGTTGGCCAGCAGGATGTTGAAGAAGTTTCCGTTCGATTCTGCGGCGACTCGGGCGACGGAATGCAGCTCGTCGGTACGCAGTTTACCAACGCGTCCGCCGTCTTCGGCAACGACGTTGCGACCTTTCCTGACTTTCCCGCCGAAATCCGGGCCCCGGCCGGTTCGCTGGCCGGCGTCAGCGGTTTTCAGGTCAACTTCAGCAGCCACGACGTCCACACCCCGGGCGACCGCGTCAACGCGCTCATCGCGATGAATCCGGCCGCGCTGAAGACGAACATCCGCGACGTCGAAGTTGGCGGAATTGTCATCGTCAACGAAGACGCGTTCGACAAGTCCGACCTGACAAAGGCGGGATACACCGTCAACCCGCTCGATGACGGCTCACTCGGCAAGTATCAGCTCTATCGCGTCCCGATGGAGAAGCTCAACGCCGACGCCCTCAAGGACATCGCCGGGGAAATCGGATCGAAGGCCGTCGGCCGCTGTAAGAACTTCTTCGCGCTTGGGATCGCGGCCTGGATCTACAACCGCCCCCTTCAGCCGACAATCGACTGGATCACGAGCAAATTCGGCTCCAAGCCACAGGTGGCCGATGCAAACATCCGTGCCCTGAAGGCGGGTTACTACTACGGCGAAACCGCCGAGATGTTTCCGACGCGCTACAGCGTCGCCAAGGCCAAGCTCACACCCGGCCGCTACCGCAAGATCACAGGTAACGACGCACTCGCACTCGGCCTCGTAACCGCCGCCGAACTCGCGACTACGCCGCTGCTCTACGCTTCGTACCCGATTACGCCCGCCAGCGATATTCTGCACATGCTCTCAGGCTACAAGCACTACGGCGTGCGAACGTTTCAAGCCGAGGATGAGATCGCCGCGATCACGGCGGCCATCGGCGCATCCTTCGCCGGCGTGATCGGCGCCACCGGTACCAGCGGTCCGGGCATGGCGCTCAAGGGTGAGGCGATGGGCCTCGCAGTCATGCTTGAGCTGCCGCTGATCATCGTGGATGTGCAGCGCGGCGGACCCAGTACGGGGCTGCCGACCAAGACCGAGCAGGCCGACCTGCTTCAAGCCGTCGTCGGCCGCAATGGCGAATGCCCGCTCTGCGTCATCGCCGCACGCTCGCCCGGCGACTGCTTCGACATGGCCATCTGGGCAGTCCGCATCGCCACCCAGTTCATGCTCCCGGTCATCCTTCTCTCCGACGGCTACATCGGCAACGGCGCGGAACCGTGGATCATCCCGGATCCGTCAAAATTCAAGAAAATCGAAATCAAGCACCCGACAAAGTCGCAGGACGGCCACTTCAAGCCGTACGAGCGCGACGCGAACTTGTCGCGGCCTTGGGCTATTCCCGGCGTCGCCGGCCTCGAGCACCGCATCGGTGGTCTTGAGAAAGAAGACATCACCGGCAATATCAGCTACGACCCGCAGAATCACCAGCACATGATCAATTTGCGGGCGAAAAAGGTGGCTAACATTGCCAAGATACTCCCGCCGCTCGAGGTCGACGGACCGTCATCGGGCGATCTGCTCGTATTGGGCTGGGGTGGGACGTACGGTTCGATCTACAGCGCCGCCGAGCGCGCCCGAGCCATGGGCTACAACGTGTCGAACGCGCACCTGCAGTTCCTCAACCCGTTTCCGTCGAACCTCGGCGCGGTGCTGCGGAGCTTCAAGAAAGTGCTGATTCCCGAACTCAATGCCGGCCAGCTGCTGAAGCTTATCCGTGCCGAGTTCCTCATCGATGCGGTCGGATTCAACAAGGTTCAGGGCAAGCCCTTCCTGATCGCCGAAATCGTCGAAAAGATCATCCAACTCTCGGAGAAGAGGTAATCGTCATGCATAGTCAGGGAAGTCTCCCGGTTCTCACCGCCAAGGATTTCACGACCGACCAGGACGTCCGCTGGTGCCCGGGTTGCGGCGACTACTCCATTCTGGCCCAGGTGAAAAAGGTCTTGCCGACACTCGGCATCCCCAAGGAGAAGTTCGTCTTCGTCTCGGGAATCGGCTGCTCCAGTCGTTTCCCGTACTACGTCGAGACCTATGGAATGCATTCGATTCACGGCCGTGCACCGGCTGTTGCAACCGGAATCAAGGCCGCTCGGCCCGATCTCTCCGTTTGGGTCGCGACAGGCGACGGTGACGGCCTCTCAATCGGCGGCAATCACTTGATCCACGCTATTCGCCGAAACGTCGACTTGAAGATTCTGCTCTTCAACAACCGCATCTACGGACTGACGAAGGGCCAGTACTCCCCCACGTCCGAGCTTGGAAAGAAGACGAAGTCCTCGCCCTTCGGCACCGTCGATCTTCCTCTCAATCCTATTACGCTCGCACTCGGCGCCGATGCGACGTTCGTCGCCCGATCGATCGACGCCGACCCCAAGCACATGGAATACATCCTCCAGCGCGCCGCCGCTCACAAGGGCTGCGCCTTCGTCGAGATCTACCAGAACTGCAACGTCTTCAACGACGGCGCATTCGACTACGCCGCAGTCAAGGACACCCGGCCCGACAATGCGCTCTTCCTTGAGCACGGCAAGCCCATGATCTTTGGCAAGAACCGCAACAAGGGAATCCGCCTCAACGGCTTGGAGCCCGAAATTGTGGAACTCGGCAGCGGCATCACCGAAGACGACCTGCTGTTCCACGACGAGAAAATGCGAGAACCGACCCTCGGCATGATGCTGGGCCGCATGTGCCATCCTGAGTTTCCGGAGCCGATGGGCGTCCTGCGCTGCGTCGAAAAGCCGACGTTCGACGGTCTGCTGGACGATCAGGTCAACAAAGCTACGGCCAAGCTCGGTCGCGGTCGCCTCGCCGATCTGTACGATGACGGCGAAACGTGGGTCGTTCAGTAACACTGCGGATCGGTGCTCCCGTAGCTCGCCGTTGCGGCTGGCGTACAAATCGCCCGCGCGGTATGACGCGGCCCACGAATGCTCGCTGTCGCCCCCTTACCGATTCAGGACGTTCTGCGAGATTACCTCTGGCCGTTCGGCATTGCCCTCATCGTGACGATGACGATCATGCCGGTCGTACGGTCGATCGCCGTCGCTGGCCAGATTTTTGACGTTCCCGATTCCGGATTGAAGCCGCATGAGCGGCCGATTCCCTATCTCGGCGGTGTGGGGATCTACATCGGCTGGGCCGCCGCCATCGCCTGGGCTGCTGCCGTCTTTCCACTCTCGCGACACATGCTCGTTCTTATCTTTGCCGCCGGCACGGTAATGATGCTGACCGGCCTGATCGACGATATCCGCGATCTTCGGCCGCGGACCAAGCTGCTGTTTGAACTCGTCGCCGCCGGCTTGCTGCTTTGGTCGGGCGTCGGCGGCCACGTTGCGGAGATCTTCTTCTCCGCTGCTGGAATCGAGGCCCCCGAGTGGTTCGTCCGCACGGTTTCAGCGGCCATCACCGTTTTCATTCTTCTGGGTGCCGGCAATGCCACCAACCTCATCGACGGCCTCGACGGACTTTGCACCGGGGTCATCGGGATCATCAGCGTCGGCTTCCTCGTCATCGCAACGCACCTCGCCGTTTGGCAGTCCAGTCGCACCTGCGACCCCGTTCGCATGACGCTCGCCGTCGCCCTCTTCGGCTCCTGCCTCGCATTCCTGCGTTACAACTTCAACCCCGCGCAGATGTTCATGGGCGACGCCGGCTCGCTTCTACTCGGCTTCAACGCCGCGACCATCATTCTCCTGTTCGCCGAGAAGGACAAGGCCCGCTGGTTCATCGGCGCGCTCATGGTTTTCGCCCTGCCGGTCTTCGACACCGCCCTTGCGATCCTTCGCCGCTGGCTGAACGGCCGTCCGCTGTTCATCGGCGACCGAAGCCACTTCTACGACCAACTCCGGCAGCGAGGTTTCACCGTTCGGCAAACGGTGCTCATTTCGTACGCCCTGGCGTTCCTCTACGCCGCCGCCGGGTGCCTGGTCCTCTATGTGCGAGGTCGCTGGGCCGCCGTCGCCTTCCTGCTCGTCAGCGTTTTGTCACTCCTCGCGGTTGCGCGTTACGGCATGCTGCGGCGCGAACCACCCCAAGCGTGATTCGGGCCGGACAATTCGTCCTGGAGCCCGCCGATCGCCACAAAATCGGAGCGGCCCACAAACCCGTGTAGTGACAGTAGTTTAGACGCAACTTTGCCGCACATTCCCCTTGCGGCGGAACGCGATTATGGGTACACTGGGTGGTTGTGTGGACGTAGGGTCCGCACGCGGAAGGGAATTATGCGTTCTTGGGGTCCGATTAAGGATCGCCTCGCCAGTGCGTCTGCGGCGCGCGCAGTCCTGCTCGCGCTTGCGATCACTGCGCTTCCGTACAACATCGCGCAGGCAAGCAACGCCGGCTTCGGCGATCTGCTCGTTAGTGCGGGCGGCCTCCAAAATCGCGTCAGTCTCTACGACGGCGGATCGGGCGCCCTCAAGGTCGGAAACTTTGCTTGGGACGGTGGCCTGATCCTCAACGGCGCCCAAGGCGTGTCTTACGGCCCCAGTGGACAACTCTACGTCGCGAGCTCGAACCTTAACCAAATTGTCCGCTTCAATGGCATCACCGGGACGTTCACCGATCTCGTCGTCGCCTCGGGAAGCGGCGGTCTCATGCAGCCCTACGGAATCAACATCCGGAACGGAAACTTGTTCGTGGCCAGCTACGGTACGAACAGCATCAAGCGGTACGACGCAAACACCGGCGCCTTCCTGGGTGATTTCGTCACAGCAGGAAGCGGCGGCCTCAACAAGCCAACCAGCATCAGCTTCGGCCCCGACAACAATCTCTATGTCAGCAGTTCCGGCAACGACCGCGTCTTGAAGTACGACGGTGCCACCGGCGCTTTCATCGGCGTCTTTGTGACAGCCGGCAGCGGCGGCTTGGACCGTCCGATCGACATGACCTTCGGCCCCGGCAACAATCTCTTCGTCACCAGCTCGCTCACCAACAGCGTACTTCAGTATGACGGCGCCAACGGCGCTTTCATCAATACGTTTGTCTCGAGCGGCGGCGTCGCCGATCTCCAGAATCCCTGGGGCATTGGCTTCAATAACGGCAACCTCTACGTTGCCAGCCGCGACACCAGCACCGTCAAGCGATTCGACGCCAACACTGGCACTTTCCTCAACAACTTCGCCCAGCCGCTCGCCCCATCAGCGGGCTTCATCACCTTCGCCCCGGTGCCCGAGCCCGCGACGCTCGCGCTCATCGCAATCGGCGCAGCCGGCCTCCTCCGCTCGCGTCGCCGCGGCTAGGTCCCCGCGTATAGCTCATTGTCGTTTTTCGAGGAAGCTCGTTCGCGCGCTACGAGAACCGCGTCGGCGAGAACATGCCAATCTCGTGCCGCGTCGTACCAGCAGTCGCCAGATCCGCGACGATTTCTCCCACCACGCTCGCAAACTTGAAACCATGCCCCGAGAACGCGCCCGCGATGATCACGCGCGGCGACGCCGGCGACGCCCCAATAATGAAATTCTCGTCCGGTGTGTTCGTGTAGAGACAGACCAGTCCGTCCTGCGACGGACCGTCCAGCGGCGCGAGGTGTGTGCGAACGAACGCCCGGACATCGTCCTTGTCCGCACGGCTCACCGTACGATCGACCGTATCCGGTGTCACGATCGCGCCGCCGTGGTGTCGGCAGATCTTCACGCCCCGCCCATCAAAGGCCGGAATCCCGTAGTACGATCGATCGTTCGAGAAGTAGATAAAAACCGGCATTCGGCCCGCTTCGAAGATCGCCGGCTCACGCGCCGCAAACCAAAGCTGAACCTGTCGCTCGACCTTTAGCGGCAGCCCGATCGGCAATACGTTTCCCAGCCACGCCCCAGCCGTAACGATCAGTCGTTCCGCCTTCAGAGAGCCATCGGCCGTGGTCACGCGGACTTCTTTCTCGGTCCACTCGACGGCACTGACTCGCTGGCCCGTCCGAATCTCGGCCCCGTGGCGCCGCGCTGCCGCCACGTGCGCCAAAACGCACTGTTCCGGCCGCAGGAACCCCGCATCCATCTCGTGAATGCCCACCACGTTTCCGACCGGTCGCAACGCCGGAAACCGCCGTCGGATTTCCGCCGCGTCGAGGATCGCATGTGCCAGATTGTGCAGCCGTACGCTCTCGCGAACGCCCTCGATGCAGGGATGGTCCGGCGGGCCGATGTTGATCCCGCCCGTCAGATGCAGCAGAGTCCCACCCGCCTCCGCCTCCAGCTCACGCCACAGCTCGAAAGCCCGGTGCAACAGCGGAACGTATCTCGGATCTTCGAAGTACGCCTTCCGAATGACGCGGCTATGCCCGTGCGAACTGCCCATTTCGTGCGGAATATCGAACTGCTCAAGCCCCAGCACTCGCTTCTTTCGGCGAGCCAGATGGTAGCACGCGGCGCTGCCCATCCCCCCCACACCCAGAACGATGCAGTCGTAATTCGCGCTGGCCACGTTATGATTCTCACCGCAATGGAGAAAATTGGCGAGGCGTTCATCATGAATCTGCGACGAATCGGTATCGGGCTCATTCTTGTTCTGGCGACGGGCTGCAAGGAGGATGACACCAAGAAAATTCCCTTCCCCGACGGCAAACCCGCGAAGCCGGCCGCTGAAACAGTCGAATCATCGCCGCCGCCAGCGCTGCCGCCAAACCACCCGCCGATCGATAAGCCGCCGCCCACGCCGTCCGAGCAGGCTGTACCAGCGGCACTGAAACCCTCGTCAACCGCCGGTATGTCAACGGCGTCCTTCAAGGGCTATGCCATGGACGTGCCCTCAACTTGGAAACTGCAACCCGCCGCAAACCCGATGCGCGTGGCCGAGTTCGAATTGCCTACGACCGGGGGCGATAGCGAGGCCCCGACGCTGATCGTCTTCTTCTTCGGTGTCGGCGGTGGCGGCGGAGTCGACGCCAACATTGACCGCTGGCGCGGCCAGTTCGACGACGGCGGCAAGATCAACCCCGGAACCACCGAAACACTGAGCGCCGGATCAACGAAAATCACCCTGCTGGACAAGAGCGGCACCTTCAAGCTCCAGCCGCGCATGATGTCGCCCGAGTTCACTCCGAAACCCGGCTGGCGAATGCTCGCCGCAGTTGCCGAAATCCAGGGCGGTCCGCTCTTTTTCAGAGCCACGGGCCCGGAAGCCAGCGTCGCCGCACAGAAGGATGCACTGACCACGGCGCTGAAATCGCTCCGCAGCGGCGAGCCGAGTCAGTCTCCCCAACCGAAAAGCGCAAACTAGGGTGGCCGGGCACGCGGTCACGCCCGCGGTTGTCAGGTCCTTCGATCGCCCCTAAAATACTCCTTCCGCGTCAGCGTTCGGGTGGAGCGCCCGGTTTTCTGCCCCGCACTTTGACGAGTCTGCGTGTCGCCGATCTCGCTGCTGATACTCGACGTCGACGGCGTCTTGACCGACGGGTCGCTGCCGTTTGACCGCGACGGCAACAACGTAAAGGCGTTCTTTGTCCGCGACGGCAGCGCCCTGAAAATGTGGCGCAATGTGGGCGGCAGAGTCGCATTGTTGACGGGCCGCGAGTCACCGGCCGTGGCGACTCGCGCACGCGAACTGGGGATCGAAGCCGTTGTTCAGAGTGCCGCCGACAAACTCGCCGGCTACGAGTCGCTGAAGGAGCGTTTCAACGTCGACGACGCCGAGATTTGCTACGTCGGTGACGACTGGCCAGACCTGGCTCCGATGAGCCTTTGCGGCTTGCCCGTTGCCGTCGCCGATGCGACGCCGACCGTCAAGCGTGCGGCGAAGCTGGTTACGAACCACCCGGCCGGGCGCGGCGCCGTTGCCGAGGTTGTCGAGCGGCTGCTTCGATCGACGGGCCGCTGGGATGGAATGTTGTCGAAAGTCGGCGCCTGAAGCCACGCAGCCAACGAAAGCGGCACGGAGAGCCGTTCGATGAAGAAGCGAGTCATTCTGGCCTCGGTCGCCGCCGCGTTGTCGGTGGTTGCCTTTGTTCTGATATTCGGCAGTGGCAGCACCAATTCCGCGCCCGAACCGACCGCCGATGCCGGCCGCCCCTTTATCACGCGCTCGACAACCCAACCCGAAAAGGTCATCGAAGGCGGAGACCTTCGCCTCTCGCCCGGCGATAAGACCTTTGTTCGCATCTACGACAGCACGACAAGCGAGCAGAAGTACGTTTTCCGAGCCGAACGTTGGGAGCCCGTCACCGACGTCGAGTTTCATCTCACGCGGCCGGAATTCCGTGTCTACATGCCCGACGGGCAGGTGACTTACGTCCGCTCAGACGACGGCCAGGTCATCATCGCGCCGTCCGGCCGCAACCAGATCGACCCCAAGCGCGGCTGGCTTCGAGGCAACTTGCGCATCACCATCGACCGCACCACCAAGAAATGGCGGGCCGAGCATCCCGACGAGGCCGAACTCGAGCAGCACCCCGAGCAGACCATAAACATCTTCCTCGACGAGGTCTCCTTCGACCTCGACCGCTCGCGGCTGGAATCAACCAGTGACCTGCGGGTGCAGAGTGTCGAGGCGGATATCGAGGGCAAAGGCCTCGAGTTGGCCTGGAATCAGGTCGACAACCGCGTCGAGTTTCTCACTATCAAGCAAGGCAAGCAGATGGAACTTCGCCGCGGCGGCGGCATGATCGACTTTGCAATGCCCGGCACCCAGCGCTCGCAGCGCGATTCAAAGAAACGGCAGGAGCAGAAGCCCCAGGCGCCTCCGCCGCCTCCAAAGCTCTCGACCGACGACGCTCTCGCTGCGTCGGTCACGCCTGTAAACGCCGATCCTTCGGCCGCCGACGCCGCCGCATGGCTTCGCGACGTCGCCGCTGGCCGCACAATTACCACTCAGCCCGTAGACCCCAACACAAAGAGTCTCGCCTCGCTGGCAGACGAAATGATGGGCGAGGCCCGCAAGGCCACCGATCGCGGACCTGGCGTCCCAATTGCCAAGGCCGAGCCGACCACCGCCCCGGTTGGCACGAAGCGGCGAAAAATTGACACCTACAGCGCGGTTTTCACCGGTGACGTGATCGTCGAGCAACGTCAGGGGCTGCGCCGCCCGGGTCGCATCACCTGCGAAAAGCTCGAAGTCGTCTTCGACTTCGGCCAGCGGCTCAAGAAGGCGTCGATGCAGACTTCCCCAAAGAAAGACCGCCCGGCAGCCACCCGTCCCGCGGAACAACCCGACGATGCACCGCTCGACGCCGACGATCTGACGCGCCTGGTGCTCATGTGGAATGGTCCGCTTGAACTTCGCCCCTTGAGCATTCCGGCCGATCAGCAAACCGGCGAGCGCTTTGACTGCATCGCCACGGGCCGCGAAGTCGTCGTCGATGACGGCCGCGGCAGCGCCATCTGCAAGCAGTTGGTCTATCGCAACGAGCGCCAGCAGGTATGGCTCTCGGGAACCGACGCTGCGCCGGTCGTTCTTGCAAGCACCGACGATCAGCCCGATGGAGAGACCGACGGACCGCCGCGTCCGGCAATGGCAAAGGGCAAGCTGACCGGCCGCGAAGTCTTCTTCGACCGCCAACGCGGCATCGCGCGAGTCGAGGGGCCGGGCGAGATGAACCAGGCAAAGCGACCACCGTCGACGACACAGGCCGCACTGGCGCTGGCCGGAATGGACAACGGTGGACTGATCCGCTGGAAACGCGGCATGGAAATCGAACTCAAGCAGGTTCAGGAGCAGCGTCCTGATCCCGCGACGGGTGAAATCCAAACCGTTTCCCGCGATTACATCAGCCGCGCATGGATTCACGGCAAGGCCCGCGTCGAGCGCGGCAACGAGCGCATTCGTGGCGAGGAGATCGAAGCATCCTTCTCGCCTCCGGCCCGCGCCGGCTCGTCGATGGGACCGATGTCTCGGCTCCACGCGGACGGCAACGTCCGGTTGGAGCGCAAGCCCGACCTCATCATCGCCAAGAAGCTCGACGTCGACTTCGAGCGGACGCCCGACGGCCGCGATAGCACGCCGAAGACTGCGGTCGCCGAGGGGAACGTCGTCGCAATCCAGGACAAACGCCGTATCAGCGCCGACCGTGTCGCCGCCAGCATGGCCCGCATCCAGGAACCGACCCCAACGTCACAGCCCGGCGCTCGCCCCCGTGTCCAACTCGCCATGACCGAGCTGCACGCGAACGGCGACGTCCGCGCCGCAGACCCCGATCAGCGCTTCCGCGTTCGCTCAGAGGAACTTCACGTCCGCATCCCCGACGGCCGCAAGCTGCAGGCCGCCACCATCGTCGGCCGCAGCGCCGACCGCTTTGCCTTCGTCGCCTATGGCGATTACCAGCTCGCTGGCCAGCGAATCGAAACCGACATGTCCCGCCAGACCGCCGACATCAACGGTCCAGGCCGCGCCTACTTCGTCAGCGACCGCGACTTCGGCGGCGGCGAGTTGAAGAAAGCAGAGAAGACGAAAATTGATTGGGATCGCTTCATGCACGTCCGCGGAGCCGAGAACGTCGCCATCTTCGAGGGCAATGTCCGCTCGACAACGCCGACCCACGCGCTCAAGTGCGAGAAGTTGACTGTCCTGATGGCCGAAGTGGCCACCCCCATGCGAACGGAATCAACCGCCCCGATCCCGCCGGCTGAGCGTTTCCGTCGCAAGCCCCATCCGGTCTGGGGCTACTACGACGCTCTGGCTCTCGTCAGCGTCGACCTTGGTCAACAGGCCTACGCCAGCTTGAGAAAACAATTTGCCCCACTTGAACCCCCCAAATCCCCGAAACCGACCGCCAACGCTCCCACAGCCGTTTTCGCCAGTGCCCCCGGACGCACGAAGCAGCCGGTCCGTGTCATTGCCTCCGGCAACGCCGTCGCCCTTCGAACCGTCCGAAATGCCCGACATAACCGCCTGCTCTCCCGCGTGCAGATCGCCGGCAACGAGATCGCGGTCGACCTCCGCCGCCAGAGCATGAACGTTCCCGGAAAGGGCAACCTGCTGATCGAAGACTACGAGATGAAATCCGCCCGCGGCGGGCGACCGGCCGACCGCCCCTCGCTCTTCAGCAGCAGCGACGGCCCCAGCCAGACCGTCTTCTTCTGGGACAATGGCATGAGCTACTTTGGCGACCAGGCCCTCGTAACCTTCGATCGCCAGGTCTTCATGCGACATCTCAGTGGACAACACATCGTGAAGAAGGAGGAGTTGGCAGCGTCGATGAAAGTCGATCCCAAGTCCTTACGGCTCCCCGCCGGACGGAAGGCGGAGCTGACGTGCGACAATCTCCTCGTCCAGTTCCTTCGCACCAGCGCCCAGCAGGCGGAATCGTTGGACGTCCGCGGCGCCGACCTGCGCCAACTCGTTGCCGGTGGCTCCGTTCATTTGCAGGAAGGCACGAAGTCGCTCATGGGCGAACGCCTGACCTATTCGCGCGAAACCAACCGCATCACCGTTGAGGGCACGCGCGACTTCGAAGCCCGCATTTTCGACCAGGACGAAGCAACCCAGAAATTCAACATGTGGAAGGGTCCCTTGCTCATCTGGGATCGCAACGGCGATCGTATTGAGGCCCGCAACTCGCAATTCACTTCACGGACGGGAGGCTGATCCGCACGGCCAGCCCTGCCGGCGGATTCTGCTACAATCGCACCGATGGATATTTCGCGTATTCGCAATTTTTCGATCATCGCGCACATCGATCACGGCAAGAGCACGTTGGCCGATCGACTGCTCGAAGTCTGCGGTGCGGTCGAAAAACGCGAGATGCGCGAGCAATATCTCGACGACATGGATCTCGAGCGCGAGATGGGCATTACCATCAAGGCCAACCGCGCCATGCTCCGCTACGACTACAAGCCGAAGCCGGGCGTCAAGGGTCCGCCCGCCGGCGAGTACATGCTTAACTTGATCGACACCCCCGGCCACGTCGATTTTCACTACGAGGTCAGCCGTGCCCTTGCGGCGTGCGAAGGCGTACTCCTGCTCGTTGATGCCTCCCAGGGCATCGAGGCCCAGACCCTCGCCAACGCCTACAAGGCCATCGAGGCAAACCTCGCCATCATCCCCGTCGTCAACAAGATCGACCTTCCGGCTGCCCGCCCGCACGACATCGCCGTCGAACTTGAGAATACCCTCGCCCTGCCGGCCGAAGAGGCAGTCCTCGTCTCTGCCAAGTCGGGCCTTGGAATCTCCGAGCTGCTCGACGCAATCGTCGAACGGCTTCCGCCGCCCAAAGGTGATCCCGAAAAGCCACTCAAAGCCCTGATTTACGACGCCAAGGTCGATCCTCATCGCGGCGTAATTTGTCATATCCGCGTGTTCAACGGCGTCATCAGCCGCAATGACAAGGTCCTCCTCATGGGCGTCGGCCGCGAGTATCACGCAACCGACGTCGGCAAGTTCCTCCCCAAGATCACGAGCATGGAGTCGCTCTCTGCCGGCGAGGTTGGCTACATGTTTGCCGGCATCAAAACCATCCACGACGTCAACATCGGTGACACGGTTACCCGCGCCGACAAGTCGTGCGACGCCGCGCTTCCCGGCTATCGCCCCCCACAGCAGATGGTGTTCTGCGACTTCTTCCCCGGCCCCGGCACCACCAGCATCCAGCTCCGCGAGGCCCTCGAAAAACTCTGGCTGAACGATAGCAGCTTCGGCTTCGAACCCACCAGCAGCGCCGCCCTCGGCACGGGCTTTCGCTGCGGCTTCCTCGGCCTTCTCCACATGAAGATTATCCAGGAACGGTTGGAGCGCGAGAGCGATATCGACCTCGTCCAAACCGCCCCAACCGTCCCCTACGAGATCCTGCTCCCCAACGAGAAAGTCATCAAGATCGATTCGCCGGCCGACATGCCTTCGCCCGACAAGTTTCTCGAAATCCGCGAGCCGCTCATTCGCGCCGAAATTGTCGTTCCCGCCCGAAGCATCGGCGCGCTGATGCAGCTTGCCGATGAACGCCGCGGAACCCACAAGAAGACCGAGTACCTCTCTCCCGAACGCGTCGTCCTCACCTACGAATTCCCGATGGGCGAAGTCATCTATGATTTCTACGACCGTCTCAAGAGTCTGACCAGCGGCTATGGCACCATGAACTACGAGCTGACGGGCTACCGAGCCGGCGACCTCGTCAAGCTCGACATCCTCGTCAACGGAACGCCGGTCGACGCCCTGAGCGTCATCGTCCATCGCGATAAAGCTGAGGTCCGCGGCCGCCGACTCATCACACGCCTCCGCAAGGAGATCGCCCGCCACCAGTTTGAGATTCCGCTCCAAGCGGCTGTTGGCGCCAAAGTAATCGCCCGCGAAACGATCAAGGCCGTGCGAAAAGACGTGACGGCCAAGTGCTACGGCGGCGATGTGACGCGAAAGCGAAAGCTGCTGGAGAAGCAAAAGGAAGGCAAGAAGCGCATGAAGCAGGTCGGCAACGTGGCCATCCCGCAGGAGGCCTTCATGGCCGTCCTCGACCCTGGGGAATAGCCGATTCCGTCACGACGCCGGCTGATCGCCGCCGCTAGTTCAACCAGTGCGCCAGCTTCACCCCGGTCAGCTCCGCAAGACTGCCATACATTCGCACCCCAAGCCCGGGTACGTAAAGTATGGCCGCCGCAACCAGCAGCGCCAGAACGAAAGCGTACTTCACCCCTGTCGCCCCCGCTTCGTGCCGGAGCCCGCGCGCGCGATGTCGAACGACGATCCCCACGTTTCGTCCCTCCACGTAGCGTGACCCGCCTCCTGACACAAAAAAAGGCCCGCGACGATTCTCTCGACGCGGGCCGCGATTCGCTTGCCGATGCTCGGCCATCAACCCGACGGTATGGCGGAGTTGATGCTGGCGAAAGTCGTCGACACTTTCGTACCGAGAGCGTTAATGGCGCCCACCGCGACCAGGATGATCAGCGCAAGCATCACCCCGTACTCCGTCGCCGTGGGGCCGTCTTCGGACCGGAGGAACGAACGCAATCGTTTCACGAAAGACATCATGTGAATCCCCTCTTTCCCAGCGCCGCCTCCACACGCGACGCCGTCTGATGAAAGGGTATGATTCTTCCAGCCGGGAAGCAAACCGTGCGACCAATGCGGGATTTCTTGGAACCCCAAAAAAGCAAGACCCCGCGCCGCTGTTCGCAACGCGGGGTCCTGCAATTTCTGACGTATCGCGGCTTAGCCAGTCGGCAGCGCGTTCGTCACGTTGCTGAAGGTCGTCGAGACCTTCGTGCCCAGCGCCGTGATGGCGCCCAGGGCAACGACGATGATCAGCGCGAGCATCACCGCGTACTCGGTCGCGGTCGGGCCATCTTCGCTCGCCACAAAGGCCTTGAATCGGTTGATGAATTGCGACATGTGTGATCCCCTTTCGAGGGCAGAGCCCTCTGTTTGAACTAGGAACTCCAATCGACTCAATGGAACCTACGATTAGGTTGTTTGCCGGGCAAACTGCCGTTCCGGGTTCCCATAAGTCACCCGAATGGACGATCTAAGCCCTGTTTTCGTCACGAGTTGCTTGTATCAGGCATGCGAATTGATACTTTAGAGGGTTGAAGGCAGCTATTCGCAAGGTACGCCGGTGCGCCGGCTTACAGCTGGTTGGGGGGCGGCGAATTCGGGAATATGAAGATCTCGGGAAGTGAACTCTGGTCCCACGAACGCGGACTCTCGGAAAGAATCGCGCTGGTCCGCGTCTTCCTGACGCTCGCGACGATCATCGTCATCGCCCTCGGGCGCCTCGATCGTGAACCCGGCGTTGCCGCTGGCTTCTCCCACGCATACATGGCCGCGCTTGCCTTTGTCATCTGGGCCTTCTCCGCCTGGTTGGCGCTCGAACGAAAATCACCAGGCGCCGAGCGCTGGCTTCATCTTGCACCGATCATCGATGTCTTCTGCGCCTACGCACTCATCATCACAACCGGTGGATATCTCAGCCCGTTCAACATGTGGCTCATCTTCGCCATCGTCACTTCCGGCTTCAGTCGTTACCGGCGTCTGCCGCTGATCACCGGCGTCCTCGCCCTCGCCGCCCATTGCATTATCTCGCTCGTCCCACAGAACCAGCCGCTCGCGCTCTCCGTTTTCGTTGTGCGCACTGCCTATCTTTTCGGATTGGCGTCCGTGCTCTCCGCCGTCGGTTTCTATCTCAATCGCGAAGCTCGCGCCTTGACCGTTCTTGAGAGCATCAGTCGACCACTCGCCGAAGCCATGACGCGGGACCAGGTCGTCCGAACACTGCTCGAGCGCCTGACAACCGAACTCGTCCTCGACGACGCCGAGTTTCACGGTCCAAGCGAAGAGACACGCCGTGTCCCGGAAAGTCCGGTGAGCGGATCACCCGTGATTCACCTCGCCCTCGGCGCCGGAGGCGTCGAATACGGAGAAGTCACCCTCGCCCGCCGAATGCCGCTTTCCAAGGAAGAATCTTCGATCGTCCGCCTGCTCTGCGACCGTGCCTCAGCCGCCCTCCAGCGCATCCGCCTATCGGAGGAGTTGATCGAAGCCGCCGCCGTCCAGGAACGCACTCGCCTCGCCGACCATCTCCATGACACGTCGGTCCAAACGCTCGTCGCGCTCGACCTCCGGGCCGAGGCCGCTCGATCCATGGCCAAGGATGTCCCCGGAATGCTCGCGGAAGAGATCGCGCAGCTTCAAAAACTGGCGCGCGAAGCCGCCGTACAGTGCCGCAAGGCGCTCGTTGCACGAGATGATCGCGCTCCCAGCGGTCCGACCGTGCTTCGCCGCATTCTGAATGAACGCTGGCCGGGCCGATTCGACTTGGATATCGAACCCGACGTCCCGCTGAGCGACGCCCAGTGGGACGCCGTCGCCATGTTGCTCAAGGAAGGCGTCAATAACGCCAAGAAGCACGGGCGCGCTAATCACATCGCCGTTACGATTGCCAGCGATGCGCCCAACGAGGTCGTCTGCTGCATCCGCAGCGACGGCCCGCCGATTCAGACTCCGATCCGCTTCGGCTATGGCCTCAGCCGACTGCAGGAATTGATGGCCGAGCACGGCGGCGCTCTTCGGCTTGCCGCGCCCAAGTCCGGCGGCGCAATTTTGTGGGCCGAGTTTGGCCCGGATACCAACAGTCAGCAGAGGGATGCCGGATAGTCCGGAACGAGAAAGCGGCCGACGTGTTTCCAATCGTCGGCTTCTGAAGAAATTGAGAGTTCGCCATGTCAAACGTCCGCGTCTTGATTGTCGATGATCACGCCGTCGTCGCCGATGGCCTCGAACGAGTCCTGCAGACGGACCAGCGCATCCGCATCGTCGGATCGATGCGATCCATGCACGATACGCTCGCATTTCTTCGCCGCACGACTCCGGACATTATTGTTCTCGATCTCCGGCTCCCCGATTCGCGCGACTATTCAACCATTTCGACCGTCCACACGGCCTGTCCGGAAGCCAAGATCATCGTCCTGACCGGCGTTGCGGGCATTGATACGGCTGAAGCCAGACGCGTCGGCGCAGCGGCCGTGCTCGATAAGCACACATCGGCGACCACCGTCCTTCAGACAATTCGCGCTCTGCTCCCCAGTGGCGATGAGATGACGCGCGATCACTCGACACTCACGATTCGCGAGCGCGATGTCGCCCGACTGGCTGCCGACGGCATGACCAACGCCGAGATCGCCAAAGCGCTCTACGTATCCGAGAACACGATCAAAACGCACATCGCGACAATTCTCCGCAAGCTCCGCATCCGTCGTCGCGTCGACCTCAGTCGCGTTTGGGGCTCCGCGAAGACAACGCGCTGATTCGTCAATCCGTGTCCCCCCATTCCGGCAGAGAATCATTCGAACGGGTGAGACACATCGTGTCGCCGCGGCAGAAATCATGTTTGGCAGGGTAATTTTACCCAGCGTCTCAGTCAAAACTTGGGTTCATCGCGTCGAGGATGATTGTTACACAAACTGCGGACCTGTAAACTGAAACGTGTAACCGCGGGGGCCCTTCTGATGCCCTCGCTGCAGGGTGCTAACCGAGTTCAGGTGCGGCGCAATCGAATCGCCGTTGCTAATGTTTGGATGGGTTTGCTGCGGGGCCTGTCCCCGCATGTCAAACCCGCGATCTAAGGGAGGATGATCATGTTGAAGATGCAAGATGCAGGTTCTGGTTGTAGTAATTCCTTCAAGACTCGAGCGCTTCGTGTGCTCGTCTTGGCCGCCGCTTTTGCGGCGTCGGTCGGCTCTGTCCGCCCTGTCCTCGCCGAGGTGGATGAGGATGTCCCGCAACCGCGAGTCGGCGAAATTCCCACCGGATGCAATACCAACGCCTTCAACGCTCAGATTTCAGTCCTGGGTGGGACATGCGTCGGTAGTCAGCTCACTTATGCCATCACCCTCACGAATCCGCTGAATCCCAATGATCCGCCCTTCAAGAATTGCCAGGCGAGCAATGTGGTTGTTCGCTTCTGGGCGCCCGGCAATCTGCCCAACAACTTTCCGGACATCTGCGGATCGAATAACGAAACCATCAACCTGACGACAGTCGTCAATGGTGGACCCATCACGCTGCTCCCGCCGGCAACGCAGTCGTATCTTGGCGGCCCGGGACTTCCACAACTCCAATTCACGCCCGTCTCACCGGGCACTGTGACGGCCTACGTTTGCATTACCGGCATTTCGAACACGAGCACCGTCGGCACTCCCATCGTGAATGCACGGGCCGTCGACACTGAAATCGCCGGCCTGCCCCCCTGCGACATCACCGGTGCTGGCAGCGTGTGCGCGGGCCAGACTACCCAATGGTGTGCGCCGGAAGGCGAAAATTTGACCTACCTGTGGGAAGGAACTGGCGTTGCCGGCCAGACCACCCGCTGCGTTTCAGTCGGCACAGCCGGAGAAAAGTGCGTCACAGTCACGAACACTCTCACGGGTTGCAGCCAGCGATGCTGCAAGACCCTCGTCGTTAATCCGCTGCCGGATTGCACGATCACCGGCGGCAACGTTTGCACGGGCCAGACGACCCAGTGGTGCGCTCCGGAAGGCGCCAACCTGACCTACCTGTGGGAAGGTACCGGCGTCGCCGGCCAGACCACTCGCTGCGTCACCGTCGGCACTGCCGGCGAGTACTGCGTCACCGTGACCAACACGGAGACCGGCTGCGGCCAGCGATGCTGCAAGACCCTCGTGGTCAACCCGCTGCCGGATTGCACCATCACCGGCGGCAATGTTTGCACGGGCCAGACGACCCAGTGGTGCGCTCCGGAAGGCGCCAACCTGACCTACCTGTGGGAAGGTACCGGCGTCGCCGGCCAGACCACTCGCTGCGTCACCGTCGGCACCGCCGGCGAGTACTGCGTCACCGTGACGAACACCGAAACCGGCTGCAGCCAGCGATGCTGCAAGACCCTCGTCGTCAATCCGCTGCCGGATTGCACGATTACGGGTGGCAACGTCTGCACGGGCCAGACCACCCAGTGGTGCGCTCCGGAAGGCGCCAACCTGACCTACCTGTGGGAAGGCACCGGCGTCGCCGGCCAGACCACTCGCTGCGTCACCGTCGGCACCGCCGGCGAGT
>CAZJVS010000005.1:130574-162399 GCA_964549445.1 uncultured Planctomycetaceae bacterium
ACTGCGTCACCGTGACTAACACGGTCACCGGTTGCAGCAAGCGCTGCTGCCAGACGCTGGTCATTAATCCATGTGCATCGAAGGCGTGCTCACCGGGATATTGGAAGCAAACGCAACAC
This sequence comes from uncultured Planctomycetaceae bacterium, assembly GCA_964549445.1. Taxonomy (GTDB): domain Bacteria; phylum Planctomycetota; class Phycisphaerae; order UBA1845; family UTPLA1; genus SpSt-539. Next base: position 130,694 of record CAZJVS010000005.1, read on the forward strand.
TTCCCGGCATGGTGCCAGGCGGGTTACAACCCGACCAATGACCATTGCTTCAATGGCCCGGACAATCCGGCGCCGTGCCAGTCAACCGGTTCCGCTACGCTGTTTGTCACCGCATTCCAGATCACCGACTTTACGGCGCAGCCGAACTTCAATAAGTGCACGACGTTGTTCCAGGCCGTCAGCGGCAATCCCGGCGGGACGTTTAACCAGGTACTCTTCCAGGGCACGGCATCCCTGCTAAATGCGGCCGCCTTTCCGGCCGATTTTGGGCATACCGTCGCGGATGCTCAGCTGGTGATGCAGCAGGCCTTCGCCGGGACGATTACGTTCGCTCAGGCGAAGAACATTTTCGCCGGCTGGATTGCCCAGGAAGCCATCGGCGGCTGTCCCTGCAACAACAATGGTTGCCAGGTGAATCCGCCGGCCGCGGGTTCAAACGTCAACCCGGCGGGGACTTCGACCGAAGACCAGGCGCCGGCCGGCGACCAACCCGTCGAGCAGACTCCGATCGTGAAGTCCAGCGGCGCCTGCGGTGCCGTTGGTGCCGCGTCGATGGTGCCGTTCATGCTCGTGGGCTTGTCGTTTCTCCGCCGCCGCAAGGTGCACGGCCGATAAAGTCCACAAGTAGCGGTTCGGACGTGGGCCGAACCGAGTAGAGTTTAACAACACGGCCGGTGCTCGCCCGAGAGAATCGGGTGAGCGCCGGCCGTGATATTTTCGGTACCATCCTCCCAACCGATCGAATCCGGATTCGCGCCATAATTGATTGAGTCTCGCCATGTTTACGGATAGACTCGAACAGGGTTGATCCAATGAAGCATTATGCGCGTCGGTACATCGCTGCATCGCAATCCGAGTCGTCCGGACGGACGACTCCGGCCGGCAATTCCGTGGCAAAATTCTCGACAGTTCAGGCTCGCAATGGCGCCGGCGAGGCGCTCAGGAGATAAGTCATGAGGAGTATCGCAAAATCGTTCTTCCATCGAACAGGGCGCTCCTTTGCCCCCGCGGCCCGTGGACCTGGTGTTGCTATTCTGTGCCTGTCGGCCACGATCTCGATCGCGCTGCCGGCCCACGCCGGCGACGAAGTGGGCGTCGGCGAGGTGCCCACCGGATGTAACACGAACGCTTTCAACGCCGACATTTCGGTCCTCGGCGGCGGATGCGAAGGCGTAGAACTGACCTACGCCATCTCCCTCTCAAATCCGCTGAACCCCAACGATCCGCCATTCAAGAATTGCCAGGCGCGAAATGTCCGTGTGCGCTTCTGGGCGCCGAACAATCCGCCCAACAACCTTCCGGACATCTGCGCCTCAACAAACGAAACGATCGAACTGACCCCTCCCGGTGGCATTACGATGTTGCCCCCTGCGAGCGAATTCTTCATTGGAGGCCCCGCGCTGCCGGAGCTGCTATTCACACCGCCCGCCCCGGGCCTCGTGACTGCTTGGATGTGCGTTGACGGCATCTCGGACACCAGTGCCGTTGGAACTCCCATTCTCAACGCTCGCGCGATTGATACCAGCATTTTTGAGAATCCAACCTGTTCCGTTTCCGGCGACACCGATATCTGCGGCACGTCGACATCCGAGTTTTGCGCCACGCCGGTCGGTGGCTCACCGCCGTATACGTTCGCATGGTCGGGGCCCGCCGGCTTCGTCCCACCGGGGAATCAGAACTGCACCGGCCCGATCAACATCCCGGGGCTCTACACCGTGACCGTGACCGACGCCAACGGCTGCTCGACCACCTGCGATCGAACGCTAACGGTCGAGCCGCCGCCGCCCTGCTCGATCTTCGAGGGCGCCGACACGATCTGCCTGCGCACGAGCACGACATGGTGCGCCACGCTCGGCGAAGGCCTCACCTACCAGTGGACCGGTCCCAGCGGATTCAGTTCGACGCAGCAGTGCATCACGATTAGCTCTTCCGGCGAATACTGCGTCACGGTGACCGCACCGGACGGCTGCGCTTCGCTGCCCTGCTGTCGGACGCTCACCGTGGAAAACTGCGATTGCCTTCCGGATCGCATCGCCCATCAGATCTTCTGCGGAGCAGGCGCTGCGGGCCTGGTGCCCCTGACCTGTGCGGCTTGGTTTCTGGTGAACGCATCCCGATCGCGCAGACGCCGCTAACGATGCGGCGCACAGCAAAATGAAGACCCCCGCGTCGCGTCTCGCGCCGCGGGGGTCTCTTCTTTCATCGCAAGTGTCTCGGATCAGCCCGTCGGCAGAGCCGTCGTCACGTTGCTGAAGGTCGTCGAGACCTTCGTGCCCAGCGCCGTGATCGCGCCCAGCGCGACGATAATGATCAGCGCCAGCATGACCGCGTACTCGGTCGCGGTCGGGCCGTCTTCGCTCTTCAGGAATGCCTTGAATCGATTAACAAACGTCGTCATCTGAGTACCCCCGATCTTTCAAAACCCTTCTAGCCCTGATTGCCGGAGCAATCCCAACGCCTGCAACTTAACATATGCAATGTTTTGGGCAAATCGGCCGGCTGGCGGCTTGACCCGATGGCCCGCACGCCGATAACACTCTCATTCTCGACCCGCGAGAGGACCCGATGGACGACTTTATCTACCGCGACAGCCGCCTGTATTGCGAAGCTGTGCCTGCCACTGCGATTGCCGACGCCGTCGGTACCCCCACATATGTATACTCCGCCGCAACACTCCGCTCCCACTACGACCGCCTCGCCGCCGCCTTCGCACCGCTCGAACCGACGATCTGCTTTTCAATCAAGAGCTGCCCCAACATTCACATCAGCCGCCTCCTGGGCGAACGCGGATCCGGATTCGACGTTGTTTCCGGCGGTGAACTCCACCGCGCACTCCGCGCCGGCGGCGACCCTTCTCGCATCGTCTTCGCGGGCGTCGGCAAGACGGACGTCGAAATCAACGCGGCCCTGGCCGCCCGAATCGCTCTCTTCAACATCGAATCCGAGGCCGAACTCGAGAATCTGACCCGCCTCACCTCCCAGTCGGGCGCATCCGTTCGTGCAGCCCTCCGCGTCAATCCCGATGTCGACGCCCATACCCACCGCCACACGACGACCGGCACCAAGGAGACCAAGTTCGGCATCGACATCGACCGCGCCGCCGACGTCTTTGCCCGTCACGGCCGCGCATCCCCCGTCCACCTTTGCGGGCTCCACCTCCACATCGGCTCGCCCGTCTTCACGGTCGAGCCCTACGTCGCGGCCATCCGAAAGACGCTCGCCCTGATCGACCGTCTTGCGCAATCCGGATTCAACATCGACACACTCGACATCGGCGGCGGCTTCGGCGCCCATTACCGCGCCGCCGAAGCTCCCGATGCCGCGATCTACGCCGACGCGATCGTTCCTCTGCTCGCCGACCGCCGCCTGAAAATCTACATCGAGCCCGGACGTGCAATCGCTGCGAACGCCGGAATCCTGCTTGCCCGGGTCCTGTACGTGAAAGAGACCGCTGGACGCCGTTTCATCATCACCGACGCCGGCATGAACGATCTCATTCGCCCGGCACTCTACGACGCCTATCACTTCATCTGGCCGGCCGATCCGAAGCCCGAGTTCGTCCCGCCAACGCGGGCCGAGTCACTCGATCTCCCGGGCACTACCCCCGCCGACATCGTCGGACCCGTTTGCGAAACCGGCGACTTCCTCGGCCGCGGCCGGCGTCTCCCCCCTGTCCGGCGCGGCGATCTCATCGCAGTGTTTACAGCGGGTGCCTACGGCATGTCGATGGCCAGCCAGTACAACTCCCGCCCGCGCCCCTGCGAGGTCCTCGTCGACGGCGACAGCCACCGCATCATCCGCCGCCGCGAAAGCCACGACGATCTGATCGCCGCCGAACTGTAACGCACTAATCTGTCGGCCGGCTTGTCGCCTGCCCGCCCCCGCTTCGCAATCGCCGAATCTGCTCCTCGATCGTCAACCGCCGGTCTGTCAATAATCGGTGTGGCTGCGAAACATAAACGCGTTGCGAGTCAAGCTCGAGCGCCCGCTCGAGTTCGTCCGCCGCCTCTCCTCGTAAGTTCGCGGCCGGATCAATATCGTTCAGCACCGTCAAAGTCCGCGCAAGCGCAATCCGCGCGGCTGGAAGCGTGGGGTAGGCCGCGACGGCCTCGCGCATGGCCGCTACGGACCGGCGCAGGTCACCCGGGTCGCGCGAGAACCGGAATCGGGCCGCATACAACTCAGCGCTCCGCCGCGCCGCCGTCGAATTCTGCGGATCGCGCTCGCGAATCTGCGCGATCCACTCCGCCGTCGCATCACACTCAGCAACGTTGCTGACCCGGGTGATCAACAATCCGGTCAACTCCGCCGCTGCTGTCGCGTCCCGCTTGTCCGTCGCGGCCGCCAGCGAGTATTTCAATGCCGCACTCGACACTGCGGCCGTAGCGAAGTCTGTCGGCGCCGCAGCCCGCCGGGCCTCGACCAACCGCCGGCCCGTTTGCAAAACAGGGCGAATCGCAATCGTTGCGACAACCAACAAAGCGACGATTGCAACCGCGCCAAGCGAGGCCACGATCGGCCGTGGCCGCGACACTGCGGCCGTCCCTTCCCGCCCCGCCGCAGCCATTCCCAGCACGACGAAGAACGTCATCGCCACGCCCGGCATCGACAACCCGAGATCGATCGCGGCGTGCACCAGTAACGCGATCGCGCCGCCAACCAGCGCTGGCATCATGTGCGTCGTCGGGCGATCCGGAAATCGTCCGCCGCAGCCCGGCTCCAATCCCATGAGCCATGCCGTCGGCAGCCAAATAATCAACGCCGTCCCCAGCATCGCCACGAGATACGCGGTCGGCGCATCGCCGTAATTCGCACCCCAGATCCAGAACATACCCGCGCAGACAATAAGTGCCCAATTCGCAACAGCCCCGCCCCTCATGGCCGCGGCTGCTCCTGCAGTGCGCCTCGCTGCAATAACTACCGACCCTCCCATGAGAACGACGATCATCCCCGCTAATCCAATCACGCCCCACTCCGCCGCCATTCGCACAACCCAGCTATGCGGATCTTGCACTTCTTCGGGGCACTCAACCGGTTTGTACCGCGTGAACAGCCGCCCGAAATTCTCCGGCCCCACTCCAAGCCAACCCTGGTCACTGATCATCGCCGCCGCCCCGCGCCAATACTGCCAGCGATACAACAATGATCGCGTCGGCAGCCCCCCGCGCGCCGCACCCACACCAACGAGTGTGAATGCAGACATGAGAGCGATTCCCCACAATCCGATCAATACCGAACGAGGCCGCGCCACGATCCATCCGGCGCAGCGTTCGCCAATCGTCCAGACCACAACCCCGATTCCCAGCGCGATCCCCGCCCCCTTGCTCTGACAAAGGTACAGTCCGGCGCACGCCAGCAGCGCCGCGCTCGTCGGCAACACAAGCCCAAGCGCGGCCAGTCGCCCTTCCATCGCTGCCCGATCGGAAATGACGCCCAGTGCCACCATCACGACGAGAAGCAGATAACTCGCCGCAACGTTCGGATGGACGAAATACCCGGTCGCCGCCCCGGACCTCAGCCGCGCTTCAAAGTCGTGAAGTCGACCCCGCGCTTCCTCTCCGTCGGTCGCGTTCGATTCGCCACGATACTGCTCGTAGTATTCTAGGGTCGCCGGGAACTCGTCCGTCACTTGTTGAATACAGCGAACCGCCACCACCGAGCCCGTCGCAAGAATGATCGTCGCCGTCAAACGCACTCGCCACGGCGACCGCATCAGTCGCACGCTCGCCGGAAACGCAAGCACGCAGCCAAAAAGCCCCACCGCCCCGTCGATCGCCAGCCGTTTCTGACCCGCTCGGTAGGTCGCAATTGCCCCGCCAACCGCCAGGAGCGCAACGCCAATCCAAACCAGCGTCAACCGCGGCCCGCGCTCCCCCCGCAGCGCACCCGCCACGATCGACAACAGCAGGCACATCCCGATCGCCGTGCTGAACATCAACGTCGTCGCCGGCAGCGGCCCCGTCGGCGCATCCAACCCCCGCGTCATCGATGGAGATTCGTAGCTCATCACTTCCGGCAGGCACGGCCGCACCGCCACCAAAATCAGCAAGATCGCCAGCGCAATAGCGTCCAACGCCCCCGCGAGTTGCACATAGCCCGCCTCAGTGTTTCGTGCGTTCATCGCCGGCCGACGACTCCATGAGCGCGATCAACAGCACGACCGCCAGCGTCTCCGCGAGAATTCCGATTCCCACAATCCACGACGCCCGCGGCAGCATTAATGCAGGCAGCGACGTCGCAAGAGTCGCCAGCCATATTACGCCTACCGCACGCCGCGGCGACATTCCGCCGCGCACCAGGCGGTGCGAAAAATGATAGCGATCGCCGATCCAGATCGGCCGTCCTTCGCGCCACCGGCGCACGATCACCCCCGCCGTGTCGTACAGTGGAACCGCAAGCACCACGAGCGGCGCGATGATTCCGATTGGCTGCTGTCCGTGCGACGAGTCGAAAAATGTCGTCAGCACCGTGAACACCGCGATGAGGTACCCGATCACCGTGCTGCCCGCATCGCCCAGAAAGATCGTGGCCGGCTGAAAATTGAACGGCAAGAACCCCAACAACGCCCCCGCCAACAGCCAGCAGCATGCCGGCACGAACACCTGGCCCGCCATCGCCGACGTCACCGAATAGACCACCGCCACGATGATGGCCACGCCGGTCGCCAGTCCATCCATGTTGTCCATGAAATTGAACGCATTGATGATCGCAACGATCCAGATCACCGTAAATCCGAATGATGCCGGATACCCCAGGTGCGAAAGAATCCGAAGATCGAACACCGCCGCCAGGCACGCCGCGACCAATGCCTGAACCGCGAACTTCACGCTCGCCCTGACCGGCCGAATGTCGTCGACCAGTCCGAGAATGTGCAGGATGATCGCACCCGCCGCGATTCCGGTCCCCTCGCTCGACTTCGACACGATGCCGTTCAGATGCGTCCGTACAAACTCCGGCAAGCTCGCCGGATCGCGCCGCGCCAGAAAATGCGCCGCCACCAGCGCCGCCAGCAGCGGCAACACGGCGGCCGCGACGATCGCCACTCCGCCGCCCAACGCAACCTCGCCCTTGTGACCCTTGTGCCCGCCCGGTCGATCTACAAACCCGTGCCGGCGGGCCCAGCCGCGAACGGCGACCGTCACCGTCGCGCTCACCAGCGCCGCCCCGACAATGCAAAAAACCGGCAACCCGATCGGCATACCGGCCGGAGTTTAGCAATCCGGACTCGTTTTCACACGCGATAACGCCGAAAAGGGTTCGAGCAGACGAGTCCGCGCCGACGGAATGGCGCGCAGTAACCACATGTTGCTTTACGACGTCGCCGCCTTCGCCCGCTTCGCCGCCGGCTTGTCGCCTGTCCGAAACACGAAGCCGTCCCCCGCCAGGTCCACGTCGATCGTATCTCCCGGTCCGATCTCCCCCGCCAGCAGTTTCCGAGCGAGCGGATTCTCGATCTCCTGTTGAATCAGCCGCTTCAACGGCCGCGCTCCATACATCGGGTCGTATCCGTCGCGCGCCAATCGCTCCCTCGCCGCCTTCGACAGAGCCAGTCGAATCTCTCGGGCCACCAGCCGCGACTGCAGCAGTTGCAATTGCAACTCCACAATTCTCGACAGATTCTCGCGAGACAGTCGGTGGAACACCACGATCTCATCGACGCGATTCAGAAACTCCGGCCGGAAGTGCTGCTTCAGATCGCTCCGGACGGCCGCCTCGATCTCCGCGTCGTCCGCCCCCGATTCCGACAGCCGCTGAATATGCTCGCTGCCGATGTTGCTCGTCATGACGATCAGCGTGTTTCGAAAATCAACTGTCCGCCCGTGCCCGTCCGTCAGCCGCCCGTCATCGAGCACCTGCAGCAGCACATTGAACACCTCGCGATGTGCCTTCTCGACTTCGTCAAACAGCACCACGCTGTACGGCCGCCGATGCACCGCCTCCGTCAGCATTCCGCCTTCCTCATAGCCGACGTAGCCCGGCGGCGCGCCGATCAGCCGCGCAACCGCGTGCTGCTCCATGAACTCGCTCATGTCGATCCGAACAAACGCCGCCTCGTCGTCAAACATGAACGATGCCAGCGCCTTACACAGTTCGGTCTTCCCAACGCCCGTTGGACCGAGGAATAGGAACGATCCGATCGGCCGGTGCGGATCGCCGAGCCCGGCCCGAGAGCGCCGCACGGCGTCGCTGACCGCCCGAATCGCCGCCTCCTGCCCGACGATTCGCTCGTGCAGCCGTTCCTCCATCTTGATCAGCTTCTGTTTTTCGCCCTCGAGCATCCGCGTTACCGGAACGCCCGTCCACTTGCTCAAGACTTCGGCCACTTCCTCCGCTGTCACCTCTTCGCGCACGAGCCCCGCGCCGTCGGCGTGCATCGCCGCCAGCTTTTTCTCGAGTTGCTCCTGTTGTTTCTGCAATTCGCCGGACTCGCCATACCGAATCCGCGCTGCCCGCTCCCAGTCTCCGCGCCGCTGCGCATCGTCCAACTCCGTCTGCTTCAGCGCAAGCTGCTCCTTGATTTTCTTCACCTCGCGCAACACGCCGACTTCGTTCTCCCATCGCGTCGTCAGCGCCCGATTGCGTTCCTGCAATTCCGCGAGAGCCTTCTCCGCTCGCTCCAGTTGCGCCTTGCTTGCCGCGTCTTTCTCTTTCTTGAGCGCCTCGCGCTCGATCTCGAGCTGCATGATCCGCCGCCGAATCTCGTCCAGCTCGCTCGGCATCGAGTCGTTCTCGATCCGCAGCCGCGACGCCGCCTCGTCGATCAGGTCGATCGCCTTGTCCGGCAGGAACCGGTCTGTCACGTACCGGTGAGACAACGTCGCCGCGGCCACCAGCGCCGCGTCCTGAATCCGCACGCCATGATGCGCCTCGTACCGCTCCTTCAGGCCGCGCAGAATCGCAATCGTGTCCTCGACCGACGGCTCGCCGACGTACACCGGCTGAAACCGCCGCTCCAGTGCCGCGTCCTTCTCGATGTTCTTGCGATACTCCTCCAGTGTCGTCGCGCCGATGCAGCGCAACTCGCCCCGCGCCAGCGCCGGCTTCAGAAGATTCCCGGCATCCGGCGAGCCCTCCGTCTTGCCCGCCCCGACAATCGTATGCAGCTCATCGATAAACAGGATGACGCGCCCATCCGACTCAACGACCTCGCGCACGACTGCCTTCAGCCGCTCCTCGAACTCACCGCGATACTTGGCTCCGGCGATCAGCGCCCCCATGTCCAGCGCGATCACCTTCTTGTCCTTCAAGACCTCCGGCACATCGCCGCCCAAGATTCGCTGCGCGAGCCCCTCGACGATCGCTGTCTTTCCCACGCCCGGCTCGCCGATCAGCACCGGATTGTTCTTCGTCCGCCGCGCCAACACCTGCATCACGCGGCGAATCTCCTCATCCCGCCCAATGACCGGATCGAGCTTTCCCGTCCGCGCCATCTCGACCAGATCGCGCCCGTAACGCTGCAGTGCCTGGTACGTCCCCTCTGGGTCCTGCGAATTGATCGACTGCCCGCCCCGAACCTCCTTCAGTCCCTCCAGCAGACTCTTGTAGTCCGCTCCGCTGACCGAGAGGATCTCCTTGGCTTGGCAGGGGGTGTTCGCCATCGCCAGCAGGAGGTGTTCCGTCGACAGGTATTTGTCCTTCAGCCGGTCGGCTTCGCGCTGGGCCACCGTCAGGACCTCGTTCATCTCCTGACTCATCGCCAGCGAGCCGCCGCTGCTCTTCGGCATCCGGCTCAATTCCGACGCCGTAATCGACCGCGCCCGCTCAACGACGGCCCCGACTTTTTGCAGCAAGGGCACCACCACGCCGCCCTCGTCCTCGTTCAGCAACGCCGAGAGCAGATGCAGCGTATTCAGTTCAGGATTGCCCGCCCTGGTCGCAATCTCCTGCGCCGTGGCCAGCGCCTGCGTCGCGCGAACGGTCAGCCGATCAGGACGAATAGACATGCAAGAAACCTCCGTCCGGCCGACTCCATCCGCGCGGCCGCCCGGCGGATTCTAACGCAACTCGCGTACCGGAATGAATTTCACGTTTGGCCGACGTCCACAATTACCGGGACTCGGCCATCTGTCGAATTGGCAGGTCAAGCCGGCGCGGTCGCGGGCCCGCCGGACGGGAGCCCGCTGTCCGACAGAATCGCTGCCCCCAGATCGTCCACATCCTTCGCGCACTCAGCCATGCACTTCTTCATCATGGGTGCCATGAGCACGCCCATGACGCGCGCCATCCACGTCAGCGGCTCGACCTCGAACGTGAACTCCACGTCCGTCCCGCCCGCAGCCGGCTTGAACCGAAACGTCGATCGATACCGGCACCCGCAGCTTTCGCAGCCGACCATGTAGCTGTTCGGTGCGTCGAATGCGAGTATCTCCATGGTCTCGGTCGCCTCGCGTCCGAACACCACCCGGGTTTCGCGAAACTTCGTGCCCTGCCGGATCGGCCCATCGGTCAGTACGTCGAGCTTGTGAATATTCTTGATTCGGCCGGCCGCATTTCGCAGGTCTGCAAAATAGCGAAACACGATCGCCGGCGGCGCCTTGATGTGCCGCTTCACGTTCAATTGTGCCATGAGCCAACTCCTCGTGCCCGCGCAACCGTCACTTCGCCCGCGTAAACGTGAACTCCACCACCTTCGTATTCTTCTCGCCGATCGGCAGGTCGTGAATCTCCCACACGATTTTGTCATCCGAAACGAACCGCCACACGTACTTCACCATCTTGTCGTTCTCGCCCGTGAGATACTCGTCAAGCGTTCCGTAGGTGATCAGCACGTTGCCTCCCGGGTCCATGTCGCCTTCCGAATGGTTCATCGCCGTATCGACGCTGGACACAGCCGTGGTAACAAAACTCTGCTTGAAGTTGTCATACCCCATGATCATCGCCGCCGTGTATGGCCGGCCCATCATGTTGCCGCGCGATTCCGTCATCAGCCACCGTCCGTCCATCAGCCACTTCGTCTCGGAAGTCCCCTTTTCCGTCGGACTCGCCTTGTCGCCCATGAAGAACCGCATCTCAAAGTCCCATTTGCCGATCATGCGCGCAAGTTCTTTGTGGTGAGGACCCGGTTCCGTGAACTTCCTCGCCTTTGCCATCATCGCCCCCATGTCGGCCGGCGTCGGAGTCTTCTCCCCCGCGGCAGCGGGCGGGCTTGAAGCTGCCTTTTCGTCCTGGGCCGCCAATGCCGTCATGACGAACGGCGCAACCACGACAGCACCCAGCCCCACCGTCGACCAGCCACGATTCCTCATTGCACGTCTCTCCTTTCACGTCGTTCGTTCGCCTGATAAGCCAATTCCGGATTCGCAAATTGTGCATCCTGCTCCGCCATGGCCCGTAGCACGGCGTACTGCATCTGCAGACAGCCCGGCAGTTTTGACCACCCGGGTGTCGCCCGGCCTCGCGTTCCGGCCCGCGCTCGCGGGAGGCAAAACGCCAGCAGCAGTGCAAATGTCACGAGCGCCGCCGCGCCGACAAGCCGCGGCCTACTTGGCGTCGGACGCTGCAATTGCGTCAGCCGCGCCATGATCTGGCTGTGATGCTGCACAAACCCCAGCGGCGCAATTCGAGGCGGCTCGACCATCGCCCGCGCCAGTTCGAGTAGCGTCCGCCGATATGCCCGCTGCCGCCCGCGAAGCGCTGCCACAACCGCCTGATCGCAGCAGATTTCCCGCTGTGTCGCCAATCGCGACCGCGCCAGTATCACCAGCGGATGAAACCAATACACAACCTGCACGGTCGTGCAGACCAGACTCCACATCGCATCGCGCCGCCGCACATGCGAAAGCTCATGCATCAGCACATGCCGCATTTGCTCGACCGACGCGTTCTCAATCAGTTGCGCCGGAATCACGACCACCGGCCGCCACACGCCGATCAGCGCCGCCCCCTGCGCATCGGCTTGGACTCGGACGCTCGGCGCCCGGCGCAGTCCCACGCGCCGCGCCGCATCGCTGACGAGGCGATCGAACCATGCCTCCGTCGGTTCAGGTTGCGTCGCCAGCCACGTGCGCCGAACGCTACGCGACCGCCAGAGCGCCGCCACAGCCGCTCCTGAAAGCCCGACCAGCCAAATCCATGCGACAAACCGCGAATACCCCGTACCGCGCCGTGCATACTCCCCCGGCGCGTGCTCGCAGAGCAGACTGCACCAGAAATCATTCCCGATGCACACCTCGTTTTCCACCGGCCGAGCGACCCACCGTTCCGCCGCCCGACCCGGATCGACCACACCCCACACGCTAACCGGCGACGCAATTCCTGGTGGCAGCGCCACCGCCACGATGACCAGCCACCAGAGCGCTGCCCGAAACTGCGGCCAGGCCCGCGGACCCATCAGCCGATCCACGATCGCCACCGCAAGCCCCAGCGGGACTGCTCGAATCGACGCCGCGGCGATCCATGCCACGACTCCGTCCGCCGCGCTGACCAGCCATGGCGAGATCGACTCGGTCATCGGCCACTCCCTTTCTCGCGCGCGGCGTCAGCCAACATCTCCGCCAGCCGCCTACGTTCGGTGTCGCTCAAGCGTTCCGTCTTGATCATGTGCTGTACAAGCGATCCAAACGCGCCATCGAATGCTCGTTCGACCAGCGACCGCACCGCCGATTTCCTCGCCACATCGCGAGATACAAGCGGTTCAAACAGACTGGTATTCGCCCGTTTCCATGTCCGGACCGCCCCCTTTTCGACCAGTCGCGCCAGAAGCGATTTCACGGTCGTGTAAGCCCATTCCGTTTCCGCCTCGACCGCCTCCAGCACCTCGCGGGCGCTGCTCGGCGCTTTCCGCCAGAGCACGGTCATCACAGTCCATTCGGCGTCGCTGAGCTTCACGTACGCGCATCTCCGCTACATCTGTGGCAGAATCTACCACAACTGTAGCAGTCTGTCAACCACTCAGTGCACGATTTCCTCGCCGCCCCATCACCCATATACTCAACGCCGTAACCGGAACCGCGACAGCGGGACCGATGTGAGGGAAAACCCCGATGCAAGTTCGCTTCGTTTGTCCCGCCTGCAAGGGAAGCCATATCGTCGACATGCCCGAAACCACCATTCACATGACATGTTCGCGCACCGGTAAGCACCTGAGCATGACCCTCGGCCTCGGCGGCGAGGTGAAGGCGCGCATCGTCACTGACGGAGCTCCGGCCGAAGTTGCCGCCGAATCAACCGAGCCGGACGAAGAGTAACGCCACAACGCGTTACGCGTGTTCCTTTCCGGAGTATGACTTTGTCCGCGTATCCACGCGGATCACATCCCCAGTCTTGATAAATAGCGGAACCCTCACCTCCAGCCCGTTTTCCAGCGTTGCTTCTTTCGTGATATTTGCCGCCATCCCCACCGAGTGCCCCGGCGCAGCCGTCAATTTCACCTTGATCGGAATAATCTCCGGCATCTCCAGCGCAATCGCCTGACCATCGGCGAACATCACGCGATATTGCTCCCCATCCACCAGAAATGGCTCGCAACCCTGCAGGTGCTGCGCTTCCAGTTCGATCTCCTCAAACGTCTCGCTATCCATGAATACCCGTGCCGCCCCCCGTGCATACAGGTATTGCATCTGCCGATACTGATGCTCGACCGTCTCGATGGGCAACAGGTCCGCCAGCGTCCGGTCCGCCGAGTGCCCGTCCCGTATATCGCGCAGCGTCACATGCACCGTCGGCTTCTGCTTGCCCGTATGCCGCTCGCTGAACGACTCCACCGCGTAGAGGTGGTTCTGATGCTTGATCAACATCCCGCGCTTGAGAGGAATGTTCGACATAACGCCTCCTCTCGAATGAATGGACTTGAATTGTACCGCGCCGCTCGGCGAGTCAACGACCCGCCTCCCGGCCTAGGACGCCGGCTGCGTCGTCGCCTTCGACGCCCCCGCGTCCGCATGATTGCGGCTCCGCCGCGCCGCCAGCTTCCTCGACAGGAAATCATCGATCTCGCTGCTCTGATATGCCGCCACCCAGATGCCTGCAAGGTTTGCCCCGCCGTCCAGGAGGCAGTTCTCAATGAATGCCTTCCCCTCGGTCCGGCGTAATCCCCCGCTCTTTTCCAACGCGTACAACGGCTCCACCCGCTCGAACGAAACCGACAGGATCTCGGCGATCTGCTTCCAATCATCGCGAGGATCAAACTTCGTCGCCGGCTTGATCCGCGACTTCAGCTCGCCCGTGTTGATGCCATGCAGTTCGATGACGCCACCGTCGATGTACGAGTGAAACCCCTTGTCCGTCGTGTATCCCTGTGCGTTCGGTCCCGCCCAGCCATGATGATGCTTCGTCAGGTGCAACGGCTGCGCCGCGTCGCCGAGAAAATGACTGATCAACCCCATGTACTGAATGACGTCGTTCCGCGCCCCGGCCAGCTCGGCCTCCGTCGCGACGTCGGAAAATGCCTCGAATGTGCGCAATGTTGACCAGCTCGACGCGATCTTCCACCGCAGCTCCTCGATAGCATACGGCAGCATTCCCGGCAGTTCCTTGGTGTGGTCCTTGTCCAGCTTCGGGTCGATCCGCACAAACCGTCCGGAGTTTCTCGCCCGCTCCGTCGCCATCCGCTCGATGAACTCATTCCGGAACCGCGGCAGGGCATCGAGTCTCAATCCGAACGCCGCCAGATCCTCGACGTCGAGGTAATGATCGGGCCCGTTAACGTGATCGAGAACCACCGACTTCTGTCCGCGCCAACGATCCGGCTCCGCGCACAGATAGCAAAGCCGCGCCCGGTTCTCCGGAGTCCGCACCCATTCCGGAAAATCCGCCGGCAGCCCCTCGATCGCCAGCTCCGTGACGATCACGTGACCCTTCTCATCCCACGCCGCGGCCGGCAGCGCCGTCATTACGACGCAAGCGACGGCCGCCAACCACCTGATTCGCTGCCTCATGTCCGCCAATTCTACTCGCTTTCAACCGCCGTTGATAGCAAGCCGTCCCCTGTCAGCCGCCCCGAAGCGACTGTACCATCAGCCCAGCCCATGGCCTTCATCCCCGACCCACTGCTCATCCTCCTTGGCATCATCGTCGGCGCGTACGGCACCCTCATCGGCGCGGGAGGCGGGTTCGTCCTCGTGCCCATTCTTCTCCTGCGCTACCCGCAGGAGTCGCCTCAGACCATCACCTGCATCACGCTCGCCGTCGTGTTCTTTAACGCACTTTCGGGCTCATTCGCTTACGCCCGCATGGGTCGCATCGACTATCGCTCCGCGGGGCTCTTCTGCTCGACGATGGTGCCCGCGGCGATCCTCGGCGCTCTGACGACCTCATTCGTTCCCCGCCACTTGTTCAACGTCGCCTTTGGAGTTCTGATGCTCGCGGTCTGCGCGTATCTGCTCATCCATCCCGGCGCGTCCTTCACCGCCAGCTCAGCAAATCCGAGTGCAAACGTCCGACGCTTCCTCGTCGAGCGCGACGGTGCCTTCCACCTCTACGCGTACCGCCGACGACGCGCACTCGGCCTCGGCGCCATGATCTCCTACGTCTCGACAATGCTCGGCGTCGGCGGCGGGATCTTTCACGTGCCCATCCTCGTTCGTCTGCTCAACTTCCCGGTTCACATCGCCACCGCCACGTCTCACCTGGTCCTCGCAATCATCAGTTTTGCCGCCACGCTGGCCAACATCGTCACCGGCCAGTTTCAGCACGGCATCCGCCGCACCGCTGCGCTCTCCATCGGCGTGGTCATTGGCGCCCAACTCGGCGCCAAGCTCTCCAACCGCGTCCACGGCAACTGGATCATCCGTAGTCTCGCCGTCGCGCTCGGCCTCGTTGCCCTCCGCGTTCTCACGCTTAGCAACCGCTGATCCCGGCAGGTTGGATCGCCTGGCGCCCTCCTGTATCATCCGCACGTGTTCCCAGTCCGATCGATCATTCGCCGCCCCCTTCTGTTCGTCTACCTCGCGCTCGCGCTACGTGCGGCCACCGCATCAGCCGATGATCTCGGCAACAGCGTCGCGCTGATTCGCGACCGCTTCTGCGACACCCTTCGCGTTGCCCGGATCGCCCTCGAAAGCGAAGACGCCAAGCGCGTCGAGCTCAGTTTCACCGCCGTCGTCGTCGCTCCCGACGGCCTCGTCATGGCGCCCGTTCCATCCATGCTGCTCGACTACCCTCGTGATTACATCAAGTCCTGCGAACTGCTGCTCCCCGGCCGCCCCGGCGAGGCGATTCCCGCCCGTCTGATCGGCGTGAATGAGCTCTTCGACCTCGCCTTCATCCAGCCGGTCAAGCCCGCCACCTCGCAGCCCTTCGCCGACCTCACCGCCGCCGACGAACCGCCTCCTGTCGGCCAGCCCATCGTCTGCCTCGGCCTGCTTGAACAGTCGCTGGGGTTTCGCTGTACGTTCGAGCTCGGCCGAGTGGGTCCAGCCGTAGGAACCGACGACTTCACACTCAGCGGCGTGCCAACCGATGCCACCGGAACACTTCTACTGACCCCCGCCGGACGCCTGACGGGTATCGCCCGACCGCCGGAGCTTAGCGACGAGGAATTCCTCGCCCACGGCGACGATGCCCGTGGCGGCGGCTTCATCGCGCAGCCGCGTGCCGCTCGTGCCCGCGCACTCGCTCGCGCTGTTGCGTTTGCAGTCACCCAGCGCCGCGATTGGCCCGAACCCTGGATCGGCGTCGCCGGCCTGCAGGTCGCTGGCCGCGACATCTGCGAGGCATATGGCCTTCCACCCGACCAGGTCGCTCTCATCATTGGCGCCGTCGTCGATGGCTATCCTGCCGCCGCCGCCGGTCTGCACCCCAAGGACTTCATTATCAAGTTCAACCGCGCAGCGTTGCAGCGAGGTGCAACCGACGACGAAACCCTCGCCGCCTGGACCCGCCAGCTGAAGCACCTCGGCGTTGGCGAATCCGTCATCCTGACGGTCTGGCGCGACGGCAAGCCGCTGGACATACCCGTACGCCTCGGCCAAGCACCGCTTACCGAACGCAAAGCCGCCCGTGACTTTAACGCCCAGCTCGGAATGTCCGTTCGGGAAATCGTGTTCCGCGACAGGTTCGAACGCCGTCTCGACCGTTCACAAAACGGCGTCGTTGTCTCGCAGCTGATTCAATCCGGCCCCGCCGAATCCGCGGAACTGGAGGAAGGAGACATCGTCCAGAAGATCGATGACACCCCCACGCCCGACCTCAGCGCATACCGCAAAGTTATCGCGGAGAAGCTGGCCGCAAATCCCTCGGCACTCATCTTCTCCGTCCGGCGCGGATCGAGCCAGCAATTGATCATCCGTGTCGAGATGCAGCCGCAGTCCGGCAAGTCCGACTCGCCCTGACCCCGCCGTCACGTCACGGGCATAGGGTGTCTGCGTCGGTCAATAGTTTCGTCACGAACAGCGCGACATCCGCTGGCGTCAGCGACTCATCGCCGTTCATATCGGCGCAGAGGCACGCAGTCGGAGTCGACCCGCCTCCGTACCCGATGTAGCACTTCGCAAACTCCTGGATGTCGACGCCGTTGACGTACGAGTCGCCATTCAGATCGCCGAAGCACGCGCACGGCGCCGTGCACTCGCAGCAGATTTCAATCGATCCGTCGATGTTATACGTCAGCAGCTTGCGGCAAAACGTCCCGGGTGGGCAGATGCCGCGACAATCCGCAAGCCCACCTGTCGCCCAGCGAATCGTTCCGGTCGTCGATCCCGATCGCCCCGCAAACGGTCCACCCGGGTTACCCACGAAATCGATCCGATACGTGATGTCAAAAAAGCTGTCGACCTCCCAGCTCCCGCCCGGCAACTGCATCAAAGTCGCCTGACCGGGGCTCGGTAGCCCGAAGTCCGTTCCACCCACGATCCGCAAGAGATCAAAGTCCGGATCGCCCGTGACCTGCCCGAACAGCCGGAACATTTGCGTGTTAAACGTCTGCAGCGGCGTGAACGGCACACGCGGTGCCGCATGAATCTCCAGCCCAACCGGTACCGATAGGAATCGGTTATAGCCCGCATACACCCCGGTCCCCTGCATGTTCATCTGCAACGACGAGTTGGCGCAGCTCTTCTCTCCACCCAATGACCCGCCTGGATCGACGCAGTCCGACGCCGTCGTCGGAAACGAACAGACGTTGATCGACATCGAGCACTGAAAGTTTGTATCCGAAAACGCGATGTTCACCGGCGAACCGACCGGCAACCCGTCGATGATCTGCATTGGCTGCCCGGTAGGACTTCGATACGCGCACCCGCCCGGCGGCAGATGAACCGTCCCATCCGGATTCGCGGGATAGACGCAAGGATTCGCCAACCCGGCCGGCGGCTCCGCATGACAGTCATCTTCGCCCCCACACTCGCACCCCGTCACTTGGACGACGCCTGTCCCCGGGTACTGCCGCAGACACTTAGGCCGGCATGATTGCCCGATTCCGCAACCGCCGGGCGCACAGGCCGACAGGTCCGGCAGCGGCTCACACGGTATCGACGTACACTCGCAGCAAATGTCCAGCGTCCCGTCCGGATTCACGATTACCACCCGATTGCATTCGAAGCCCGGTACACATGACCCCGTGCAATCCGGCTGGCGTCCCGTCGCGATTCGAACCGTCCCGGTCGTCGATCCCGATCGCCCCGCCAACGCACCTCCCGGCGCCCCGACAAAGTCGATGCGATACGTAATGTCAAAGAAACTGTCCACCGCCCAGTTGCCCCCGGGCAGCTGCGTCAGCCCGGTGTGCCCGGGACTCGGCAATCCGAAGTCCGTTCCAGCTACCACTCGCAGCAGATCGAAATCCGGATCGCCCAGCACTTGCCCAAACAGCCGAAACATATCCGTTGTGAACGCCTGCACCGGCATGCCCGGCAAGCGCGGCGCCGTGTGGATCTCGAGATTAATCGGGAGATTGATATTGCGGTTAAAGCCGCCCAGCGCGCCGGTCCCAACCATCGGCATCTGCAGGGTCGCCCCCGCGCAAGACTTCTCTCCGCTCAGACTTCCACCCGGCTGGTAACACGGCGGAACCACCGGAAACGAACAAACCGCCCCGCCACCCGGGCACACGAAGTTGGTGTAAACGGCGTCGATCTGAATGGTAGCCGCCGGCGGCAGACCATCGACGATCTGCATGTTGCCATCCGGCGTGCTGTACGCGCATCCTGCCGGCGGCAGATGCACGGTCCCGGTGCCGTCGTCGGCTTTGACGCACGCCGGCGTCGGCGCGGGCAGAACGGCCTGACACTGCCCCCCACTCTGGCACTCGCACTGAAGTATCTTGCTCTGCCCGCTGAACGGGTTGTATCGAATGCAGCGCGCCGCACAACGCGCCGACCCGCCGCCACAGTCTGCCGCCGTACAGGCCGATCCGTCCGGCACCGGTGCACAGATGACGTCTCCAGCAACGGCGAGTCCCGGCACGAGTAGCGCCAATGCTCCGGTTATCAACGCAATCGCCGGCAGCACGAAGTGCGCTCCGCTTAACCCACAACGGTTTCGTGCGCGCCAACAAACGTCAACGCCCGGTTGCACCCGAATATTCTCTGACATTCTTCATCCCTCAACTCTCGCGAACGAACCCGCGTTGTCCCTGCCCGCTGGCGGGCCCTAGTTACTTCCCTGCATGATTCGGGCGCCGATCAACGGTGCGAACGGCCGCCGATGTGCGTGTCCACACGCTACATCCAAACGATCAATTTCCATACTACCAGAAACCGACCTCTCCCTTGCCGGACTTTCGGCCTCAACAAACGAATAAACCCTCGATTCTGAAGACGTTCGGAAGGGTTCCCCCGGACACGCAATTCCCCTGCGATTCCCGCGTAGGTTGTGCGAGCGTGCACGACCGCCATCCCAGCGCAAACCACGTCTTTTCAGGCCCTGAAGCCAATAAGGAGCAAGAGTTTATTGCTTGTCCCCATGCATTCCGTTTGCGTAGAATTGGGATGGTCTTGTCGCGGAAATGCTCGCCGGAGCCGATGCGACGGGGTGGAGGTGGAACAAGCAACGTGATGCTCAGATACTCGCCAAGAAACCGGTCTCTTCATCAGCCGCGCATCTTGCGCCTCACGCTGGCTGCCGCACTTCCGCTCGTTGCTTCGTCCGCGGCCCTCGCGGTCGTCGATGTCTCTCTCGGAGAGTTCTTCAACCTCGTCGCAATGGGCCGCATCGCCCCGCTGAACGGTTTCGCCGTCGCCACCGTCTCGTGCAATGTCGGCACCGAGCGCGTCGACTGGCTCGCACAGATGAACCCCAATCACCCCATGATCGCATTCTCGCTCTATCGCCTCGAAAACAACCGCCTGCATCAGATCGGCATCAGCTGGGTCAAGCACAGCTACTTTGCTCTCGACCAGAGTCTTTGCAACAACTGCACCGACCCGAATGGCGGCTCCGGCACATTCCTCGGCGTCAATTGTTCCGATACCTACGGTGTCGGCGACAACTCGAGCCAGTACAGTCTCGGCCCCCGCGCCGAAATAAACCCCTGGACTTCCGACTGGGCGCCCTGCGGTTCCTACTTCGCGAACGCCTGGGGCACGCCATTCGATTGTTCGCAATCCGGCGCTTTCCCTTCTCTTTCCGCCGTAGATCATCTCATGATCGTCGCCGACTCTGAGATCAATCCCGCGACTCACCCCACGGCCGCCTACTACACCGAGGGTGTTTACATCATTCGCAACGACGCCAACCGAGCAAACAACATCGGATGGCGGCGAATCGGCATCTTTGGTTCACCCGGCAGCTTCTCGTTCGCAAACCAGAACCCGGACGGCTCTCCAATGGCCAACAACCATGCCGCCCGCGTCCCCCAATACGGCCCCGCTCTCAATCTCTGGGGCACCGATCGTGTCACGCTCAACGCCGGCCAGTCCCCCATCGCGGCCGACGGCGAAGTCTATGCCGCGATGCTCAGCACCGACCTCGGCGGCGGATCTTGGCACTACGAATACGCCGTCTACAACTACAACTTCGACAAGCAGGTCCACTCCGTCTCGATCCCCGCGCCCTCCTGCGCGACGATTTCCAACGTCACCTTCCGCGATTCGAAATACAGCGTCGTCCTGGGTGCAGCGCCCTGGGCCCAGGATGCCGACGGCGCCGATTGGACTTTCTCCGCCGCGAACGACGCCGCCACGTGGACGGATTCTTCCGGCGACAATCCGATCCGCTGGGGACAGTTGTACAACTTCGGCTTCGATTGCGATCGTCCCCCGAACCCCTCCGCTCTGACCATTGCCACTGCCAAGCCCAGCGCGCCGCCGACAATCTCTGGCTCGCTGCCCGGTCCCACCATGTCGTTCCGCAAGGCCGACGTGAACGGCGACGCGGTCGTCTCGATCGCCGATGTGCAGCCGTTCATCGACATCCTGCTGACCGGCGCCCCGAGTCCCGCCGCCGCATGCGCCGCCGACATGAACGACTCCGGCGACGTCAATGGCGACGACGTTCAGCTATTCGCCGACGCCCTCTATTGACCACATTCCCCCTTCAGTTGGCGATGCGCCAGTCGTACTCGCCCCGCGTTCCTCGCCGCTCGCCTTGCGATTCCCGATACGCGGCGCACGTCGGCGCAGGCCGCGACCAAACTCGCCGCACGGCATCCCGCCGCTGCCGCGCGTGGATGTACCCGCAATTTGCACGACAGAAATGCGCCGCGGCGACCAGCAGCGGCAAGAGACTCATGAACATGGCAAGCAGCACGATCAGGAATGCACCCCCGGTCGACTCGTTTTTTCGCCGCCGACCGTCCGGGCGCGCCGTAACGATCGGCGGCGGCATCGGACCGCGTGTTTCAACGTGCTCCCCGCACACATGACAGAATGCCGCGTGGTCCCGCAGAAATCGCCGACAGCGGCTACAGGCTTGTGCTTCCATGCCTCACCCGGCTCCCCCGCACGCACTCACGATTCTACGCGCGACCTGCCGCCCTGACCACGAAATCACGCGGCGGTAAGATAGCGTCGTGGATTCCGCCCTCGCCCGCATTCTGGACGCCAACTTCAACCGTGCCCGCGAAGCCCTCCGCGTCCTCGAAGAGCATGCTCGATTCGCCCTGAACGACCCGGCCACCGCCGCACGGTCCAAGCAGGCCCGGCATGCCCTGGCTGACATTGCCGCCAACCTGCCGATCGCCGAGCTGATCGCCGCCCGAAACGTCGCGGGTGACGTCGGAACCGAGATTTCGACGCCCCAGGAGGCCGCCCGCGCGACAACCCGTGACGTGGCTCTCGCCGCCGCCAAACGTGCCTCCGAAGCCCTCCGCTGCCTCGAGGAATACGCCAAGCCGGCCGACCCAGCCGCCGCAGCACGCCTCGAGCGCCTCCGATACGACACCTACGAGATCGAACAAGCCCTGGTTCTCGACGCCCCCGCCCTCGCCCGTGTACGCCGCGCCCGCCTCCATGTATTGCTCACCGAATCGCTCTGCCGCCGGCCGTGGCTCGACGTCGCGGCCGCCGCTCTGGAGGGTGGCGCCGATCTTCTCCAACTTCGCGAGAAGCACCTTCAGGACAGGGAGTTGCTCGCCCGAGCCGCCCGCCTCGTCGAGCTGGCCCGCCGGCAAAACGCTGCCGTCATCATCAACGACCGCCCCGATATCGCACGCCTCGTCTCCGCCGACGGTGTCCACCTCGGCCAAGACGACCTCCCAATCGCCGAAGCCCGACGCATCGTCGGCCCCACCCTCGCCATCGGCCGCAGCACCCACGACGCCGATCAACTCCGCCGCGCCATCGACGAAAACGCCGACTACATCGCCGTCGGCCCGATGTTCGAATCCCCGACCAAATCCCAAGTCGCGATCGCCGGCCCCGCCCTCGCTGCCCGGGCCGCCTCCCTCACCGCTCGCCCAATCGTCGCGATCGGCGGCATTACCGCGTCCAGACTCCCCGAGCTGCGCCGCGCCTCGGTCCGTTGCATTGCAGTCTGCCACGCGGTCATCGCTGTTCCTGATCCCGCCGCCGCCTGTCGTGAACTCCTCCGCGCGCTCACCCCCTGACGTCGTGCCGCTTGCGACCCGCAACCGCGTTCTCTACCCTTATCTGTGCGAGCGGGAAGCAATCTGCCCGGATAACAAGAGGTATCCCATGCGACGACGATCTTGGCTGGCCGCCACACTGTTCCTTGCGCTCGGTGCGCCGCACGCATACCCCGACGAACTCGTCTGCGGGCACTCCGCCGAGTTCGCCGCCGCCCCAAAAAGCTTCGACAACCGCACCGGCCGCGACACCATCAATTACCCACGCGACCCCAAGGTTTTCTACAAGCACCTGAAGCTGAAGACTCGTTTCGACGACTTCGCGACAAAATCCATGTCCGGCACCGCAGAATACACGCTTCGTCCCATCGCACCCAGCCTGAAATCGATCTCTCTCGACGCGGTCGACTTCATCGATGTCTCCGTCCTGGTCAACGGAAAACCGGCCGATTTCTCGTACAACGATCGCGAGCTCGTCATCACCTTCCCGACTCCTCCGCCCACCGATGCCGACACCACCGTTACGATTCACTATCGAATTGTCGACCCCGACGCCGGCCTCATCTTCGCGCCACCCGATCCGCTCTACCCGAAGCGACCCGTCAGTCTCCACACCCAGGGTCAGACCGAGACCAATCGCTTCTGGTTTCCAAGTCACGACTCCCCCAACGTGAAATTCACCACTGAGACAATCGTAACTGTCCCAAAGCCCTTCGTCGCGCTCTCGAATGGCCAACTTGTCGAAAAGGTCGAAGACCCCGACGGCAAGCTCCATACCTTTCATTACAAGCAGGATGTCCCCCACGTCGCATATCTCACCTCCCTCGCCGCCGGAAATTTCGACATCGCGACTGACAAGCAGGGCGATCTGCTGGTCGAATACTGGGTGCCGAAGGAGTGGTCCGCCGATACCCGACGTACCTTTCGCAACACGCCGAAGATGATCGCCCTCTTTGAAAAGCTCACCGGCGTGAAATACCCCTACGCCAAGTATGCTCAGGCCGTCGTGCCCCGCTTCGAAGCCGGCGGCATGGAGAACATCTCCGCCACCACGCTCGTCGAAACCTGTCTCATCGACGAGCGAGCCGCCCAGGATGGCGACGCTGACGGACTCATCGCCCACGAACTCGCCCACCAGTGGTACGGGGACCTGCTCACCTGCCGCAGTTGGGCCCACATATGGCTCAACGAGGGCTTCGCGAGCTTCATGGATGACATCTGGTTCGAGAACGACAAGGGCCGCGACTGGTACGAATGCAGTTTTCGCAACACGTATTCCCGGGTCGCCGACGCCGACAAGCCTGACTCCCCGGATGCCCTCATATATCGCGACTACCAGTCCGACTGGGAGCCCTTCGGCCACAAGGGCAGTCTGCCCTACAGCAAGGGCAGCTCCATACTCGCCATGCTGCGACACATTCTCGGCGATGAGATATTCTGGAAAGGTATTCAAACCTATACAAAACGGTTTGCCGCCCGAAACGTCGAAACCGACGACTTCCGCCACGTCCTGGAGGAGGTCAGCGGCCGCTCGCTCGAACAATTCTTCCAGCAGTATGCCTACCGTCCCGGCACACCGACCATCGACGTCGACTATCACTGGAACCCTGACGACAAGGCCGTCGAGATCAGTTTCAAACAAACCCAAACCATTGATGCGAAAACTCCCGCATTCGTCGTTCCCATCGATCTCTCCTTTGGCGTGAACGGCCGCACCGAGAACTTCACCTTCGACCTCGCCGACCGCGAAGCGACGTTTCGCCACACCTTCGAAAAGGAACCGACGCTGTTCTGCGTCGACCCGCACGCCGGCCTCCTCGCCCGGCTCAACGTCGATCAGCCCCGCTCAATGTGGATCCGACTCCTGAAAGACGGCCCAACCGCCGTTTCGCGCATGGACGCCGCCACAGCCCTCGGAAAAGACGCCCGACGATCAACCATCAAGCCCCTCGCCGAGTGCCTGGCCAACCCCGATGAATTCTGGATGGTTCGAAACGCAGCCGCCGTCTCCCTCGGCAAAGCTCGCTTCGACGAAGCCCGCGACGCCTTGATCAATGCCCTTTCCGACGGCAAAGGAATCGAGAATCCCCGCGTCCGCCGCGCCGCCGTCGAGGCACTGCGAAACTACCGCGCCGACGACCTTGTCATCGCTGCACTGACGCGCTTCGCCAAATCGGACCCCAGTTACGCCGTCGAAGAGGCCGCGACCCGCGCCCTTGGTGAGACCGACGCGAAGTCCGCCGCCGACGTCATCGCCGCCAATCTGAACCGCCCCACGCGATATGACCGTCTCACTCTCGCCGCCATCGAATCCCTCGCCGACCTCGAAGACCCCCGCGGCCTTGATCCGGCTATGAAACTCGCCTCGCCGGGCGCCGGCTTTCGCGTTCGCCCGCAGGCAATCCGCCTCCTCCCCCGCTTCGCCCGCGCCGGCGATGACGCAACCCGCAAGAACGTCCGCGAGTTCCTCGAACGGCTGCTGTACGACTCCGATCCTCCCGCCCTCCGCGCTTCCATCTCCGCGCTGGCCGAGCTGGGTGACGACCAGGCCATTCCCGCCCTGCAAGCCCGCGCCCAACAGGGCCAGGGCCGCGGACGCCTCGCCCGCGATGAGCTCCAGCGAAACATCGACGAGGCAATCAGCTCTATCCGCGCAAAATCAAAGGAGCCCGCCGCCGTCAAATCCCTGCGCGAGCAAGTCGAGAAGATGCAGAAGGACTCCGACGACACGCGTCGCCGGATGCGAAAACTCGAACCGCGAGAGACGGCGAAGGAGGATCGTCGATCGCACCGACACGACGACGAGGGTGCGACAACGCGTCCGGATGATCGCGACGACTAGGCAGCGCTGCTATTTGTGCTTGCCGTCTTCGTTCCGCTCGATCGTCGCCACCTTGTTGATCCGTTTCTCGTGCCGTCCCCCCTCAAACCCCGTCTTCAGCCAGACCTCGACAATTCGCTTCATGAGTGCGTCGCCGATCAGGTCTGCGGGCAGGCACAGCACATTCGCGTTGTTATGCCGACGCGCCATTTCCGTCGTCAGTTCGTCGTGACAAAGCGCCGCCCGCACCCCATGGACCTTGTTCGCCGCGATGGACATCCCGATTCCCGACCCGCAAAACAGAATCCCCAGCTCCGCCTTTCCCTCGACCACGCCCCGTGCCGCCGGATAGGCCGCGTCCGGATAGTCGCACGGCTTGTTGCTGTCCGTCCCGAAGTCCACGACCTCATGCCCCGCCTCGCGCAGCAGATTCTTCACTCGCTCCTTCGCTTCAAATCCCCGATGGTCTGCACCGACTGCGATCTTCATATCGGCAACTCCTGCAAACGCCGCTCCAGCGCCGCCGCGATCTGGTTCGCGCACCGTTCATAGTCTTCCCGTGTCCCGCCCACCGGATCGGCCACCTCGCGCCCCTCGTCCAGCAAATCCGCCTTCCGGCGTGCCGCAGGGTCCATGTCCTCGATCGCCGACAAATGGCTCTGCGACATCGCGTAGATACGATCCGCCGCGTCCAGAAGTTCTGACGTCACCGGCCGCGACCGATGCCCGCGAAGCTCCGTTCCGCGCTCGCGCAGCACATCGACCGCCTCGCTCGATGCCGGCCCTCCCGCAAAACCATGCGTCCCCGCCGACGTAATCACAATGCCGCGCTCCGCCAGCGCTTCCGAATCGCATCCGAGCCGCTTCGAAAGCGCATCCCGCGCCATCGCCTCCGCGATCGGAGACCGGCACGTATTTCCGCTGCAGACGAACAGCAGTGTAAACGCCGCCAGCCGGCGAATCGTCCGCTCGTCATAGACTCCCGCCCGCGAGACCTGGTACCCGTGGCCGTTCAATGACACAATCGTCGATGGCCTTGAGTACTTCGTCCGCCCCGCGTCGATGATGAGATCGGCCACCCCCTCCATCTCCGCCACCGCCTCCGACCCGCTCATCGGCGCCGCCCGCCCCGACCGATTTGCACTCGTCGCCACGATCGGAACATCGAGCCTGGCAAGCAGCGCCGTCGCCACCCGGTCATCAGGACAACGCAGCCCCACCGCGCCCTCTCCAAAGATCGCGTCCCGCGTCGCCGCCGGTACTCGTTCGAACGCCGCTGTCCGCGAGGCCTCCACCCCTTTGAACACCAGCGTAATCGGCCCCGGCCACCCCTTCGCCATCAGCCGCTTCGCGACCGCAGGCAGATCCGCAACGTACTGCTCGGCGTCGCCTTTCCTCCCGACGTGCACCGTGAATGCCTTCGGAGCCGCCACCCCCTTGGCTTCCCGTAGCCGAGCGATCGCCCCCGCATCGGCCGCGTTCGCAGCGAGCCCGTAAACCGTCTCGGTGGGGAATACCACCAGCTTTCCAGCCAGCAATCCCGCGCGCGCTGCCTCCGTAGCCGCCGCCGCGTCATCACCGGGTCCAATCTGGATTAACTGCGTCGTCATTTCGACCGTGCGCGATTATCGAACCACCCCCTAACCCGGTCAAGCAATCGCCGCTCCTCCTTCCGCTATAATTCCAAGTATGGATTGCATTTACCTCGACAACAACGCCACCACGCGCGTCGCTCCGGAAGTCGCGGCTGCCATTCAGCCCTATCTGAGCGAGCTATACGGCAATCCATCCAGTCTCCACGCCTTCGGCCAGGCCTCGCAGCACGCCATCGAGCAGGCCCGCGAGCAGGTCGCCCGACTGATCCACGCCCAGCCCCGCGAAATCATTTTCACCAGCGGGGGCACCGAATCGGACAACCTGGCCATCCTTGGAACCCTCGCAGCCCATCCGACAAAAAAGCACATCGTTACAACCGCTGTCGAACACCCCGCAATCCTCAGTACATGTGAGCGCCTCGAAAAGCAGGGCTATAAAGTCACCTACATCGGCGTCAACCGCCTCGGCCATCTGAACCTCGACGCCTTCGCCGCAGCTCTGACCCCCGACACCGCGATCGCGAGCGTCATGCACGCGAACAACGAGACCGGCGTTCTCTTCCCGATCGACAAAGTCGCCGAGATTGCCGCGTCGCGCAGCGTCGCGCTCCACGTCGACGCGGTCCAGACGGCCGGCAAGCTGCCGATCGACGTTCGCAATCTTCCTGTGAATCTGCTCAGCATTTCAGCCCACAAACTCCACGGGCCTAAGGGCGTCGGCGCTCTCTTCGTCCGCAAAGGCACCCGCCTCCGCAGCATGACGATCGGCGGCCACCAGGAGCGCGACATCCGCCCCGGCACCGAAAACGTCTCAGGGATCGTAGGCTTCGGCGCAGCAGCTGAACGGGCAGCGGCCGAGCCCGCCGAAGCCCGAGAACGAGTTCGCGTCCTGCGTGATCGTCTGGAAAAAGGTGTCCTCGAGCGCTTCGACTATGCCCATATCAACGGCGACCCCGCCAACCGCATCCACAACACAACGAACATCAGTTTTGAATCCCTCGAAGCCGAGGCGATCCTGATCGCCCTGAGCGAAGCCGGCATCTGCGCCAGCAGCGGCTCCGCCTGCAGCAGCGGTTCGCTGGAGCCGTCGCACGTCCTCAAGGCAATGGGCATCGAGGAACGCACCGGCCACGGCGCGATTCGCTTCAGTCTCTCGCGCTATACAACGCAGGACGAAATCGACTCAACCCTCGACCGCCTGCCCTCGCTGCTCTCAAAGCTCGAATCGCTTGTCAGAACCGACTGATCGGAAATCGCCGCGGCGGCAATCGGGATCGTCGCGCCACAATCGTGGCGACCTGCTATACTCGCCCCGGCGACGCGAAGTCGCCCCCGGGGGCGAAATGGTTTCGACCGGGCAAGTTGACGGAAAGGTGGCGTGTCGAGGTTGTCAGGAGGCCTCGTTAAACACCTGGCAAATTGCTTAAGTGGCAACACTTACGCTCTTGCTGCCTAACTAGGGTAGCACGTCGAACCGCCAACGCCTGCTAGGTGGCAAGACGCAATTAGCAGGCTGGCTCCCGAGCGCCGCCTGGCCGCAAGGGAGCGAGAAAACAGTCGGGCTGGTCCTGCCGGAAGCTTGTCGACCGGCGTCCGGTGGGACGACAACAAACGATCGACTATGCACGTAGAAACCTTTCCTGAAGTGCCTTGGGACGCGGGTTCGATTCCCGCCGCCTCCAATTTTGATTCCACCGCGCGGCCGTGCCTTGCAGCAGTTGCGTCTTGCGACTTTCGCTTGTGAGGCTACGCTCCGTCAGTTCATGGTCTCTCTTCTCAGCCAGCACCCGCTACTCCTGCTCTTTGTCGTCATCGCCATCGGCTATCCGCTGGGCCGCATCCGCTTGGCTGGCACCGAAATCGGCCTCGCCGCCGTCCTCTTCGCCGGAATCGGCGTCAGCGCGTTCCATCCGGCGCTCAAGCTGCCCGAATTGGTCTACCAACTCGGCCTTGTACTCTTTGTCTATACAATCGGACTGAGTTGCGGCCGTGGCTTCTTCGCGTCCTTTCAACGAAAGGGCCTTCGCGACAACCTCTTGGTGATCGCCATGTTGTCGCTCGCAACCTTGATGGCCGGCGGGATCCACCATGCGCTTCGGATGAACCCATCGCGAACTGCCGGCATGTTCACCGGGGCTCTAACGAATACGCCCGCGCTCGTCGCGGTGCTCGAGACAATCGAACGGTCCGCTCCGCCGGACGCTCGCGGTGCGGCGCTTGCCGATCCCGTCGTCGGTTACTCCGTCGCTTACCCAATGGGAGTCGTCGGCATGCTGTTGTCGATCGCCGCTCTGCAGCGGCTCTGGAAGCCCGATTACGCCGCAGAAGCGCGGTCACTGCCGCACCTCGCCGCCGCCAGCGAGCGGCTGACGCACACGACCGTTCGTGTGACACGCCCGGACGCGACCGGAATCGCTCTGAGAATTCTATCGCAACAACACGGCTGGGACGTGATCTTCGGTCGCTGGCAACACGGCTCGACTTTGACGCTCGCGACCGCCGACACGAAGCTCGCCCCCGGTGACCTCGTCACCGTCGTCGGCACGCGCGAAGCACTCCAACAGGTTACCGCCGTCCTCGGCGAGACAAGCGAATCCCACCTCGAATTGGACCGCAGCCGCTTGGACTATCGCCGAATGTTCGTTTCCAACCGGCGGATCGTCGGACACCCACTGAGCGACCTGAATCTGCCGCAGAGTCTCGGTGCCGTCGTCACTCGCATTCGACGAGGTGACGTCGAAATGCTGCCTCACGGCGACACCGTCCTGCAATTGGGCGATCGCGTGCGCGTGCTGACTCCGAGCAACCAAATGGCGCGGGTGACAAGCTTTTTCGGCGACTCGTATCGAGCGTTGAGCGAGGTCGACATTCTGCCATTTAGCGTCGGAGTGAGTCTCGGCCTGCTTCTCGGACTGGTACCCTTGCCGCTCCCAGGGGGCATCCGGATCACCCTCGGGCTTGCAGGCGGACCGCTTGTCGTGGCACTGGTGCTGGGCGCGCTCGACAGAACGGGGCCCGTGGTCTGGAACCTGCCGTTCAGCGTCAACCTGACGCTGCGCCAGATCGGCCTGGTGCTCTTTCTGGCTGGCGTCGGAACGCGCTCCGGCTACGCGTTTCTGGCAACCGTCACCCAACTAAGTGGACTCGCGCTGTTCATCGGCGGGGCACTGATCACCAGCCTGGTAGCCTTACTGACATTATGGGTCGCGCATCGCGTATTCAGAATCCCGTTCGGACTCTCTAGCGGCATGCTCGCCGGCCTTCAAACCAACCCGGCAGTCTTGAGCTTCGCGCAATCGCAAGCGGGCAACGAACTGCCGAACATCGGCTACACCACGGTCTATCCGATGGCCATGATAGGAAAGATCATCCTCGCCCAGATCCTGCTCGAAGTCTTATCGTCTTAGAGGCGCCTAACGAGCAGTCGGCAGCCCTTGGCAGTTGCACGACGTCAGAAGTCCGTCTTGTACCTCTGCGTCATCGCGATCCGTATCTGCCCGCGCGATCCCTCGATCTGGCTCAGGATGCCGCTCGCAGATTGCGCCGTCTTTGCCTTCGCATCCGCGAGTGCCGCCCGCCGTTCGCGTGTGACATTGATCGCATTGATCCCGTCATTCGGGTCGATCGCCTCAGCACCCATATCCGTGTCGTACTCGCTCACGCTTGGATCGAGGATGCCCAGCGTCGTCGATCGCGCATTCAGCCCACCCGTGGTGCAGACCGACGCGAGATTCATCATCTGCCCGCTGACAAACTGCCCCCAGTTCAACAGCTCCGGATCGACATTCATGATCGGCAGGCGATCGATCCGCCGAGCATCGCGACCGATGTACGTCCCGCTCTGCGTCATCGACGGCGCCCGCCGAATCAGCGTGCCGATGTTGTCAATGATCCCGGAAACCGCGTCGTAGTATTGCTTCGACGCAGTAGCGGTCGGACCCGCGGGAACAGCGTCACCGCTCCCCTTCGAATTGCTCGCCGCCGGCTCATCCGCCGCACCGGTGCCGCGCGGACTTGGCGGGTCGACAATGCTGAATAACCGTCGCAGCCCATCGTTCGAAATATTGCCTGCCAGAACCACCGAGTTATCTTTCGTCGTCGCCTTCCAGCCATCGAAATCATCGATGGACGCCCCGACCCGGCCGGCCATTTCGAGCAGCAACGGCTTTGCAATGTCGCCCAGCCCGGATGCCGGCTTTCCGAAATCGACCGAACACCTCCCCGTCGCCTGGTCATCGACGTCAACCTGCAGCGTCACTCCCTTGATGCTCGCGATCGTGTCGCACACCTTGCTGACGTTAAACGGCTTCCCAATCAGAGACTCGAACTCGCCGCTCATCAGCCGCATCCGTGCTCGCTTTGCCGCGACTGCGTTGGACAGATCGAACGC
>CAZJVS010000006.1:0-162036 GCA_964549445.1 uncultured Planctomycetaceae bacterium
TCGGCGTCGTACCGAGCGATCTGTACGAACGCATCTATCTCAGCGACGCGGCGGCACGGGTGCGACTCATTGCGCGGGTCCTGTCGGGGCTTCAGCTCGTTGCCGACGAGCGGATCGCGATTCAGACCCTGAGCCGGCAGACGCTGGCCGAGTGCGGCGCGACGGACGCCATGACGGAAGAGATCGTTAATGAGCCGATGCGGATCGCGTCCGTGAACGTCTCGATCTTTTTCTCGGAGTCACCGGACAACGGCCCGATCCGCGTAAATCTTCGCAGCAAGCGCGATATCGACGTCGCCCTGCTTGCGCGGCGGTTCGGCGGCGGCGGTCACGCTCGTGCAGCCGGAGCGAGAATCGCAGGAACGCTGGACGAGGTCGTGGCGAAGATCACTGCGGCGGTGCTTGCTGAGTTGAAGTGCGAGAACTGACGAAGGATGGCTGATTTTCAACTCTGCCGGCTCCCCGTCTCGCTGCGCATTACGCTTACCGCGTTTCTCGCCATGCTGGGTGTCGGCTATCTCTTCGCGGTTGCCAATGTCTTCGCCATGCACAGCGGGGCTGACGGCAAGCCGGGTCTGAGTCTCGACGACCTCCGCGCGGCGTACAGCGGGCTGACCGTTACGCGCGACAGCGGAAGCGTCGTTCCGTCACGTATGCTGCAGATGATCGAGGGCTCGATGCGGCAATACCTTGCCGACGACGAGGACTACGCCGCCTTGCACGGCTGGCTGGCCGCCGGTGATGGCGAAGCCGGCCTCGACGCGAAACGCGACGGCCGCACGCCCCGCCGCGTCATCACGCTCAACTGCCTTCGCTGTCACGCGGTCGACAGTGGGAAACGGATCGGCACGATTGCTCCGTTCGGTCCCGATCAACTGACGGTCGATTACGCGATGATCGCGAAGTTCACGACGGCTACGCCGCAAACTTCGCAAGCGACAGTCCTAGTCGGCCCACAGGAATCGGCGCACCTGATCCTCGTCACGCACGCCCACATGCTGGCGATCCCGATCTTTACGCTTATCGTTGCGGGGCTTTTCTGGCAGACTCGGCTACGCGCGGAAGTTCGATCCATCGTGACGCCGATTCCGATGCTTGTTCTCGTTCTGGACTTCGCCAGCTGGTGGCTTGCGCGAGTTTCCCCCGGCTTTATCTACCTCATTGCCGCGGCCGGCGGGGTGTATGGCCTGGCATTCGGGGTGCAGATCATTGCGATTGTCATTGATCTGTGGCGTCCCGCTCGACCGACTTCAGCCACCATCGCCGCTTCGCACTCTCGCCCCGTTTGACGTGCCGCACGGCGTAGATCGACATGACTTCGCCGGTGTCGACGCGCACGTGAAAGTGGCGCTTGCGGTAGTAAAGCTCGGCTCCGCGGCGATGGCCTTCGGCCTCACTTTCTTTCCAATCGGCCAGGACCGCCACGATCGAGTAGTGCCGCTCGCGCCACGTGAAGCCGGCCGGCAGGCCCGGCTCGCCGCGAGCCATCGCCGCCGCGTCAAACGTGCCGGGGTCTGGGTCGATCGGTTCAGAAACAAACTCGTCCGCCACGCATCACCGCCGCTACGCAAGCCGCCTTCGCCCGAATATAATGAGTGCAATCGGATTCGTCGTCTGCATGAGCACGCAATGCCCACCCTGACCGATCAGTCATCATCCGCACTGCTCGACCGCCTGAAGCGGCTCCGCGAAAACATTGCCTCGGTCTTCTATGGCAAGACCGTCACCGTCAATCAGCTTCTGACCGGGCTGCTGGCCCGCGGACACGTGCTGATCGAAGACGTACCCGGGGTCGGAAAGACCGTTCTCGCGCGAGCGATGGCACGGTCGATCCATTGCGGGTTCTCCCGCATCCAGATGACGCCCGACCTGTTGCCGTCCGACATCATCGGCGTCTCGATCTACAACGAGAAGCTCGGCCTGTTTGAGTTCAAGAAAGGGCCGATTTTTGCCAACGTCATCCTGGCGGATGAGATCAACCGAACGACGCCGCGGACGCAGTCGGCCCTGCTCGAAGCCATGAACGAAGCGCAGGTCTCGGCTGACGGCCAGTCTATCCGCCTCGAACAGCCGTTCATGGTCATTGCGACGCAAAACCCGTTTGAGTTCGAAGGCACATACTTTCTGCCTGAAAACCAGCTCGATCGGTTTATCCTCCGCATCCGGATCGGTTATCCGTCGCCCGACGATGAGCGGCGCATCCTCAGCGAGGAGCCCGGCGGCTCGGCGCTCGACTCGCTGCAGCCGATCATGTCCGGCAACGAAATCATCGCACTTCAGGAAATTACCGAGCGGGTGCGGATCACCGATCCGATCATGGATTACCTGCTGGCCATTGTCGCGGCGACGCGGCGCCACGAGTCGCTCGAGGTCGGAGTTTCGCCGCGCGGGGCCCTGTCGCTGGCGCGGGCCGCGCGGGCCGCAGCGCTGCTGGCCGGCCGCGATTTCGTCGTGCCGGACGATGTTAAGAACCTGGTCGTGCCGGTGTGCGCCCACCGCATCGTCAGCAAGTCGTACCTGCACGACGGCCAGGCGCTGTCGAACGATCGCATCATGAACGAAATCCTCGAGCAGGTGCCGCCGCCGACCTGATTCTCGCCGCGCGTTGTTCGCGGCCGAGGACGCCATGCCCCGTCCGGATGTTTCGAATCGACCTCGCGCGCCCCGCCGCACCGCCGGCCTTCGCTTCTCACGCGGAAGCTGGCTCTACCTGACCTCGACGATCCTCATCGGGGTCGTCAGCATCGATACCGATGCGAATCTGCTGTTGATCCTGTTCGGGCTGCTGGCGGGAAGCGCGGTGGTCAGTCTGCTTGCCGGGTGGGTCAGCCTGCGGAGCGTCGAGGTCACGCGCGTCGCCCCTGACGGCGTGATGGCGGGGCAGCCGTTCGAAGTGCGATACCAGATCACCAACCGCCAGCGCTGGCTCGGAATTTTCTCACTTCAGATGACCGACGCGGTCGAGTCGACCGGCGACCCTCCGGCGTTTGAGGCGTTTATTCCACATCTGCCGGCCGGTCGGACGGTCTCGCTTGAACTCGTGCGCTCGTGCCCGCACCGCGGCCGCCTCGACTTCAATCGTGTCGTGCTCGCGACACGGTTTCCGTTCGGCCTGATCACCAAGTTTGCCAGCGTGTCGATCCCGCAATCCACGATCGTCTATCCGACGCTCGGCACGGTCCGCGAGCGGCGATGGCGAACGCGTCATTGGACGGACGCCTCGCATGACGGCAAACCGATGAGCCGGCGGGGAGAAGACGAGTTCTACGGACTCCGCGAGTACCGGGCCGGGGACAATCCCCGTCGAATTCACTGGCGACGTTCGGCCCGGGCCGGCACGTTGCTTGTCCGCGAGATGGCGCAGCTTGGAACCAATCAGATCTGGTGCATTCTCGACACGCGCGTTCCCGGCGCTGATCCGGCGGCAGACAACCGCCTCGAAGAAGCGATCAGTTGTGCCGCGACCGTCGCCTGCGATGCGATCGAAGCAAGCGGCAGCATCGGCCTCATCGCCTGCGGTCAGCCCGGCATCGTTCTGCCGCCGGCGAGCGGGCGGGACTACCGGCTCCGCATCTTGCGCGAGTTGGCCGCCCTACCACGGAACAACGAGGCCCGCTTGCTCGATCACCTTCGCCAT
This sequence comes from uncultured Planctomycetaceae bacterium, assembly GCA_964549445.1. GTDB lineage: Bacteria > Planctomycetota > Phycisphaerae > UBA1845 > UTPLA1 > SpSt-539. The sequence continues at coordinate 3,638 of CAZJVS010000006.1, forward strand.
ATCCGCTGGCCGACCCGGTGGCGCGGTGTGTGCCTCATCTTCGCGGCCCGCGCCAACGACGATCTCGCGGACGCCGCGCGAATGCTGGCCGGCCGAATCGGATCGGTGACGATCTACCTGCCGGGCACGCCGGCCTTCGACGCCATCTATTCGCCGCGGTCGACGCGGCGCCGCGCGGCCGCCAGGGCCGATCTCGCCGCACTCGGTTCCGCGGCGGTTCTCAGCTCCTCCGGGAGACTGACATGAAGTCTCTCCCGAGGAGTACGCGGATCGGGCTGCTGGTCATCGCGCTCGCGAGCATGATTCCACTGGCGGAGGCCGAGAACAATCCGTGGCCTCCGTTGCTGGCGCTGTTGTGCGCCGGAGTCGGCGAGGCCGTGCGCTCGTCGCGACGACCCCGGCGCGTGCCGATCGTGGCGATGGTGCTGCTGACGATCGCGTGCATGTGCTACCTGGCCTATGAGACGATTTATTCCGCGGAGCCGGTTCCGGCGATCCTGGCTCTCGGGCACTTCTTGGTTTTTCTTGCCTGCTGCAAATTCCTCGAGGCGATGCAGGCCCGCGACATGGGTGTCGTGCTCGTCATTTCCCTGCTGTTGCTGGTCATCGGCGGCCTGACGAGCGGGAGCGTGGTCTTCGCCGCCGTCCTCGCGCTCGATCTGACCTACGGCATGTACTGGCTCATCCGCTTCCACCAGATTCGCGAGGAGGGATCCGTTGCCGCGCGCGGCCCGCTCGGGGCAATTGAGCCGACGCCCACGCATCCGCGCCTGCGGGTGGCCGGTGTCGCGATCGTCATCAGCACGCTGCTGCTCGTGTCCGCACTCGCAACCTTCGTTTTCACTCCCCGCGGCCTGAGCCGACAGATGTTCGGTCGCCTGCGCTCGCCGATCGCCGCGTCGGTTACGGGATACACCGACCAGATCGAGCTGCGGAGCGGCGGCCTGCGCGAAAGCGACGCAATGGTCATGCGTGTCCGCGTCACGCGCGAGGCACTGCCTATCGGCGGCGAGGATCAGCCGCTCTACCTTCGCGGCCGGACGTTTGACTGCTACGCTCGCGGCCGCTGGCTCACGCGTACATTCGCGTCCATCTGGAGGTTTGACCCTTCGCCGCTCGATGAGCCCCTGCGCCTGTCGGCCGCATTCCGTTCGCTGGCGCCTGCCGAGTTGCTGACGCAGAGCATCTGGCTCGAACCCAACAAGGGCCCGAGTCTTTTCTGTCTCTACCCGCCGCTGGCCGTCTCGGCCGGAGACGGCAACGCCATCGATCAGAACTGCGACGACTATTCGCTCTCGCTCCGCGGCTACCGTCGGCAGGCCGTCCACTACACCGTGATTTCCCCCGCCGCCGTCACGCCGCGCGTCGCGCGGACCCTGAGTGCCGAGTACGCGATCCGCGCCGACGAGAACAGCCGGCTTCGACCCGACGAGCGGCCGCCGATTTCCGGCGCCGGGCAGCATGTCGCGCGAACCTCGTCGCCCGCATCGGACATTCCAGCGGCGGTCGGCCGGATCGCGCTTGAACTTGTATCAACCATCGGTAACCCGGCCGACCCAGCGTTGCATCGTGCGATGGCCGAACGATTCGAAGGGTATCTGAAGTCCGGCGGGTTTGAGTACACGCTCGATCCCGTCACGGACTATCGCGGCGGCGACCGGCTGGAACAATTCCTGACAACGGTTCGCCGCGGACACTGCGAGTTTTTTGCCTCGGCCATGACCGCCCTCTGCCAGTCGGTCAATATTCCGGCACGACTCGTCAGCGGCTATCTCGGCACGGAATATATCGATGTGGGCGGCTTCTACCTTGTTCGGCAGAAGGACGCTCATGCGTGGGTCGAGGTCTTTCTGCCGGAGATCGGATGGACGACGTTCGATCCGAGTCCGAGCGGCCCGTCGCGGCACTCGGGCGACCGAGAGGGACTGGTCGCGCGGATGGCCGGTATCGCCGAGTACCTGCAGTTTGAATGGGTCACCTTTGTCGTCTCATTTGACGCCGAATATCGCCGGGAGATTTTCAGCGCATTTGAACACTGGTTTCTGCGGATCGACGAATCGCGAAGCGGACTGGCCTACGCCTATGACGTACTCGTTGCATTCTTTCGCGGGCCAGCCGAGCTTCAACCGCGGCAGCGGCTGCTCTACTGGTGCGTTCTCGCGCTCGTGCTGCTGATGGTCGCGCTGATCCTCCGCCTGTTCTGGAAGCTGGCCCTGATGGCTCGCGAGTTTGTCCCGCGGCAGAAGGACGCCGGGATCGGCCCGCGACATCCGGATGCGCGTTTCTATGACCGCATGCTCCTGCTGCTCCGCCGTCGCGGTTTTGTTAAGCCGCGCTCGGCTACGCCCGCCGAGTTTGCGGAATCCGTTGCGGACGCCGATCCGCGACTTGCCGACATTATTCCGTGTACGGCCTGGTTCTACGAGTCGCAATACGGCCGGTGCGCCCTCGATCCGCAACAGCGTGCCGCGGTTCGCGGCTTTCTCGAGTACTTACGAGAAGGACCGCCGATCCGCATCCGACCGGATTCGCGAATGCACGCGGACACCGACGATTCGGAAGGCGAAAACGGGAATCCCAATCCCCACCAGCGCCGCAATTTATGAGAATTGTCAACGCGATCTAACCTTCGGCCTTGTCGATTGTCCGTATTTCTGGAAGGACCGGCGGAGTCCGCGCCCAGCGAACAGCCGCTTGTCGCTCGAAGACAGACCGATACAATCTCGGAGAGCGAGGACCTGATCATGACACGCAATAAGACTTCCATGATTGTTGCCTGCGGTTTGATTGCGGGCACCACGTTGTTTTTCACACCGGCCACGGCTCGTGCTGGTTGCGGCTTTTTTGTCAGCGGAGGATATGCGCCGGTCTACTACGCGCCGCCGCCTGTCTATTACGCCCCGCCGGTGGTGTATACGTATCCCGCGTACAGCTACGCGTATCCGCCGGTGGTTTATGCCGGCGGCGGGTATTGTGGTCCGGCCTTCTACCCCGGCTACCGCCGCGGCTTCAATTTCGGCTTCGGGTTCGGTTACGGCGGGCGGGGATACTACCGACCTTATTACGGCGGCGGCCGGTATTGGTGCCGTTAGACCGGGCTGAACTCATCACATCGTTTCCGAGCGGGAAACCCATCGCTCGGCTTCAGCGGTTGCGGTGGGAGCGCCGCCGCATATATTGACCGCATGCGGTTCCGCCGCCTCGCACTCCCGACACTTTCCGCCACCCTGTTGCTGACCGCATGCCAGGGCTGGTTTGGCCAGCCGAAAACATCCGACAAAGTGCCGCCGCCCCAGGCAGAGTCCACCCAACAGCCGTCCGACACGACTCAAACGCCGGTTTCGACCGTATCGGCGGGCGGAAAGCCCGCGCCTGCACCGGCCGGCAGCGTGATGCCGGGGGTACTCGTTGTAAATAACGAGACCCTCAACGTGGATGACATCCTCGAGCCGATCAGGCCCAAACTGGAGCAGGCGTCCCATTCCATGCCGCGCGACGATTACTACGAGTTGCTCTTCGAGATGATTCGTCGCCAGCTCATGGGAGAGGTCAGTGAACGCCTGATCTGGCACGAGGCGCAGCGGCATCTCAAGGATGACGAACAGAAAAAACGGATCGATCAGGCGATCGATCGTCTCGAACAGGATCGCATCACGACGGATTTCGGCGGACGCGAATCGCGGTACGAGAAGTACCTCGCCACGGTGGGCAAGACGCGACAGGAGGTTCGCGAGCGGCTCAAGCGGCAGATCATCTGCGAGCAATACATGCGCGATCGGATTCAACCACGGATCTCAGTCCGCAAGCGCGATCTGCAGAAGTATTACGACGAACATCGATCCGACTTCACCGACACCCGCTCGGTCGAGCTGTGGATGATCGAGTTTCCGGTGCGCGAGTTCTACAAAGGGCACGGACCACCGACGGACGCGGAGAAGCGCGGTGCGCGGGACGCGGCCCGGGCTGCGGCGCAAGCATCACTTTCGAGAATTCGCGGCGGGCAGTCGTTCGACCAGGTGGCCCGCAGCGACAGTCTCGGACTTCACAAGGAAGACGGCGGAAACTGGGGCATGATCTCAGCGCCGTTGCGCGGGCCGTACGAGCCGCCGTCCCGAATCGCCCTGGGCCAGAACAACAGCCAAGTCAGCGATGTCATCGATACTCCGATGGCGTTCTTCATCGTCAAATCCGAGAAAGTCACCGGCGGAACCACCCGCCGCTTCGAGGAAGTGCAGGCGGAAATCACCAACCGCCTGCAGGTGGAACAATTCAACGAATTGAAGCTCAAGTTCATGCAGCAGGTATTGGACCGGGCGTCGGTCGGCGACCTGGAGCCGTTCGTCAAGGCGATCATCGCCCGCGCACCGGAGAGCCGCTATTCGGGCGCGAAGCCCCCGGACGTCTCGCGCACCAACTAGCCGCTCGGTCAGCGGATGTCGAACCGCTCTTCGAGGGCCTTTTCGTGCTGCTTGACCTCGCCCAGTTCGCGAATCATTTCGCGCTCGATGGCCCCCGTGATTTTGTACTCGCAGCCCAATGCGGTCCGGTTGCCGACCGCGATCCTCGGCATCGTGACGCGCCATTCCTTTCCGTCCCGCCGTCCAACCACAACGAGTCGACCTTCGACGCCCGACTCGATCGGGTGAGGTCCGGTCAGACTGCCGCGAGCTTCGGGTGAATCCGGCTCGTAGAGCGTGATGACCATGACGTCTTCGATTGACCGATCGTCGAATTGCACGGATGACGGAATATATGCTTCAAGTGCCAAATGCGTCCCTCCGGTCAATCCATTAAATCACGACGAGCCGGTTTCCGCAATCGACATCGTCTCCGCAACCCGCGCCAGAACACGCTGAAAGCGGCCCAGCATCATGATGATCGGAAACGAGAGAGCGACAAACAGTCCGAGCCCGAAGCTAACAAAGGTCATCGATGCGAACCGTTGCGGCCACATCCATTCGGCGAAGCCGCCGAAAAGCGTCAGCAGCACGGCGCCGGCAATTCCGGCGAGAATTCGCCTGGCCGATCGGGCGCCCTCGCGATCCGGGACGCGCTCTGCCAAACGCAGCGAATAGCCGAGGACGAATGCAAGGCATCCGACGTTGATTCCGACCATCAGTAACTGCTGCAAACGCGGCGAAACAATGAATCCCACTCGCGACAGAGGCGTTGCTACCTGCAACAACGCCAGCGTTCGCAGAACGACGCGGTGCGGGAGCAGATGGGACGGTCGGAGTCCGCGCGGTTCCGGTCGCGTGAAAGCCCAAACGCCATATGCCAGAACGCCGCGCGCCAGGATTTCCATCGCAAACGTGAGATCGGCGGAAACGCTTCGCGGCTTGCCACCGAGTGAGAGCGGGAAAAGGACTGCGTCGACGATCGTCACGGCGACGGTGCCCGCGATGGTCACCACGAGCAGTCCCAGCCCGCGGGCAATCGAATCCACCCACGCGCGCTCGCTGAAGCAGAGACGATCGCCCCGCAGCGAGGACGTCACCGCCGCGCCGCACTCCGGACATTCACCGCTGGCTGGCAACGTGCGCAGGTTGTAGCCGCAGCGCAGGCAGCGGACATCGCCGGCGACGCAGCCCGCCGGATCGATCAACGATTCAGTCGGTTCCGGCTGGTACATCGGCCCCACCCGCCTGCCGTACCCCGCGAACGGCAGGAAACTGACGCAGGTACCATGCCACCGTGGTCGCAACTCCGTCGTGAAACCGGGTCAACGGCCGGCGATAGAGTTCGGCGAAGCGGCTCGTGTCGGTCGGCTTGCGGTGCTGTCCGTTCGGACGCGTGCGATCCCAGACCAGCTTCGAAGGATCGTAGCCGAGAGCGCCGCAGATGGCCTCGGCCGCATGCCGGATCGAGATCTCTTCGCTTGTGCCGACATTGATCGGCGACCCGTCATACTCGCGCAGCGCCCACCAGAGCACGTCGCCCAAGTCGTTCGAAAACGTGAACTCGCGCATGGGTGAGCCGTCACCCCAGAGGACCGCCGCCCCGTCGCCCGACTTGGCCGCGTGAATCTTGCGGATCATCGCAGGGATGACATGACTCGATTCGAGGTCAAAGTTGTCGTGCGGTCCGTACAGATTGTTCGGGATCAGGCAGACGAACTTCACACCGTATTGCCGGCCGTATGCGCGTGATTGAACTTCGAGCATCCGCTTTGCGTATGCGTAGCCAAAATTCGACGTGTGCGGTTCGCCCGCGTGCAGATCGGCCTCGCGCAGCGGGAGGGCTACGCCGTCCGGGTAGACGCACGATGACAGCAAGCTGACGAGCTTCGAGACACCCGAGGTCCGGGCGGCCTCTAACACGTTCAGATTGATGGCGACGTTATCGTGGAAGAACTCGCCGATGTAACGCGTGTTTTCCCACACACCCCCGACTCGCGCCGCCAGATGGACAACGTGCGTCGGCCGCACTCGGGCTAAGAGCGTGCGACAGGCAGCAGGATCACGGAGGTCGCCATCCCCGCTCGATGTGTAGATCGCCTCGACGCCGCCCGGCGCAGTGGCCTGCATGGCCCGCCCCACCATCCCCTGACCGCCGGTGACGAGCACTTTCATTCGGTCTTCTCGCCGGTCGATGGGGCCGCGGACTTCCCGCCGGCCACCGTCGATCCACCGCGATAATAGCCGCGCTGCGTGGCGGGAATCCCGCCCCACCACTCCTCTTCGCCGATCACCATGCCGGGCTTTACGGCCGCGAATGGCTCGATGAATGCCCCGCGCTTGATGTGGACACCGCAGCCAATGCCGGCGTAAGCCCCGATGAGCACGTCATCTTCGATCACCACCGGATCGACCATGACGAAGTCCTTCTCCTGCAGGTGGGCGGTGACGAGCGCCCCGAATCCGATGTTGACGTTCTTGCCGATCTTGACCCCCCACGGATCGAGAATCAGCGGATCGAGGAAGAAGGAACTCTTGGTCTTGGGTCCGTAGCGCAGGCCGAGCAGCCACCGGAACGGCTCGATGTTGGCGAAGGAGCCGACCAGGAACGCGGGAAATGGCGCGTAGTGCCTTGCCTTGGTAAGAATTCCGCTGAACGCTGAGAACATCAGGTTCCTATCAGGGAAGCCGACCAGCCGGTACATGCCTCGCTCCGGAATCGGAACGAGAAACCGCAGCACGATCAGCGCTCCGAGGTACGCCGCGTTGAACAGCAGGATGAAATTGGTGATCGTTGAAGCGAAGCGCCACGCGCCGCCCCAGGTCCACAGCGAATCCCAGGTCAGCGTACGTGCGAAGCTCGTCTTTCCCATCACGACCAGGGTCACGGTCATTGCCGCCGCCCAGATCAGCAGTCGCACGAAGACGTCGACCACCAGCAGGGCTTGAATTCCCAGGCTGGTGTCCGTCGCCTTTCGACGCTGCCGCACCGCCGCGCTCTTAGCCATCGCGCCGCCTCCTCATGCACCGCGCGGCGCAATCAGCCGCGAGATTTTCCATCGATAGACAATTACGAGCACGAAGATCAGCCCGACCAACTGGGCGGCGCGGATCGCGATGTGGTCGACCAGCGCCCGCGCCTGGGAGTCGATTTCGCCGAGTTGGCGGAACACTTCCTTCGGCACTCCGACCTTCTCGACGTCCGCCAGCAGGGCCCGCGTGCTTCCCGCCGCCCGGTCGATCGCTTCGGCCGACTTTGTCCAGTCGTTGATGTCGAACGGCCGACTGGGCGGGCTTGGAGTTGCGGCGGGCGCCGCCGACGGCGCGTCGTCCGTCTTCCACGCCTTCGGGAGATCGCCGATGTCCTTCACGGTGCCGGAAACCGCCGCCGCCGTCTGCTGCCATGCCTTTGCCGCGGCCGTGCCTTCCACGACCGTCCTTTCGATTCGATCGGACACGTCGCGGGCATCCTTCAAGACCGCGTTGAGGGCCGCGGTCGTCTCGCGGGCTTCCTTCAGCGTCGCCTGCAACGCCGGCTGGCCGGATTCGAGCCGATCCAGCAGGGCCTCGCCCTGCTGCCGAATGTCGGTCGGCAGCTTCTCCGCGGTCGTGAGCGTACGCCGCAGGTCCTGTTGGACCTCTCTAAAGCCCTCCTTGAAGTCTCCGGCGGTATGGGACTCGGCAAGATCGATTCCGAGGAGCTGTATCTGCCAACGGACGCTGGCCGGCAGGTCTTCAACGACATCCGTAAAACGATTGGCCACTTGCTTGATATCCGAGAACGTCGAGCCGCCCGTTGCGAGAGTTCCGACGGCCTTGATCGGCAACAGCGGCAAACCAACGAGAAAACCCAGCGCCTTTGCCCCGGCCGACGCGGTGCTGATGGGCTCGACGGTCTGCTGCTCGAAAACGCCGGTGATCGGGTGTTCGCGGGCGTAGGTATCGATGCTGGCCCGCATCTCCGCGAGGCGACTCGTTGGCACGACCTCCGCGGCAATGGCCTGAATTCGCTCTTCGACGATTCGCGCGGCGTCCTGCGCGATGCCCTGTTGTGCGCCGAAGAGAGATTTGCCGTCGCCGATCTCGAAGTAATTCACCATCCGGACGCAAACCGCCCACGTGTCAACGAGGCCGGCCGCCGGATCATCCTTGAAGGCGGCTCCGCGAATCAGCGACGACATGCGCACTTTCCAGAGCAGTGCGGCCTTGCGCTGTTCGCGCTCGGGCGCCCGGCGCTCAATCTTTGTGGCCGCCTCGTCAATCGTCGTCTGAAAGAAATCATTGAACTGCCCGAGTTCGGCCTGAATCCGCGCAACTCTTTCCTGTTCGATCGTGGACTTCGCCTCCTGGCGGGCGGTTTTTCGCTGCTCGATGAAGGTGCACCCGCCCGCCCACGCAACTGCGACAATCGCCAACCAACCGCCCTGCCTCATCATCGCTGAATCTCCCGGATTGCAGGTCGCCGCAGTTCACCGCACTTCCGGACCCGGCTGCTGCGGCTCGTACCGCGGCGGAGGGCCCAGGCGCCGACGCAACTCTTCGAGCGACTCGACGATGCGACGCGCGTCGCGTTGTGCAACGAATTCTCCACTGATCAGACACTGGCCCATCACGTCGACGGCGTCGCCGGCCCGGCGCGTCGGCAGCAGCGTTCCCGATTCGACGGCCCCGCTCATCATCGCCTCGCCGCGATCGAGTGAAACATATAGGAACCCGGCTCCCTCGTAGCTGATGGCGCGATCGACATCCAGCAGGGCATAGACGAACGTGGCGTTGGTCTGGGTCCGCTCGGCGTAGGTGGTTCCGGGGACCGGCTTCCAGAGCACGTGGGCCCAGAAAATCTGAACCAGTTCGCCGCCGGATTCGATGGCGGACGGTTGGCGCTTTCGAAGCACGATGTCGAGGTCGCCCCGATTGTTCCAGTAAAACGACGAGGTGTCGAATGTCTCAACCAGCTCGCGCGGCGGTTCGGGCGAGCGATGCGATTCCACGCGCAGCTTCGTGACCGGTTTACTGCATCCGGTCGTCAGCAGGAACGTGACCGTCAGAACAACGGCGCAGCGAAACACGACGCGCCCCGCGACGTCGAAGTGGCTACCCCTCATGATCATCGAGTATGCGCGTCGGCGGCCGCGCCGGCGGCGACGCGGGCCCGAGGCCCAGCAGCGGCAATGCGTCGCGCTCGACGACGGCCTGCAATTGCTGGCGCGGGATCGTCGGCAGCGACGTGCCCTGCACGATCTGATTGATGCTGTACAAGCCCTCGATGCACGTCGTTGCCGACATGCGGGGAAAGTCGCTGCCGAACAGCAGCTTGTCCATCACGCCGTACTCATAAGCCGTCACCAAGGCCTGGTAGGCCTGCCACGGCCGTGACAACAGGGCACTGATGTCGGCGAAGACGTTCGGATGCTTTCCGAGCATCACCACGCACTCGTCGACCCACGGATAGCCGAGGTGGGCAATGATGATTTTGAGCGTTGGATACTCGCGGGCGACCTCATCGAGCAGGTAAGGCCGGGCGAATTCCATCTTCGCCGCCATCGCGACGTTGACGCCCTGCTGCACCAGCACGGGCATTTTGAGCCGGGCTGCTTCGGCGAAGACCTGCATCGCACGAGAATCGGTCGGGTGAAAGTCCTGCGCTGCGGGCGATACGGTCAGGCCCTTGAGCCCAAGCTCGTCGCGAGCCCTCTGCATTTCGGCAACGGCCTCGCGGACATTGATCGGGTCGATTCCGGCAAAGCCGATGAGCTTGTCGGGGTGCTCTCGGACGCATGCCGCAACGACCGAATTCGGAATCTCGACGTCGAGGTAGCGGCTCTTGAATGCAAGAACGAAGGTCTTGTCGACCGGCTTGCTGGCTGCCAGAAGCTGGTGAACCGTCGCCCCGGCAAAACGGCCCTCACGGCCGCCCGCCCCGCCAACAATGGCCTGACGGAATAACGCCTCGACATCCTTGCCGGGCTGGGAGGCGTCCCAGATATGGGTATGACAATCTACGATCACGCCGATGCCTCGGTGTGCCCGTGCGGGCGTCCCTGCACCGCTTCGCCATTTTCTAACACACGCGGCCGAATCGGTCAAGCGAACGGCCGAAGCCGCTCGTCGCGTCAGGGAACCGCCACAAACTTGCGGATGCAATCGACCAGCTCATCGGCCGTGTAGGACTTTGAGAGATCGAACGGCAGGAATACGCCGTGGCTGTGGTCGCTGGCGAGGATGATGACACGCTTGTTTCGGATCGCGAAACCCGTTTCCTGTGGAATGTGGCCAATGAGGAATGTATCTACGTCGAGCGCCTGCGCCAGTGCGGCCACGTGGGCGTCGGTGAATCGTCGGCCCCAGACGAGCGAATAAACCGAGCCGCCCGCGTGCAGGTCGGACTCGCGCAGCGGGCGCTTGAAGACGCCGGTGTCGAAGTAGGACATGTCGTCGGCAGCCGGGAGCGAGTGCGAAATCCAGACGCGATTCGGTGTACGGGCGGCGATCGGAAAGGACGCGAGGAACTCGAGAATTGACTGATAGACCGCCCCGCCGCCGCTTCCGTAGGTCAGGCGGACGCCGCGCTCGAAGTCTTCCAGGACCGCCCGCCCCCCCTTCAGAATCTGATGCGAGGTCAACTGTGACAACTCGTGATTCGACTGAAGAAAGTGGACCTGATCGGGAAAATCGCACTTGTACCGCGCGGCTTCGAGAAGCAGTTCGTGGGATTCGTCCGGCCGGCCGGGCGGCGTCTCGGTGTGGATCATCTCGTGCAGAATGACATGCCGGACCGAGGCGTGTTCGAGCATCGAGAATCGCTTGAGCTTCTCGAAGTTGGCCCGGTGGCCGTGCATGTCGCCGGTGACGACCAGCTGTCCGTAATTCGGCAACTGGAGCATCGAGCCCGACAGCAGCGGATCTCGACGATTCCCTTCGGCCGCCTTTTTGAACGTGGCGGCGGCATCTTCAGCGGTCGCGATGGCCGCCCGGCTCACTTCTTTCCACCGGCTTTCTTGGGCGCGCCCTTGCGCACGTCGAGGTTGGTCTTCTCCGATTCGATTTCTTCACCGACATCGGTGACCTTAATGTCCGTCTCGCCTCCGGCCTTGCGCCGGTCGAGCACGTGAATGACCATATCGAGGCGGCTGAGGACCTGCTTCATGTCTCGGGGGCGATCGGAGGGACGATCAGCGCAGCACTCCATGACGAGGCGGGAGAGCGCGGCCGGAATGTCGGCGTTGACCTCCTGCGGCGTCGGGATGTGCTGGCGCGGCGTCGAGTCGACGATGTCGTGGCGGTCAGCGCTGGTCTTGGCGATTCGGGTCGGGAAACCCTTGCCGATCAGAACCCAGTAGAGCGTCGCACCGAGGTTGAATACATCGGTCTGCCTCGTGAGGGGACGGCGTTCGACCTGTTCGGGCGCGATGTAGTCGGCGGTACCCTGGATTCGCTGCTTCTGGTGGCCGATCGGGCAGCTCTGGCCAAAGTCAATGATTTTGATGACGTCGTCCTTGCAGACAAGGATGTTGTTCGGCTTCATGTCGGCGTGGACGTAGCCGAGGTCGTGAAGTGCGTCGAGGCCCTGGCAGACCTTGGCAAACATCGAGACGATCTGATTGAGATCGGTGACGCGGTGCTGCTGGAGACTCGCGCCGTTGACCAGTTCGAGCACGACCTGCACCTCGTGCAAACGCATCCATTTCTTGATCCGGTGGCAGTCGAAGGCCTTTCGCAGCGTGGGATGCTCGAACTTGCAGGCGACCTCGTATTCGGTAATCGCCTGAACGAGGAAGCGGTCGTCTTCGTGCGGTTCACGAATGACGCGTTTCAATGCGTAGCGCTGGCCGGTCTGGGGGTGGACGACCTCGTATATCTGCGAGCGCGCGCCGGTGCCGATTCGCTGGACGATGTTATAACCAGAGAGAAGATCGGCCACTTACACACGGTCCCGCGTCTCAGCCAAGTCTCGCAGGGCCTCGATACGCCGAACGGCCTGCGTTCCCCAGAACTTGATCTGGTCATTCTTACGATGCAGAGAGGCATCGTCAAACGGCAGTGCAACGTCCGGAAATGGCTCAGGGTACGCTGCTGGAGCGCTTCCCAAAACGAAAGATGGACACGAAACGAGGGCCGCGAGCGACTCAGTCGATCGAAGGGTCGATATCTTCGCCGCACTGCTCCGACTGAGCGAGGGTGTCACGATTCGCGGGCTTTGCCAACATGGCCGGGCAATCCTTCGGTTCGTAGCAGCGAAACTCGCGGCAGCAATTGCCTTCGGGACAGGTAAACGCGACGACACAGAAGCCGCAGCCGGCGGTGGCGAAGAGCGAGACGGCTGCGATGATGCCAGCGACGAACAGGCGAGCGCGATCGCGTCGGGTATTTGACATTGACAAGCTCCTTGAGCTGAAGACAAGCCCGAATTTATCGAGCAACGCGCCGGTCGAAAATCGAATGCGCGCGATCACTCCGTGAAAGCCAAAACGGTACAGCCCGCGCGACATCAAGTTGCGCGAAATCGCTGTTGCGAGGCACTTGTCGCCGCGCTGTTGCCAGCCAGACGCGTGAACGTCAACGAATTCCCCGCACAGCGGGGACCGCCGCGTTACGAGCGCTTCGACTGGTAGCAGTCGCGACAGTAGACCGGCCGGCCTTCGGTCGGCTTGAACGGCACCGTCGTCGGCTTGCCGCAGGCCGCACAGGTCGCCGGGAATGACTCGCGCGGTCCGCGCGAACCGCCAGATCCGCCGCGTCCACCACCGTAGCCACCCCCCCCGCCACCACCGCCATAGCCACCACCGCCGCCGCCGCCACCGCCACCCGCAGCGCGGCGCTTGTCGCGGCAGTCCGGACAGCGCTTCGGCTCGTTGGTGTAACCGCGATCGGCGTGCTTCTGCTGTTCGGCTGCGCTGTAGACGAATTCCGCCTGGCAGTCCGAGCAGACGAGCGTCTTGTCCATGTAGCTCATGATTATCCTCTGGGTTGGAGTGCTGAACGTCCGACTTCCGTCGATTCCACGGACCGAGCGGTCCTACGCAGACCGACGAACAATCGGTGTCCGAGCCCTGCGAACCTGCGGATATGACACCGGATTTTCCTTCTTGCGTCAACGATCGAAAAAGCGAGGTAGGCGGCGTGATTTCGGAGGCGTTTATTGGCGACTGGGAGGACCCCGGCCTTTGGCGCAATCGAGATTCGGCCCTGACTCGGTGGGTGTCGAGTCGGGCGGTTAGCGCGTCTTGAGCATGGCCGTCAGGCGTTCGGCGTGACTTGCGTCGGCCGCATGGCCCACCCGGGTGTTGTCGCGGGTGATCTGGTGAACCGACTGAAGGTGGGCCACCGTGTCGGACAGCCGCTTCCACTGGCGGGGCGACAAGTCGGACGAGGTTCGGTCCAACATGACCAGAATGCGGATCGTCTTGGGCGACGTCGGGTCCTGCTGCTCATTCTGCCAGGCGGAACTCTCGGCGAGGCGGCCGTCGCGGTCGATGAGCAGGTGATAGAAGTCGCGGACGGAGCCGTCGGCCTTGAGGCCGCGCGGCGTGACGGTATCGACGACGATGCGGTTCCAGTCCGGTCGGGCGCCGAAGCTGCGGAGCGTGGTCGCGGAGGTGCGGGCCGGCGTGAGGTCGTGAACCCAGCTGAGCAGCGCGGTGCCGAGCGTCATGGACAGCACGAGGGCCGCGAGCGCTTTGACTTGTCGAGGTGGTTTTCGTCCGCTGCGTGCCGCCATTTCGGCCCCCTGCTCCTGCCTGTCTGATCGACTGAACGTAAGTCGGTTCCTTACACAACACTATCGGCCGGCCGGCATTGCGGCATGCGGGGAATTATCGAAATTCCGCATGTTCCGACTCAGGTTTATACGAACCGCGAGGTGCGTCCTATGCGGGCTTCTCCATGAAAATGGCTCCAAAGGTGTAGCGACGGTCACGGTCCGAATACCTCCGACGATCGATGTCGCCGCGCAGCCATGCGCGGCTCCGTGCGGCGAGACGCATCGTGCGTCCGAAGCCGAAATACGAAGGCGAATCGAGCTGTCGCTGGCCGACATCGACGAACGGCATGCGGCCGCGCGGGACCAGACCGCTGGGGGTGACGAGCTGATCGACCACATCTTGCGGGAAGTCGAGACGTCCGAAGGACTGGGGATTGGCGTAGTCGAAGGTGAATCCGGCCGTACCGCCCGGTCGGAGGATGTGCCTGATGCGTGAGCTGCACTCGACCCGGCCGGCCACCGGCAGATGCTCGAAGACACAGACGCTGAAGACGTGATCGAAGTGCTCGTCCGGAAACTGGAGGGCCTGCATGTCCATGGGAAGGGCCGATAGCCGCCAATTCATGATCTGCGCGATTCGGCCGGACTGGGCTACCAGACGATCGTTCAGGTCGATGGCGACCACATCGTGGCCACGACTGGCGAGGTAGCAAGAAAAGAGTGAGGCAGCGCCGCCCATGTCGAGGACGCGCGAGGCGGGCTTCAAAGGCGTGTTCGCGACCAGCCATGCAATTTCCCATAACAAGAACCACGGGACGCGGACTTCGTCGGGATTGCCCGAAAACGGTTCGTAATCGTCCCCGCGATTGACCCACTCCCATGTGCTCGGCCAGGAGTCGAGGGTTCCATACCAGGAAGAGTACGAGACACCCGCTCGGTTCATGCGTCGCATCAGGGCGAAGAGGTCGTCGATGACAGCGCGGCAGGGCGGAAGCTGTAAGTCGTTTCGGTCCATGGTCTTATTGATGGCGTACTGATCCATGGAAGCCGATCGAGGCTACCCCGTCGCCAAGCTAGGGGCGCTTACCGGCGCCACGGGCCGATTGCGGCTGTGTGGCAGACGGTCGGAGGCGATTGCTGACGCGCAGGACCGTCGGCAGCAAACCCCAGGCGAGTAGTTCGCTTTGGATCATTTGATCGATCAGGCCGGTCGTGACGACCTTGAGCCCGCACCGAAGAACGGCCGACTCAACGACGCCGGCGATGCAGCGCGCGACGCAGCTTGTGAGGTCGTGCTCGGTGCGGAGGTTGGCGACGACGGCCGACTTGCTCCAACGGCGATGGACGAAGGTGCCCCGACGCTCGTGGAAATAAGCGACGTGGATCTGCCGCCTCTGCTGCTCGCGGAGGCGGGCATGATTCTTGAGGGCATCGGCGGCCTGGAGGTAGCCGGTCTGCGAGAGGACGGCCTCGACGAACTCCCGCAGGCGGACGCTGGGGATGGCAGCGTTGATTTGGGCCTGCTCCAGATGCTGGAGGACCGACTCGGCCAAGGCCTCGGCCGTGGCGGGCGGGTCGGCGTCGCAGGTTTCGTGGAGGGGCCGCATGAGACATGCGACCATCTTGGCCCGGGAGAAAGTCTCTCCCGTACCGTCGCGCTTGCGGATGATCAGCCCATTTGGCGAAGAGTGGGCGTCATTCATTGAACAGCTCCTGTTGTCCCGGCGCCTCGTGGCGGCTGGCGTCCATGACAGCCTGGGCCTCCTGGATGAAGTCGCCGACTTCCTGAAACTCCTGATAGATGCTGGTAAAGCGCAAGTAGGCGACCTTATCCAGCTTTCGCAGACGGGCCGCCACCAGGGCGCCGATCATGCGACTGTCGACCTCTCGATCGAACTTACGGAAGATTTCGTCCTCGACCTCGTCGACCAGGCGTTGAAGGGCGTCGGCCGGTATGGGCCGCTTCCAGCACGCCCGCTGGAGACCGGCAGCGATCTTGGCGCGGTCGTAGGGAGACCGGGTGCCGTCTTTCTTGATGACCGCCAGTCGGACGAGCTCTTCCACTCGCTCATAGGTGGTGAACCGCTTGTTGCACTTTACGCAGTGCCTGCGGCGGCGAATGACCTTGCCGCCCTCCGTGGCCCGCGAGTCAATCACTTTGTCTGCATTCTGCTCTTTGCAAAATGGACACTGCATGTTCCGACGTCGCGATGGCCGGCATGACGGAGGTGCAAACGCTTAGCATCGACGGACCCCGCGCCAGCAGTTCCAACGGTTGCGAATAGTCCATTACTGCACAACCTGTCGATGCCGAGAGCAAGTTATCGCACAAGCTCTGGTATGTCAAGAAAAAAACGGCGGTTACTCGCCGCGCCGCGCTCATCGCAGTAAACTATTCACAACTTGTCAGCGTCACGCGCGTTTTCCGGCCGGACTCCCGGCCGGTTTTTGTCTCCGGAACTCGCGCGACGATGTCGACATCGCGAGAGCGCAATGGCCGAACGTCTGTACGAACACCGACTCGCCGATGTTCGCCTGCTGGGATTCAGTCTGGCGGGCGAGGAGTCGGTCATCGCTGCGCCGGAGCTCAACGTGTGCTTCGACGTCGGCAAGGCACCGGCGGAGATCCTGGCGATCGACAACGTGTTGCTGTCGCACGGGCACATGGATCATGCGGCCGGAATCGCTTATTACCTGAGCCAGCGGAACTTCGTGGGGAATGCGGCCGGGCGGGTGCTCTGTCCGACGCAGCTGGTCGGGCCGTTGAAGGATTTGCTGCGGGTCTGGGGGCGGATTGAGGGGCACATCTCACCGGGCGAGATCGTCGGGGTTGAACCGGGGCAGGATTTTGAGCTGCGCAAGGGGCTCTATGCGAGGCCGTTCGCGGTGAACCATGGGGCGCCGTCGCTGGGGTTTTCGATCGTCGATGTGCGACTGAAGCTGAAGCCGGAGCTGGAGGGAAAGACCGGCCCGCAACTCGTGGAGTTGAAGAAACAGGGCGTGGAGATCCAGTACCGGGTAGAGGTTCCACTCGTGACTTACTGCGGCGACACGGCGGAGGGGAACTTCCTGGCCCTCGACTGCGTGCGAAACGCCAAGGTGCTGATCATCGAATGCACGTTCTTCGAAGACGACCACGTCCGACGGGCGCGGGAAGGATACCACCTGCACGTCCGCGATATTGCCCGCATCCTGCCGAAGATGCCGAACGAGTGGTTTCTGCTGACGCACCTTTCGCGTCGGACGGGCCTGCGCGATGCGAAGAAAGCTCTGGGGAAGCTGGTTGACGAGTCAGTGATGAGCCGCGTTCGGTTCTTAATGGAGGGACAGCGGGTGGGCTCGCGGCCGCCGCCGCCCAATCCTGAATCCGCTTAGGTCCCGCCGCCGTCTTTACCACGGAAGCAGGCGCAGCAACACGGGTGTGTAGAGATCGACGCCCCAGATGTTGTACCACGCGGCCCAGAAGGAAAGCACTGTCCCGACCAAGAGAATGACGGCAGCCCAGCGGCGGAGGTAGATCGCCACCACGACCGCAGCGGTGAACTTCCCCAGGGCGCCAAACCACGGGCCAAGGATCGGGCCGACGGCGTGCGAGACGTAGCGGACGACCGGATGGGCCTCGGAGTGCGGGCCGCCTTCGTGGAGCATAAACCAGGTCGTGCTGATGGCGTCGCAAAGTAGTGCGACGATGAAGAGCAGCAGCAGCGCGCGGTAGCGGGTCGCGAAGCCGCGGCTGTTGGTACGGAAGCGCTCGGCGACGCGGCTGGCGGACAACGCTTCAAGCTCCGTGACTTGAGACGAGGCGCCAGGCGATATCGCGATGGCGAGACTCGAACAGTGCGGGATGCAGGATCTCGGCGAGGATTTCGACGGAATCGACCAGCCGCGGGCCGGGGCGATTGAAATATTGATTGCCGTCGGTCGCGAAGACCCGACCGCGCCGGACGGCCGATAGGTCGCACCACTCCGACCGCGCGGTCAGCAGCGACAAGTCCTGCATCGTGCGGGCGAGATCGAATCCGCAGGGCATCAGCAGGATCACGTCCGGGTCGGACTGGCGGAGTTGGTCCCATGTCATCCGGGGCGAATGGCGTCCGGCCTCACCGAACAAGCTGATGCCGCCTGCGAGGTCCACGAGTTCCGGCATCCAGTTGCCGGCGGCCATCAGCGGCTCCAGCCATTCAAGGCAGGCGACGCGAGGTCGACGCTCCGCCGAGTCAGCGCGAGAGGAGATGGCGTGGATTCGCTGCTGCAATCGGGCGACGAGTGTCTCGCCGACTTCCCGCACGCCGGCTGCTTCAGCGACCGCATGGATGTCAGCCCAGACGTCGGCGAGGCAATTGGGGTTAAGCTCGACGATCCGCGGCGTTTGGCCGGTCCAGCCGACCAGAGCCGCTTGCACATCGCGCGGGCTGACGGCGCACACCTCGCACTGCTTCTGCGTCGCGATCAAGTCGGGTTTGAGCGTACGGAGAAGTTGGGCGTCGACGCGATAGACGCTTTCTCCCGCAGCGAGGATCCCTTTGATTTCGGCGTCGATCTGCGTGCTGGGGCTGGAGGTGTGGACGCGCGAGGCCGTCACGCAGGGCAGCTCGCGAACCCAAGCCGGAAAGTCGCACTCATGCGAGCGGCCGACGAGGGCGTCGCCCAGGTCCAGGGCGGCGATGATTTCCGTGGCGCTCGAAAGCAGCGAGACGATGCGTTTCGACATCGATCGGATGATACGAGACTTGCCGAGTTTTTGCCCCGACCCAAGCGGTCTAAGAGAATTGAATCTACGTGTAACCGCCGAACGAGCCGATGGCCGTCGGCCGGACTGCTGCGAAGAGGGTCGGGGCGGCTTACTTCTCCAACCCGAGTTTCTCGACCTCGTGGAAGTCGCTCCACGCCGAAGTCTCGAAGAGCGGCGACCTCGGCTTTACGACCGGCACGTACGACGCCTCGTACAAGGGACCGGACGGCAAGACCGTGAACGACAAGTGGAAGTACGTCTGCAACTGGAAAATGCAGACGAACGGCAATTGGAAGGCGATCCACGACATCTGGAACGCAGATGCGAAGCAGGCCGACCCGGGGCGCGCGATCGACGGAGCCGACGGAGGTCCTTGGATCCTCATCCCCCCAGCAGAACATTCACCAGCAATTGAATGTCGACGCCGTCCGCGGCACCGGAGTCATTCATGTCCGCCAGCGTGATGTCGCAGCCGGTGTAGGCGCCGATCAACGCGTCGACAAACCACGGAATGTCCGCCGGGTTCACAGCATGATCGCAGTTCACGTCTCCCTTCACATACGGGCACGGATTCGGTGCGCACGACGAGCCCATGCTCCACGCCAGACCGTTGGCGCTTGCGCAGTCCGCTTCGGTGAGTTGCGCGCAGCCGCCATCCTGCAAGCAACAGGCACCCGACGCCGCCGGACAGACCGCAATACTGAGTCTGAAATCAAGGCTCTCAGCGGGGCCCTGGGGTTGCCGATCGATCATGAGGTAGTAGGTGCCGGGCGCCAACGTCAGATTACTGATCGTCGCCACAGTGCCGGGGGTGGTCGCAAACGCGAGGCAGGAAGATCCTGGTGGGCATACGTTGTCCAATGCCACGCCAATCGAGTGATCGGCCGGCGTTGCCCCGGAAACCGTGATATCGATACAGCGTTTATCCGTTATCGCAATCCGGTAAATGATGTCATTTCCCGTGTCGTAGGGACCGAGGCAGGTACTTGAGTAATCTTCTTGTTTGTTAGCCGTCGTGTTGACGTCATCGAACGGCAATGTCGTCACAAAGATCGGAAACTCACAATCCTTTCCGCTTATGTCATCAGACGGGGCGCAGGGCGGATTCAATTGACTGCAGTCCAGACCAACGCTCCACACCTCATTCGGGCCCTGGCAGTTGACTTGGAGAACATTGCTGGTGCAGACGTTCGTAAGAGTATTGCAGCATGCACCCGTTGGCGCCCCGCCGCAATCCGTGATGCTGAGCGTGAAATTCAGACTGTCAGCCGTCAATGGCCACCGGTCGATCATCAGGTAATAGGTGCCCGGCGCCAGCGTCAGATTGGTGATGGTCGCCACATTACCCTGGCTGGTCGCCTGCGCGATGCACGCGGCACTCGGTGGGCACACACTATCAAGCGCCACGCCAATCCAGTTATCGTCCGGTGTTGCGCCGGTTACGGTGATGTCGACGCATTGCGAAGCGGTTATCGTCAGTTCGTAGAGGATGTCTCGGCCATTGTCATAATTGCCAAGGCACGTATCGGCGTAATCGTTGACCTTGTCACTCGTGGTGTTGACATCGACGAACGGCAACGACGTGATCGGAATCGGATTCGCGCAATTCGTCCCGCCCGGAGGCGCGACGGAGGTGCACGGGGGATTCAGTTGATTGCAGGCCAGGCCGACGCTCCACACCTGATTCGGTCCCTGGCAGGCGGTCTGCGGGACGTTGTCGGTGCAGGTAAGGGCGGCGGTGTTGCAGCAGGCCCCGGTCGGCGTGCCGCAGGCGAAGCTCTGACCCTGGATGAACACATTCGAATCCAATACCTGGTCGCCCGCATCCGCGAGGGCCAGCTTGATGTGATTCAAACCGGGGTTCAGGGTGCCGGTCGCCGTCAGCACCACCGTCAGTCCGTCCATTTGCGTGTCGCGAACGCCGGCGCACGGGAAGGTGCCCGGCGGGATGTCGGCGCAGCGATTGTTCAGATAGAGGTTGCAGAAGCTTCCCGCCGGCGGGTTGTACGGGTTGTCACAGTTCAGGTTGTTGATGCTGACCGGCGTTCCCGCGCTGCCGGGGATCAGTGCGATGTTCACGCCGTTGAGGAAGAATCCGAACACGTCGTTGAAGGGCGAATTCACCCATTCGTTGTACTCCTCCGACGTGAATACGAACTGGAATTGGATGATCTGTGTGCCGGTGCACGTAAAGTCAAACTCCAGCACGCATGCGTCAAACGTCGTGTAGCCGGGAATCAGGCCATCCAGAGCCGGATCGCCAATTCCCGCGTTGACGCCGCTGACGTCGTCCTGCGTGTTCGGGCCGGGCACGAAGGCGATATCGCCGGAACTGAGGATTATTCCGCTATCGAAACCGACGATGGCAGTTCCGCCGGTGAACTTGCCGGCTGCGGCGTTGGCGCCGGTAAACGTTACATTGGACACCGTCACACCCGGGCCCAGCAGCGCGGTAACGAGATCGGTCGGAGTGATGCCGGAATTGAGGTCCTGTGTGCCGATTGCGCGGGAGGAAGTGTCGGCCGACCGCGTGAAGTTGTTGCCACCCGGCCTGAGCCGTGGGCGCAGCGGCGTTGCGGACTCGACGGACGGCGCCAGCAGCAGCACGCACGGCAAGGCGATTGCGATCAGCCGCTGAAAATCGCCGGATCGTCCGGTAAATCGGGTTGACGCATGCTTCGTTCTCATTTCTTGACTCCAATAGACCATCCGTCTCGCAAGTACCACTCCGCCCAGCAATCTGCGTACCCGACCGCCGTTGTCGGTCGCAGCCACTCCGGTGCATCCGGTCCGCTTGAGGGAGTGTGTCGGCTCGTTCAGCTTCGCTGCTGCGCGAACTGCCGCCGCGTTCCGAGGAGTGCAGATCAATGTCGAAGCTACTGGAGGTGGACCCAGCGAAACAGGTATCTATTCCGGTACCTTGAAGCGAGAGAATGCCGGCAAGTCAGAGGAGCAGGGCGGCGCGCGGTGATGGGCAGGGGCGACGGCCCGGAGGTCGTGGAGGGCGGATCGTATCGACGCTGTCCAAGACTTGAATACAAGCAGAGTCCCGCGCCGGGCGGCGACGCGGGACTCTGCGGTTAAGGCGCTGGTTACGTCAGCCCGTCGGCAGGGCCGTGGCGATGTTCGAGAAGGTCGTCGAGACCTTGGTGCCAAGGGCGGTAATTGCACCCAGAGCGACAACGATAATCAGAGCCAGCATCACCGCATACTCGGTGGCGGTCGGACCATCCTCGCTTGCCAGGAACGAACGGAGTGACTTCAGGACATTTGACATGGGTTCTCCCCCGGGGGTTCTGGACAAAGGCCGGTTTCCCACACGGAAAGCTGACCAACCACAAGCTTACGATACACTTACCAGACCTGAGCAAAGAATTCTGGAATCAGCATATTCAACGTCTACGCCCATTATTCGACCGGCAGGGGTCTGAATTCGCAGGCAGGCTTCGACGTGGCTCGTACCGAACGCGCGCGGCGAGCTAGGTCTTGATCGAGTCCACGAGCAAAATTGCAAATGGCGTAAAGAGCAGCAGGGGAAGCCAGGCCGGCAGGGCCGGGTGGGTGGAAAGCCGCGTGACGTCGGTGTTTTGGCAGAAAAACGCAAAGACAAAGCAAGCGCCGCAGACGAGCAGGCAGCGGCCGCCGGCAGCAATGACGGTCGGCCGCTCGCGGTTCAGGAAGAATGGAATGCCCATCAGCAGCAACAGAATATTGATGAACGGCGTGGTCAACCGGGCGTGCTTGGCCTTCACGAACTCGCTGGTATTGGTATAGCGCTGGGCCAGTCGCGTCAGGTCTGCTGCGCCGAGGAAAGTCGTCCACTGTGAGGCCTGGCGGAGCTTCAACTCGTAGGGCGTCAGGTCGGACGGGTATTCGCTCGGCGGCGTGGCGCTGACGGTGGCCTCGGCCGCGGCATCGGAAAGATTCTGCGTGAGCTTCGGAAGCGAGAGGTGCCAGACATTGCGCTCGACATCCCAACGAGCGCTGTCGGCGCGGAGCAACTCGGTCATTCGACCAGCCGGGTCGCGCTTCATGACGATCAGCCCCTCCATAAGCGACGTATGCGGATCGAAGCGGCCGGCCGAGAGGAGCGCGTTGTCGCGGTCGCGCAGACACCAAATGGCATATGTCTTGCGGCCGTCGATGTCGTCGTGGCGACGGGCGAGCTTGTCAGCGATGCGCGGGATGATGAGTTCCTGGTTGAAGACCCAGAGCAGGTTGAAGCCGAGGCCGGCGATGATCAGCGGCGCGGCGACGCGATAGAGCGAAGTGCCGGCGGCGAGGATGGCTGTCAGCTCGTTCGTGCGCAGGAAGCGGCCGAGCGTGAAGCAGGCCGCCACCAGGACGATGACGCCCGAGAGCTGCGAGAAGTAGAGGAACAGATTCCAGCCGTAGAAGTTGATGATGTTGCGAATGACGACCGCGAAGGAGGGGGATGACTTGGTGAACTCGTCGAGGTTCACGAAGAGATCGAGGACCACGTAGATGCCAATCATCACGGCCAGGGCGATGACGTAGTTGGTGAAGAAGGCGCGCAAAATGTAGCGATCGATAAGTTTCATTGTGGAGCCATTCGCCGGTCGTCATGATCCATCGGCTGAATCACCTCTTGAAGTACCTGCCGCAGATGTACACAGCGGCCACCGCCAGCAATACGTTGAAGCCCCACATGACGGCCACGCCGGCCTGATGAGTCCGCGGCTGGTCGGCATAGTTGCGGCCAATGATGGTTCCCACGGCCACGACGAGGGACGGAACACAGCTGATGCCAAAGGCAGTCAGAACCTGCCCGCCGCGCAGGATCGCACCGAGGATTGCCCCGAGCATGACGACGGCGATCGTTCCGGCGGCGTAGGACGCTCGAAACTGAATATTGGCGACGACCTCGACGCGGAGCCGGTCGCGCTCCTCGAAAATCTTACCCCTCGCCTCGGTCAGCTTCTGGGAGAGGTGCAGGTCGGTGCGCGGGTCCAGCAGGTCTTCGTTCGTGAGTTTGGCGAGTCGCTCGGCGGCTTGTTTTGGTATCGGCACGGGTTGGAGCTTTTCGTCGAGCTTCTTGATCGGCGTCTCGCCGACGGCCATCGGAACCTGGCGGACATCGACGCCGCCGGACAGCTCCACTTGCGCCATGGGCTCACCGCGATCAACAATCTCACGAACACGGATGGCGCCGGTGGCGGCCGTGTGAGTCGAGACCGACTTGCCCGTGCCGCCGGCGTCGGTCCGCGTTTCCGTAACGACCAGCTTCTTGAGCAGTGGCGTTTGTTCCTCGTCACCGGGGGCATACTGTTCGGGCTGAATGAGATAATCGATCCGCGGCCCGCTGAGGCGACACTCGCCGGCGGTCTCAAACTGCTGCAAGACCCATTGATTGGCAAAGACGCGAGCGAGACGACGGCGGAAACCATCGACCCGATCGACAATCTCCGGCGCCGTTTCCGGATGTGCGGCATAGCGGCGGAGCGTGTCCAGGTTCTCGAATCGAGTCTTGCGCGTCAGGGGCAGCGGGATGTCGTACGGGCCGACCGTCTGCTGGATGAATTCGGAATACTGACTGCGCGAGACGTCGAATGTCCGGACGTTGTCGAGGTAGACGCGAACCGTGGGAAAGGGATTCGAAGCGCCGTCGTCAGTCTTCGGGGAAAAATCGAATTCGATGAGGGCATCCTCGGTGGTCCCGCAGCGGAGCGGGCGGTTGCTGTCCATCTCGAGGAATGCGACGCTCTTGAGTGCGACGTATTGCCGCGTCGCGGGGGTCCCGGGGGCGAGTTCTTCCGGGGCGACCTCCCGAGCGGCGTCGGCATAGAGAACGCGATTTCCGAACTGGACGCCGCGATTCCGCTTGAGGTTGTCGAGCAGGAGCGCCGAAACGTCTTGCCGGCCGTAGCTGTAGATCTGGCCCGTCAGGCCGGGAATCGCATAGTTCCAGGAGATGTACATCAGGATGGCGACCAGGACGCTCAGCGCGAGCGGGGCGAGCAGCAGACGGTGAACGTTGATGCCGGCGGCGCGGCAGGCGTTGATCTCGTTGTCGGCGGCCGCGCGGCCGAAGGTGATCGTGGCTGAGAAGAGTGCGGCGACCGGCAGGACGAGCGTCACGGCGACCGGAATCAGCAACGCAAAAATCTTGAGGATTCGAACGGCGTCCACACCCTGGCTGCGGAAGAGGTTGGCGACGCCGCCGCCCATGGTGACGAGCAGGGTGAGCGCGACAAGGGTCAGCGCGAAGGTCTTGAGGAGTTCGCGCGTGATATAGAGGTGGAGGGTCTTCATGATCCTCGCGGAACGCTGCACCGGCAGCGACGGCCGCCACGGCGACGCCGCCGGGCGAAACGGATTCAACCGCGCCGCCGGTAGTTTCGTGGAATGCGCCGCGATGGTCAACGGAGCGAGCGAGCTGCGCGTTGGCGCGCCTCGGGCGCCGACTGTCCGCGCGGGTCGAGGTCCCGGACGCGCCGCCAGACGCGGCGCGCGGCGGCGGGGTCCGCGCTTTCGATCAGACGGGCGTATTCAAGATTGGCGGTGAGGTCTTCGTCATTGATTTCGAGCGCGCCGCGATAGGCGAGGCGGGCCGTCTCGATGTCGCCGGCGTCGCGTGCGCGACGCGCATCGCCGAGCAGCAAATCGAAGCGGGCGCGGGCATCGTTCGAGGTGAGCCATCGCACTCGCCGCACCAGCGCAAGCTGTGCGACGAGCCAGACGACGCCGGCGGCAACCGCTGCGAGCGTTGCAAAGGAGTCAGGCACGGCGGCCGGTGCGAAGAAAACGGCGGCAAACGCGAGTTGGGCGCAGATTCCAAAAAGAAGCGCCAGCAGGACGCCGAACCATTCGCGACGGGTCCAGATGAGTCCGGTGCCGGGGATGATGAGATTCACCAGGAATGCGGTCACCCAACGCCGGCGCGAATCTACGGGAGCAGCCAACAACGGGTGTGGGTCGGGCAAGCGCGCAGCCCTCTCGGTGCGTCGCGTTGCTGCGCTACGCGGAAGAGATGATTGGGATCCGCATCCGCATCCAAGCCACGAGGGCCAGTGCGGCCAGGACGATGCTGAGGGCGCCGAGCGCCAGGCCGAGCCAGGACATGCCCTGGCGATTGTTGCGCTTCTGGCCGAGACTGTTGAATCCGAGCACGCCGGCGACACCGCCGATCAGAACCGTTCCGGCAGCGACCGCAAGGACGGCCGGCTCGCGGAAGCGCGTCAGGCCCTTGGAGGCGGGGTTGTACCAGATGACTCTTTGCTGGGTGTCAAAGTTTTTGAAGACGAGGACGCCGAGGGCGAAGATGGATAGCAATCCGAGGACTCCGAGCGTCGCGCCGAACGTCGCCTGGGTGTCGTAGAGCCGAAAATTGGGCATCTTCATGGCGGTATCTCCGTCAACTGCGGGTGACCGTGGCTTTGAATATGGCTGGCCGATGCACTGCCAAAGGAGTCAACCAACGGCCTTCCGTAAAGTAGCAGGAGCGGACGGAAATCGCAATCGGCGCGGTGGGGAACCGGCGGCGGACGCGGCAGCAATCCGATAATCGACACGGTATCACCGAATTCGCGGGGCCGTCGGCAGCGGGCTGCACGCGGCGCGTGCGGGGTGTACGATGGCGCGCGGCTCGATCGGAGATCCGAACATGGACAAGCGCAGCGAAGACCCGTGCAGCAACCCCGCGATCCGGGTGATGATGATGCCGCGGGACGTGAACGCGGCCGGGACGATCTTCGGCGGCGTGATCCTGAGCTATATCGACCAAGCGGGGGCGATCGAGGCGCGGAAGCACGGCGGGCATCTCTATGTGACGGTGGCGATGGACAAGGTCGAGTTCAAGCAGCCGGTGTATGTAGGCGACGTTCTCAGCTTCTGCACCGAGACGATCGCGATCGGCAAGACGTCGCTCCGCACGCGGGTGACGGTGTGGGCCGATCGGTGGCAGCGGGTTCGGGAGCGGGTGCACGTGACCGCGGCGGAAGTCGTCTATGTGTCGGTCGATGACAATCGCAAGCCGACGCCGATTCCCAAAGAGTGAACTTACTGAGGGGCGTCGGCCGCGGGCGGCGGAGCTTCGGCCGGCGGCTGGGCGTCGGCCGGGGGCGGGACGGGGCTGGTCTCGCCGCGAAGACGATCGCGGGCGACGTTCAGGATCTGGCGCTCCATTCCGCGATCGCGGCCGACCTCGGTCCACACTTCATTCTGGCGGGCGGAGGTCGCGGCGTCGCCCTGTATGGGGGTCTGATTGTTGACGTCGTCGAACTCGCGGTTCATGGCGAATACGCGGTAGTCGGAGGTGTCGAGTCGCTCGGTGATGACGACGCAGTCGATCGAGGCCTGCTCGCCGGACTGGCTGACGCGGCAGATGGCCTTGCGACGCATGCGATTGGGATACTTGAGTGGAGCGGCGTCACGAAATCGGCCTGTTCCGCCGCGCTCGGTGTATTCGACGGGGAAGGTCGTAATGAGGCCGTCCTGCGGCTGAGCGAGTTCGACGGTGAACCACTGCGAGACGGCGTACTTGGCGGCGTCGAAGGCGTTTTCCTTCGGAGTGACGGGGACGGCCTCGCGCGACCAGTCGGTGCGCGGGATGTCGGTGCGGCGGACGGTGCTGGATTCACAACCGGCGACAAGGGTCGCGAGAACGAAGAGTGTCATCCGTCGCACGATGCGGGCTCCTTCGCGCGGCAATCTAGCGGGCGCGGCGGCGGTCGTCAACGAAAATGCGGGTTTCGGTGGGACGCGGGACGGATAGAATGCGGCCGGCAACGGAGCAGGAACGTGAACAAGCAAGCTTGGTGGATCATCGGAATCGTTGTGTCGGCGGCCGGGGTGCGGCCAACTTCTGCGATGACGCTGGGGGATGTTCAGAAGCAGATCGAGTCGAAGCTGGACAAGGTGAAGTCGGTGTCGGCACGGCTGATCCTGGAGCAGGATATCGAGGTCGAGGGGGTGCAGCGGACGGGCCACACGGAGGGGACGTACGAGATCGTGAACCGCGGCGTGCAGTCGCCGTTCCGGTCGGACATGAAGATGAAGGAGACGCTCTACGCACCCGGCGGGAAGACGCAGTCGCGGGAGACATCGGTGCTGACCGTGTCGGACGGGGGCAAATACGTCTATGTGCTGCAGGACGAGGGCGGGCGGAAGGCGGCGCAGAAGATGCTCATGGACCCGAAGTGGGCGCTGTTCGGCGACAAGCGGTTCCTGAGCGTGCTGGCGAAAGATTTCGACCTGAGTCTTGGCAAGGATGATATGGTCGACGGGGCGGCTACGTGGGTGATCGAGGCGACGCCGAAAGACCCGAAGCGGGCAAACCTGCTGCGGACCGATCACTACTTCCGCAAAGACAACGGGCTGTGGGTGAAGGCGGTGTCGAAGCAGCAGGACGGCAAGGCGCTGATGACGACGCGCGTGACGGACATCAAGCTCAACGGCGATATTCCGCCGGAGCGGTTCGAGTTCAAGCCGCCGGCGGGGGTGACCGTCACCGACATGACCACCGTCCCACCGCCGGGCGGCCCCACTCCCCCACCGCGCGGCGCGCCGCCGGCCGGAGGCGGATCGGGGGGCGCTCCCGGGAGCGGGCTTGGGAGCCGACCGGGCGGGCCGTGACGGATTGGGTCGATCACATCTCATGACGGCGCAGGCGCAACAGGCGTACATCGAACTGATTTCGGGGCGGCGGCGCGGGCTGGTCGCTGAATTGCTGCGCGGCGGGCTGTGGGTTTTGTCGCTCGGCTACATGGCCGGCGTGACGATGCGCAACGCGTGGTATCGGCTCGGGCCGAAGGCCGTGAAGAAGGCCGGGCGGCCGGTGATCTCGATTGGCAACCTGACGACGGGCGGGACGGGCAAGACGCCGCTGACTGCGTGGCTGGCGAACCAGCTTGCGGAGCGCGGCCTGCGGGTGGGGATATTGCTGCGCGGCTATCGCGGACGGCCGGTGCGGTTTGCGGATGAGAACCGCGAGGACGCGGCGAGCCAGTGGCGAGTCGAGAGCGACGAGGCGATGTTGCTGACGCGGCTGTGCCCGAAGGCGGAGATCGTCGTCGATCCGGATCGGGTGGCGGGGGCGGAACGGGCGGTCTCGCGCGGGGTGGATGTGCTGCTGCTTGATGATGGATTTCAACATCGGCGGCTGGCGCGCGCGCTCGACATTGTGCTGGTCGATGCGACGTCGGCGTTTGGCTACGGGCGGGGATTGCCGCGCGGGTTGCTGCGCGAGCCGATCTGGTCGCTGCGGCGGGCGGATGTGATTGTGCTGACTCGGTGCGACCTCGTCGATGAGGAGAAGCGGCGTCGTCTGGTCGAGGCGCTGGGCAAGCTGTCGGGCGGGCGGCCGGTAGTGCAGAGCCGGCACACGATCGTCGGGTTTGCGGATGTGAAGGGGCGGCCAGTGACGGACGTGGATGTCGGGGCGATGCAGGCGGTGGTGTTTGCGGGGCTGGGGAATTTCGAGCCGTTCCGCGAGTCGGTGCGGCGGCTCGGGGCGACGGTGACGGCGGCGTACCAGTATCCGGATCATCATGACTACAGCGACGAGGAGATCGAGCAGCTCGGCGAGGTGGCGGAGCGGGTGGATGCGAATGTGTTGGTGACGACGGAGAAGGACGCGGTGAAGCTGGTGGGCCGGTGGGAGGCGGGGACGACGCCGCTGCTGGCGGCGCGGCTGGAGATGGCGTTTGAGGCGGCGGGGGCGGAACTGGTGATGACGGAGGTGACGCGGGTGGTCGAGGCGAAACGGCAAAACGCGGAAACGCAGAAACGCTGAAACGCGTTTCGACTGCGGATTTCGGAATGCGGATTTGAGGCGGGAGGCGGCCGGGGTCCGCATGGGGGTTGGGACGGGGTTCCAAACGCCGAAACGCCGAAACGCCGAAGCGTCAAAACGTCGAAATGGGGCGGCGGGCGGGAAGTTAGAACGGTGAGAATTTGCGAATTCATTGGGGAGTCTGGCCAGTCTTGAGTCTTGGATCTTGGGCAGCTCATTTCGATCCCCTCCTTTGTTTTTTTGTGGGACGAGGTGGGACGGGTTTCAGTCAGCATCGAAAACTCGCGTGCGTTCTGTCGGCGCGCAGTTTCTCCGTGGCCGCTGGCGGCCGCGCTGAACGCGACGGCCGTCGTGCGGGTGTTCCGTTGGTCGGAGCGAGGGCACGCGCCCTCGCGCCGTCTGTAGTAAAGAGTGGCCAGCGTTCCGCAGGACTGAGGGCTTCGTGCGTTTGGACATGACTGGGGCGTGCGGGAGAAAGGGGCAAGCGCGAGGGCGGATGGGCGGAGTATTCCGCTGTTGTTGGGGGTTCTTCCGCAAAGTGTCGCTTCGCGGGCAGCGGAAAACAGGGCTGCGCATGCCGCAAGTCGGATTCGATTTCCGGACGCATTGGCACCGGACTTGCGAGTAAGCAAAGCAATAGGATTGAGCGTTCGGCTGTCCGGCGTGAAATCGGACGGTTATGCGCCATTCAGCCGGACTGCGGGGAGGGTCTGTGATGAATCGCTCACTCGGCGCAATCGTCTTTACCGGTCTTCTCGCGGTTCCATCGGCGGCGCAGATTGTCGTCGACCATCAGCCGACGCGGAGCGGGGGGCCGGCTGCAGATACCGACTTCATCAATATGTTCGGCCAGCACGTCTGGCAGCTCGTTGCCGATGACTTCACGCTCGCGGCACCGGCCGAAGTACGCCGGGTGACGGCGTGGGGATTCTACGATCAAGACAAGCCGCCGAGCCAGGAGTCGATGCGCATCCGATTTTACGATGCGCGGCCGGGAGACGGGTTGCCCGGCAACGTGCTCTGTGAGCACGAGACTTGGAGCTTTGATCGAATCGCCACCGGGCACATCGTGTTCACTGGCATTGGGCCACACGAGTACTTCTATACCTTTGATCTGCCGACGCCGGTTGCGCTCAGTGCTGGCGCGCCATACTGGCTCGAGTTGACTCAGCTCGGTGACGCATCAACGCATTTCAGGATCGAGTTCTCTGGTGCGGCGACGGAGAGGAGTGCACACCTGAACCCGTTCGTTTCGGACTGGACTCTCGGCAGCTCGAACTTGGCCTTTCAGCTTATTGCAGTTCCGGAACCAGCGTCCGTTTCATTCGTGCTCGTAGCAGTCTTGAGCGCGGTCACGAGTCGTCACCGATTAGCGAACCGTTGCGAGCGCGGCCGCCCAGGAATGCTGCGCTGACGGCGGCGTAGACGCGGCTGGATTGGGGGAGCATACTTGGGCCATGGCTACGAAACGGCCGCGGCCGGTTGATTTGCGGAAGCTCAAGACGTATTCCGTCGCCAAGCGCGGGCACAAGGTGGCGGTACGCGGGCTGGCGGGGCTGCCGGGGCGCGGGGCGACGTTTGCGGCGTGGCTCGCGGCACTGCCGGACTTTTTGGGGGCGGCGGCGCTGCGGAAGGCGGCCGAGCGGATCGTGGCGGCGCGGCGGGCCGGGCGGCCGGTGGTGCTGGCGCTGGGGGCGCACGTGATCAAGGTGGGGTGCTCGCCGATCGTGGCGGACCTGATCGAGCGCGGGGCGGTGACGGCGCTGTCGATGAACGGGGCGACGGCGATCCACGACGCGGAGCTGGCGCTGTTCGGCGAGACGAGCGAAGAGGTGGCCGAGACGATCCGCGACGGGCGGTTCGGGATGGTGCGGGAGACGGCGGAGTTTTTCGGGGCGGCGGCGAAGCGGGGGGCGGCCATCAACCGGGGGGCGGCGATCGGGTTGGGGGCGGCGGTGGGCGAACTGCTGGCGAAGAAGAAAGCACCCCACGGCAAGAACAGCGTGCTGCTGGCGGCGCGGCGGGCGGGGATTCCGGCGTGCGTGCACGTCGCGATCGGGACGGACACGATTCACATGCACGCGAACGTGGACGGCGGGAAGCTGGGCGCGGCGAGCGCGGCGGACTTCCGGACGATCTGCGGCGTGGTGGCGGAGCTCGGGGCGGCGAAGGCGGGCAGCGGCGAAGCGGGTGTTGGCGGCGTGTGGTGCAACGTGGGGTCGGCGGTGATTCTGCCGGAAGTGTTTTTGAAGGCGGTGGCGGTGGCGCGGAACCTGGGCCACGACCTCGACGCGATGCATACGATCAACCTGGACATGCTGCGGCACTATCGGCCGCAACAGAACGTACTGAGCCGGCCGGTGGCGCGCGGGCATGGGATCGAGATCGTGGGCCAGCACGAGATCACGCTGCCGCTGCTGCGGCAGGCGATTGTTGAGGCGATGTAGGCGGAGGCGCGATGGCGACGCGTCGAGCGGTCTTTGTGGATCGCGACAACACGCTGATCGACAACGACGGGTACCTGTCGGACGCGGCGGCGGTGCGGCTGCTGCCGGGGGCGGCGGCGGCGGTGGCGCGGCTGCGCGGGGCGGGGTATTACGTGGTGGTCGTGACGAACCAGTCGGGGGTGGCGCGCGGGCTGATCACCGAGGAGCAACTGGCGGCGGTGCATCAGCGGATGCAGGACCTGTTGCGCGAGGCGGGGACGGGGGTCGATGCGGTGTATTACTGCCCGTTCCTGGAGTCCGACGAGGCGGTGGTCGAGGCGTATCGCAAGGAGAGCGACCTGCGGAAGCCGCGGCCGGGGATGCTGAAGCTGGCGGCGAAGGAGCTGGACCTCGACCTGGCGGCGTGCTGGATGATCGGCGATGCGGAGCGGGACATCGAGGCGGGGCTGGCGGCGGGGTGCAAGACGATCCGGATCGGGGCGGACGCGAACGGGACGAAGGCGATGCAGATGGCGGCGGACTTGGGGGCCGCGGCGGACGTGGTCATCAGCGGCAAGGGCGGCACGGCGCCGACGAGGCCGAGCGGAGGAGCAGTCGTGAACCCGACGGAAACAAAGCCGAATTCACCGACGACCGAGGCGCTGCTGGGGCAGGTGGTCGATGAGCTGCGGACGATGCGGCGCGAGACGAAGCACTCGGAGTTCTCGATGGCGACGCTGATCGGATCGATCGCGCAGGCGTTTGCGGTGTGCTCGCTGGGCTGGGGGTTGTACGCGGCGATGGAGATCGGGGGCAAGGACGCGAACGCGGCCAACAACGCGGTGATCCGGCTGCTGGCGGCGAGCGTGTTTCAACTGATGGCGATGACGGCGTTCCTGTCGGCGCGGCGGTGAGCGGCGGCGCGGATCAGGACGACGACTGGGTCGTCGGCGGCTCGTCGGGGAGCGGGGGCTCAACCGGGGCGACGTTCATGCCGCGCTCCATCATGAGGGAGCGGGCCTTGCGGATGATCCGCTCTTTTTCCAGCACTTCGGGGTCGGTGGCGGGCTTGCCGGCCTTGAGCATGTCGGCCCGCTGAGAGACGGCCTCGTCAAAGCGACGCTTGATCTCGGTGAAGATCAGATCGGTGACCTCGGCCTCCTTGGCGGCACGGTCGGCGGGACTGGTCGAGGTGGGCGGTACGGCGAGCCGGGGATCGACCGGCGGGGCGGATCCGCCGTCGTCGTGCTCGGCCTTCTGATCTGACCGGATGAGGTCGGCCTTGGTGGCGCCCTGCATCGGGACCTTGCCGGGATCGACGTTGGCGGGCTTGGTGCTCTTCCAGCCCTCGGCCCGGGTGACATCGGCCTTGGTGACGACGAAGCGGGTTTCGAGTTCGTCGCCGTCGCGCTGGTACTCGACGCGGATCTCGTCGTTGATTTCGACGTCGCCGGGTCCCTTCTTGACGCCGTTGATCCAGATTTCGGTTTCGGCGGTGAAGGTGCCGGCGACTTCGAGTTCCTTGCCGGTCTTGGGGTTCTGAATCTTCATGGAGACGCTGTTGTTGGGCAGGTCGATGCGCGTGACGGTGCCCTTGGCCGAGCGGGTCTTGTGCTTTTGCTTGGAGTCGCTGCGGCAGCCGACGAGCAGCGCAACGGAAAGCACGACGACGGTCAAAAGCGAGGAACGATTGAGCGACATGTTGCAACTCCGAGCGAAGGGCGAAACCGGACGGGCCATCGCCCGCATTCTGTCAGGGAATGATCCGGCGGTGACGACTTCGCGGCCCATCCACGCCACGAACCGAAGCGCGGCGCGGGTGGAGATACTATGATGGGCCAAAGCCGGCGGCAAGAGCCCCGGCGCGGCGCAGACCCCGGCGGCGAAGCGATGGGCGAGACACCCGAGATACGTGTTACGGCATGCAACGCGGGCTCGACGGAGCCGCGCGGCGAGTACGTGCTGTACTGGATGATCGCGCATCGGCGGGCGAGCTGGAATTTCGGGCTGCAGCGCGCCGTGGAATGGGCGAGGCGGTTTGAGCGACCGCTGGTCGTGGTCGAGGGCTTGCGCTGCGGCTATCGGTGGGCGAGCGACCGGCTGCACCGGTTCATCCTCGACGGCATGCGCGACAACGCCGAGGCGTTTGCGAAGACGGCGACACTCTACTACCCGTATGTCGAGCCGCAGGCCGATGCGGGCAAGGGGATGCTCGCGGCGCTGGCGGCGCGGGCGTGCGTGGTCGTCACCGACGACTTTCCGGCGTTCATGCTGCCGCGGATGGTGGCGGCGGCGGCGGCGCAGGTGAAGGTGCTTCTGGAGCGGGTCGATTCGAACGGGTTGCTGCCGATGAGGGCGGCGGAGATCGTCTATCCGACGGCTTATGCGTTTCGGCGTTTCTTGCAGAAGCACCTCGGAGCCCATCTCGACCGGCCGCCGAAGCGCGATCCATTTCGTGGGGTGGAGTTGCCCCGACTCAAGACGCTGCCGGCGGAGGTGACGCGGCGGTGGCCGCGGGCGACGGCAGAGACGTTGGCCGGCACGCCGGAGATGCTGGCGAAGCTGCCGATCGACCACTCGGTCGCAATTGCGGGGACGGCGGGAGGCGGCCGCGCGGCGGAGAAGGCGCTCAAGCGATTCCTTGATGAGCGACTGGAGCGGTATGGCGAGGAGCGAAACGAGCCGGAGGCGGAGGTAACCAGCGCGTTGTCGCCGTATTTGCACTTTGGATACCTGTCGGTGCACCAGGTGATGGACGCGATTGCGCGGCGGCACGAATGGACGACCGAGAAGCTGGCGAAGACGACGACCGGCCAGAAGGAGGGCTGGTGGGGACTGCCGGAGAGCGTCGAGGGGTTTCTCGATGAAATCGTGACGTGGCGGGAGCTGGGGTACAACATGTGCTGGCAGCGCGAGGATTACGATCGGTACGAGTCGCTGCCG
The DNA here is from genome assembly GCA_964549445.1 of uncultured Planctomycetaceae bacterium. Classification (GTDB taxonomy): domain Bacteria; phylum Planctomycetota; class Phycisphaerae; order UBA1845; family UTPLA1; genus SpSt-539. Next base: position 38,589 of record CAZJVS010000006.1, read on the forward strand.
GAGTGGGCGCGGCGTACGCTGGAGAAGCACGCCGCGGACGCGCGGCCGAAGTGCTACACGCTGGAGCAATTTGAGCAGGGCCGAACGCACGATCCGCTGTGGAACGCGGCACAGATGCAACTGGTGCGCGAGGGGCGGATTCACAACTATCTGCGAATGTTGTGGGGGAAGAAGATTCTCGAGTGGTCGGCGAGTCCGCGCGAGGCGCTGGGCGTTCTGATCGAGCTGAACAACAAGTACGCACTCGACGGGCGGAATCCGAATTCGTACAGCGGGATCTTCTGGTGCCTCGGGCGATACGACCGGCCGTGGTTTCCGGAGCGGCCGATCTTTGGCAACGTGCGGTACATGAGTTCGGAGAACACGGCTCGCAAGGTGAGCGTGAAGAACTACATTCGGCGGTATTCGCCGGACGCGGGCAACGGTTCAACCAGGGGGCTGGGGCTGCTGATCGACTGAGGGCGGCGGCGTGATGGTCGCGGCGAAGGCGACAAGGTGGCGGAAGTTGTCGCAGAAGGCGGAGTAGGACATCTGCTGGCGGGCGTGTTCGCTGAGGGCGCGGCCGCCGACGACGAGCGCGGTTCCGTGCTCGACGGCGGTGTCATAGAGCTCGGGGTAGGCGATCAGAAAATCTGCGATGGACGGAACCCACGAGACGCTGAGCCACATGAGGCGCGGGCGGCGCTGGCGGATGGCGGCGCAGAGCGTGGAGATCGGATGGTTTGTGCCGAATGATTCGGCGCGCCAGCCGGCCTCGCGGAGAACGACTTCGATCATCGTGGTGGGAAGCGCGTAGGGGTCGCCCTCGGGCGTGCCGCCGATGGCGTAGGGGGCGTCGGTTGTGACGGACGGGAGCGACTGGCGAAGTTGGTAGAGCGTCCGCAGAAGGGTTTCGACGCCGCGCCGCTCTTGGTAGACCTCGACGTCGCCGTGGGCCCATCCTTCGCCGAGTTGGTGGACGGCCGGAGCGACGATCTTGTCGAGGAGGTCGCAGGTGGTGTGGCCGGCGAGGTAGAGATTGAAAATGAGGCGTCGGACCTGGTCTTCGTCACCGGCTTCCAGGGCGGCGCCGAGTTTCTGAACGGAAGCGGATTGAACGGTTTCGCCGGTACCGGTAGTCGGCGGCAGGCCGAGGACTTCGGGGCGGACGAGCGGCTGGCCGGTTTGCCGCAAGTAGTGAATGACGCCGTTGAGCGGCAGGCGACGGTGGCCGCCGGCGGTGCGAACAGCTGAGATTAATCCCTTATCGCACCAGCGTTTGAGTGAGGCCTCGCTGACGCCGATCGCACGGGCTACTTGCTTCGGCGTGAGAAGTTCGCGAATCGCGGGGGTCGATGCACGCTTTGCCATAGTGAATGATTCTATCCGGTACTGGACGATTCTTCAACCCATCCATCATCAAACGAATTTCATACGTGTTTATTTCACAATTACTTAGTAACGCGAGTCGCATCGGTGTGCAACCGTGCGCTGTGATTCGCGGCTGAAGAAACTGAACGATTTGAACGAGTTTTTCTTGACCGGATCGGTTTCGCGGCTAGAGTTCGACCGTCAAGCGCGGCCAACGCAGTGTCGCGGGCCGCCGAAGTGTGGACCGGAATTGTTTTCTTGGAGGTATGAGAAATGAACTGGAAACGAGCGATTCTTGTGGCGGCAATGACGGCGGCCGCGAGCGGGGCCGCGGCGAGTGGAAGCTGCGGCGATGGCCCGCTCGACATCGTGGACACGGCCGTGAAGGCTGGCGACTTCAACACGCTGGTCAAGGCACTCCAGATGGCGGAGTTGAGCGACGCATTGAAGAGCGCCGGGCCGTTTACGGTCTTCGCGCCGACCGATGCGGCATTTGCCAAGCTGCCGAAGGGCGAGCTGGCGGCGCTGCTGGCGAACAAGGCGAAGCTGGCCGAGGTGCTGAAGTATCACGTCGTGCCGGGGGCGGTGAAGGCGGCGGACGTGAGCAAGATGACGTCGGCCAAGACGCTGCTCGGCCAGAGCGTCACGATCGACGCGAGCAAGGGCGTGAAAGTTGATGGCGCGAATGTCGTTGCGACGGACATCCGCTGCTCGAACGGGATCATTCACGTCATCGACACGGTGATTCTGCCGAAGGCCGACATCATCGACACGGCGGCGCAGGCGGGATCGTTCAAGACACTGCTGACGGCGATCGAGGCGGCGGGGCTGACGGACACGTTGCGCGGTCCGGGTCCGTTTACGGTGTTCGCGCCGACCGACGAGGCGTTTGCAAAGATCCCAAAGGCCGACCTCGCGGCTCTGCTGGCGAACAAGGCGAAGCTCGCCGAGGTGCTGAAGTATCACGTTGTCTCCGGCAAGGTCATGGCCAGTGACGTGGTCAAGCTGAAAGAGGCGCAGACCGTCGCGGGCAAGAGCGTGCGGATCGACACGTCGAACGGCGTGAAGGTCAACGACGCGAAGGTGATCAAGACCGACATTCCCGCATCGAACGGCGTGATTCACGTAATCGACACTGTCATCATGCCGAGTTGAGCGTGCTCAAGAGTCGAATTCTTTTTTTCAGACAGGAGAGACCCATGAAGAAGATTGATGTTATTGCAGCAGTTTTGCTGGTAATCGGCGGCCTGAATTGGGGACTGGTTGGCACGGCACAGTTTGACCTCGTCGCGACGATTTTTGGCGCCGGCTCCATGCTGTCGCGACTGGTCTACACGCTGGTCGGGATCGCGGCGGTGTACCAGGCCTTCAGCCTGAAGGGAATTCAAAAGCGCTGGCATGTCCAGATGGCGAATGCCTGAGCGAGAGAGCTTACTGCCACGCCAAGCAGACGGAGGGGATGGCTATCCGGAGTCCCGGGCCAAGCGCCCGGGACTCCTTTGCACGAATCGCAGGGAACGGACCTCGCAATGATCGGAGACTTGAAATGAAAGTTCGGAAGTACAACAGAATATTATCAATCACGCTGGCGCTGTCCGTTGCGGGGGCCTTGATGGCGGGATGCGAAATCTCCCTACCCGGAGCCCCACTGGAGACAGCGGCCTCGGTCGATGTCGCGCGATATATGGGGCGCTGGTATGAGATCGCGAAATATCCGGTGGCGTTCGAAGCGGGTTGTTACGGCGTGACGGCGGACTATTCGCTGCGCGAGGACGGAACGGTGCGGGTGCTCAACACCTGCCGAGAGGAGGATGGGACGATCCGGAACCAGATCGAGGGGTTCGCGGAGGTCTCCGACAAGACCAGCAACTCCAAACTTACGGTCTATTTCTTCTACCCGTTCGGCGCGCCGTATTGGATCCTCGAGGTCGGGGAGAACTATGAGTACGCGGTGGTGGGCGATCCGAGCCGATCGTTCCTGTGGATTCTGAGCCGAACGCCGACGCTCGACGAGGAGACGTACAACGGGATTCTGTCACGGCTGCCGACGCTGGGCTACGACCCGAACCGCTTGGAGCCAATGGTGCAGTTTCCCGAGGCCGTGCCCTGACGGGCAGGCCTCGTCTTGTCCGTCCGGCGTCGACAGATCTGCGGCGTTTGCACCGGAGGAGGAAGTTCGCATGAAGCTGGCTTTTGTTTCCGGCGTTTCGATTCTCGGCGTCGGCTTGCTCGCGCTGGCTGCAATCGGGTTTATCGCGTGCAACCTCACGCGGCCCGCAGCGCGGGCAACTTCTCCAACCAGCACGGACGGTCCGGCGGCCCCGACGACGCAAAACCTGAAGGGGCGCCCGGATCAACCGATCGTCGACGACCGACCGGCGGTTCAACGCGTCGGAGGTGATGCGGCGGCACGGGTCGAATTCGTCGAAGGCGAGTACCGATGCAACGGATGCCGAATCACGACACCGCTGCCGGCGGGCTATCCGCCGCCGACGCCGCCGGGAGCTATCGAGCTCAAGCGCTATCCACTTGTGCGTCGTGCGGAAATCAGCGGGAGCATGTCGCCGGACTGGGGCATGAACTTTGCATTCTTCCCGCTTTTCAACCACATCAAGCGGCGCGAGATCGCGATGACATCGCCGGTTGAAATGAATTACGAGGGTTTGTTGAAGACCAACGCAAAGAAGCCCGAATCGTGGACGATGTCGTTCCTCTATCGTACGACCGAGCTGGGACCCACGGGTAGCGATGCACAGGATCAGCGCGTCCTGATCGAGGATATTCCACCGGTGACGGTGGCCGCGGTCGGGATGCGCGGTGCGTACAAGATGAAACGCGTCAACGAGGGCGTGACGACGCTTCGCCAATGGCTTTCGCAACAGACGGAATGGCAAGCGGCCGGCGAGCCTCGGGCCCTGTTCTACAACGGGCCCGAGGCGCGGTCAGCGGATAAGTGGTTCGAGGTTCAAATTCCGATTCAGCCTTTCGCGGCCCCGCGATCCGCAATGAGCCGCGGACTGAGCGATCCTCCGCCCCTCAACGAATGAGACGTTTCGACTGCACGCCACCGCTTGAGTGTGCTGCCATCTGACAAAGACCAGGAGATTCCCCATGAGGATGTTTTTTCCCCTTGTGAGTTCGACGCTGACAGCAGCCGCGTGCCTGCTTATCGCGGGCTGCTCGACTCCGCTGCCCTGGCCGAATAGCCCGCTGTATGAAACGCCCGCCAACGATCCGAACTGGGTCGCGCCCGCCAGCAAGGAAGAGGCGATGGCGGCCATGGAGGGACACTATGCCCACTACGATATCGTTGCCTATGAGGGTGAGACGGCCAACGGTCCGCTGGCCACATTCATCGTATCGTATGGATTCACCGATCTGGTCATCGAAGACGGAAAGCTCGTCGCATACGACCGCTTTTGCAGTGCCAAGTACATCGCGAATCAGCCGTTCGAGACGAATTTCTCGGATGCAGCCACGCAGGCCATCAAGCCGCCCGGCGCCATCGTGGACGTGTATCAGGAAAACGGTGCGTGGAAGCTCTGGCGCCCCGCGACGCCAACGCTCAACGGCATTCGCGGTGACCCGAACCAGCCGCTCTCGATGGACCGCAACGATCCCCTGATCAGCGACGACGACAATGACGGCAAGCCGGGCGTGACCGTGGCCGTGAAGCTGTTCGGATTCATTGAGGGAGAGATTTACATCGCGCGGCGCGAGATATTCGCCAACGACATGACGCTCTACTCCGACGGGAGTCTTCGAGGGAACGTCATCGATGACTCGGAGCAGCTCGTGATCGGCGCATCGCTGGCATTTCTCGATACGCCCAACAACCCGCCGCAACGGCGCGATCCGGGGCTGAATCCGATCATTCTGATACGGGTCCCGGATGACATCGACACGTGCGAGGAACTCATGGCGATGCGAGATTCGCTGTTTCCGCCGGAGCCCCGATTCTAAAACGGGTCGAAGGTCCGTCTGATTGGCCGGCGCGGCAGCCGACAACGGCCTGATCGACGCAGGAACCGCGACAATGGAGGCAGGACGACAGCGGATCTTGCTGACCGGTGCGACCGGGTACATCGGCGGGCGACTCGCGGCGAGACTGATCATCGCGGGGCACCGTGTTCGGTGCGTCGTCCGCGACGCACGCAAAGTCGAATCGCGTGTGTGGTCCAAGGACGCCTCTGTCGAAACCATCGAGTGTGAGCTGGACGACGAGCGCCGGCTGACGGAGGCCATGCGCGGATGCACGGCTGCGTATTACCTCGTGCATTCGATGATGGCAGCCGGGGCGCAGTATCGACAGCGCGACCGCGCCCTGGCAATCTCCTTTGCCCGGGCCGCGCGGGCGGCCGGCGTAGCTCGAATCGTTTACCTGGGCGGATTGGGCGAAACCGGGGCGGGTCTCAGCGAGCACCTGACGTCGCGGCGTGAAGTCGAGGCGGCGCTGGCGTCCACGGGCGTGCCGGTCACGGTGATGCGCGCGGCGATGATTATTGGATCGGGGTCGGCGTCGTTCGAAATCCTGCGCTACCTCGTCGAGCGACTGCCGGTCATGGTGACACCGCGTTGGATCGACACGCCATGCCAACCGATCGCGGTCCGGGACGTGCTGCATTACCTCGTCGAATGTCTGGCGGTGCCTGAGACGATCGGGCGGACGCTCGACATCGGGGGACCGGAGGTGGTCACGTATCGCGAGTTGATGGCCGTGATGGCGCAGGCGTTGGGGCTGAGCCGGCGAATCGTGTTGCCGGTTCCGGTGCTGACGCCGCGGCTGAGTTCGCTGTGGATCCATCTCGTAACGCCGATCAGTCATCGCATCGCGCGGCCGCTGGCCGAAGGGCTGCGGAATCGCGTGGTTTGCCGCGACGATGAGGCAGCGCGGCTGATGCCGTCCGCGCGACTCCCGGTCCGGTCGGCGATTGACGCGGCGCTGGGGAAGATGGCCGACGGGGCGGTCGAAACATCGTGGTCAGACGCGGGTCCGATCCCCGGTGACCCGGACTGGTCGGGCGGGCGGGTTTTTGTCGATCAGCGCACCGTCGAGGTGCGCGCGGACTGCGAGCGGATTTTCGCGGTTTTGAGCCGCATCGGGGGTGATCGGGGATACTTTGCGGCGGACTGGCTCTGGCGCCTGCGCGGCGCGATGGATCGCCTCGTCGGCGGGCCGGGGCTTCGGCGCGGCCGACGGGACGCGGAGCACCTGGCGTTCGGCGAGGCGGTGGATTTCTGGCGCGTGACGTCGATTCAGCCGAACCGGCGGCTGGAGCTCCGGGCCGAGATGAAGCTGCCGGGCGTTGCGACGTTGACATTTGACGTGCGACCGATCGCCGCCGACGGCACCAGGTGTACGCTCATTCAGACGGCGCGATTCAAGCCGCGCGGGCTGGCGGGACTGGCCTATTGGTACGCCGTCGCGCCGCTGCATGGGATTGTTTTCGAAGGGATGCTGAGGGGGATTCAGCGCGAGGCGGACTCGGGCGCGGGGGCACGCACCGTGCCGGCTTCGTCGGGCGGCTTGCGGCCGTGATCCGGCTGGGACTGTGCTGCGCGTTTCGCGATGAGCCGATCGGTTTTCGTACGACGACGGCCGCGGCGGTGCTGCGGCGGGGGCGCGTGGAGCGGCTGAGGCGGATCGGTGCGATCGCGAGCGAAAACGCGGCGGCACTGCACGAGGCCATCCGATTCTGCGCGGCGAACGGAATCGGAAGTTTCCGTATCAACAGCCAAATTCTGCCATTGCGGACGCACCCGACGGCAGGTTACCCGGTCGAGGAATTGCCGGGCGCGGCAGCGATCATCGCGGCGTTTCGGTCATGCGGGCGGTTGGCGGAGGACAGCAACGTGCGCCTGACGTTTCACCCGGATCAGTTTGTCGTGCTCAACTCGCCGCGGGCGGAGGTCCTCAGAGGGTCGGTCGCGGAGCTGGAATACCAGGGAGAGGTCGCGGAGTGGGTGGGGGCGGATGTCATCATTATTCACGGAGGCGGCGCGTACGGCGACAAGCGATCGGCTTTGGAGAGGCTGCGGTCTAACCTTGGACTCCTCTCGCCGCGGGTTCGATCGCGGATTGCGCTCGAAAACGATGATCGGGTGTATACGCCCGCGGACCTTCTGCCGCTATGCGAATCGAGCGGCGTCCCGTTTGTGTATGACGTTCATCATCATCGCTGCCTGCGGGATGGACTTTCTGAGATGGAGGTCACCGAGCGGGCTGCCGGGACGTGGAATCGCGAACCGGTCTTTCACATTTCCAGCCCGGCGGGAGGCTGGCGCGCGGATAACGTTCGCGTCCACGACGACTTCGTGGGCATCCGGGATTTTCCGGCGTGCTGGTATGGCATCGACCTCACGGTAGAGATTGAGGCCCGCGCCAAAGAGGCGGCGGTGCTTCGACTGAGGCGTTGGCTGATGCGGCGGGCGGCGGCTGTCTGAGAAAGTGTTTGCGTCGGCGACCTCGCGGAATCGAGTCTGAGAACAACGGGGAATTCGCCCGGGAATCGCCGAATATTTGCTAATGCGGGTCGATTGGGCAATAATTAATTAATCGGTGACGGCACGCGCCGATACGCCGTCCGGAGGACCGGTTCATGAGCATTCCGTTTGGCGGCGTTTGCGATGAATTCCAGATATCAACCCGCCTTTTCTTGAAGCTGGACCTGACGCTGGAACGCGAAACCGTCCTGCACTTTTTCGACAGCGTGAAGCGCGAATTCCCGCAGATGCGGAAGCTCCGCCGCCGCGAAGATGAAGCCCTGATCCTCGAAGAGGATTACAGCGAGGAAGGCGAGCGCCGCTGGCTGCGGCTCGAAGCCGGGACCCTGCGATTCGGGCTGAGCAATCCGCGTTCGATGGAAGAGGTGCGGCGGTTTGGCGAAGTGGTCCTGGAGATGGCGCCGGCGCATTTGACGCTGGGCGAACTTGACTACGACCATCTCGAGGTCGTCTTCGGATTCGATCTTGAGTATCGCGGCAACCACGACCAGCTTGTGGCCGACACGCTGCTGGCGGACCACCCGCTGGTGAGCCTGCTGTCGGATGAGCGGGCGCGGCCGGTGATCGACTGCCAGCCGTTTGTCGGCGTGGCACTGACCGAGGAGTGCGATCTCCAGGCGTATATCGACATCAAGAGCCGGACGACGACGTACGAGGTGCGGACCGGGCAGTTCGAGCCGCAGTCGCTGAGCATCTACCTGACGCTGCGGAAGTACTGGGGCTTTGCCGACGTGCCGTCGCTCGTGCTATCGCACGTTGAGCTGCTGGAAAAGGCAGAGGAACTGGCGACCGAGAAGGTCGTGCCGAACATCGTCCATCCGCTGGCGCAGGCCATCGCGTCGCAACGGTGAAATGCCGCAAGAAGGCGGGCAGGGCTGGCGGGGCGTCGCAATCGGCACCATCGCCGCGTCGGCCTGTGTTTTCGCGGTCGTCGGCTGGAAATCCACGTCACAACTGAACACGCTGTGGGATGAGCGGGTCGATCTGGACATCGCGGCAGCCCTCTCGCACGCGCCGATTCGGGGCGAGGCGAAGCCGCTCGATCCGACGCAGTTTCGGTTGCCCATGTATGTGACGGCGGCCGTGTTTGCGATCAGCGGGCAGGACGATCTTGCGACCGGGCGGGCCGTGAGCGTTGCGGTCGGGGCCATTGGCGTCGTGCTGGCCGGTGGGCTTGCGTGGTGGCTGTTCGGGGCCGCGACGGCGGCATGGACGGCCGTGCTGCTGGCGCTGTCGCCCTACTACCTTGCGTACGGTCGGATCGCGATGACGGAGGGGGACGTCTTTCTTGCGACAACGGTTACGGGCGCGTGCTGGGCGTTTGCGGCATTTGTCGAGCGGCCGACGTCGGGGCGATGGCTGTTGACCGGAATCGCACTGGGGCTGGCGATCGGTGCGAAGGCGTATGCGATCGTGCTCGTAGCGATGTTCGCGATGTGCATGCCGAAGTTGCCGCGACGAGCGGGAGGTCGTGGGTTGTGGCTGGCGCTGCTGGCGGCAGCCGGCGTTGCGGCTGCTGCGCTGATTGCGGTGGCGGCCTGGCGCGCGGACACGATCGTTGCATGGATCATATTCGCATGCGGTCTTGTCGCTGTGTGTGCTGCGACGTGGAGGGCGAACGCGGCCGATCTCGGTCGGTGGCGGGCGTGGATCGGGCTCGTGATCGTGGCGGGGCTGACGTGGGGCGCGCTGATGCCGGAGCACGTGACTCGATCGGGAATGCTGCGCGGACTCGCCGGGCGGTCCGTGCGCTGGGACCACCAAGTGCCGTTCGGGCTGCTGGCCGATCAACTGCGACTCTACTCGGGCGTCGTGCTGGTGAAGGGGACGCTGCTGATCGGCGTGCTGTCGGTCGTTGCGATGGTCTATGGCCTGAGCCGCGCACGAAGCGATTGGCGCTGGCGGCTAACGGCGGGCAGCGTAGCGGCCTGGATCGTGGCGATGTGCGCGCTGCCGCTGCGGCAGACGTTCTATCTCATGGGGATCTATCCGCTGCTGATGGCGGTGACGGCGGCGGGCGGCGTGACGTTGATTCGATGGATGGGGCGGAGGCGGGCCGTACTCGGAGTGGTGGGACTGGTGAGCGTTGCGATCTCACCGACGGCCCAAATGGGTCTGCGGGCAGCCGAGGCATACCCGGATTTTCAGCTTTTTCCGACCGACGTCATCGGGACCCGCTGGATGGGGGCGGAGGCCCGGGGGTATCGAAATTTGATCCAGACCAACAGCGACGGGGTGGAGGACCTGGTCCGCTGGTGCCTGGCGAACGTGCGGCCTGGCAGCAAGGTCGTAAGCTACCTTTGGGAGGACCCGATCATCGACCGACTGATGTCCAAACCCACACCGTTTACGATGATTCGACGGGGAATCTCACAGGCCAGCGAGTCGGTCCCGCCTCCGCTGTCCACGGCCGGCGCTGATTACATCCTTATGCACATCAACAACATCCTTGGGTACGGCGACCGGCCGGCCGACGCCCCGCCGCCTGTGGAACTGGAGCGCGACTTCCGGGTGGTTTATGAGGTCCGGAGGGGTCGCACAAAGATGCCAGTGGCATGGGTCTATCAACGTCGGGGGAGCGAATCGGGCCCTGTCAGCCGCGATCCGTCGAAGGGCGCGCGATGAAAATCGGCGGATTTCTTAGAAAAATCGTTGATTTCGCGGCATGGGATCGCTAAATTGCCGACCCGTTGGGCCGGTCGCGAAAGGCCGGCGTTTCGAACCAAGCATCCTGAGCCAAGGAGGAACAATGGCCAAGTCGATGACAAAGTCGCAGCTCTACAAGCACATGTCCGACAAGTGCGATCTCCCCCGCAAGCAGATCGTCATGATCATGGACACGCTGGTGACGACCGCCTACAAGGAGGCGAAGAACGCCTTCACGCTGCCCGGGCTGGGCAAGCTGGTGCTCGTGAACCGCAAGGCGCGCAAGGGCCGCAACCCGGCGACGGGCGAAGAGATCCAGATCCCGGCGAAGAAGGTTGTGCGGTTCCGCGTCGCGAAGGCGGCGAAGGACGCGATCCTCGGCAAGAAGTAAGGTCCGATCGCGGACGACGCGGGCGACAATCGCAACGGCCCGCACGCAATCATCTCCGATTCATTTGCCGGCGACGAACGGCGGATGGATCGGAGTTTTTTTTGCGCCGATCGTCAGAGCGGCTTCTGCGCGACGATGCCGGACGCGATGCGCCGCGGGCCGGACGGTCCTTCGCGCGAAACGAGGATTCGCCAACCGGTGAAGGCGGCGGCGAGTTCGCCGGGATTGAGCAAATGAGCGTCGCGCGACGGCTTGCCGTAAAGCTCGCGACTGGCTTGCAGGAATGTCTCGTAAACAACAAAGCCGCCCGGGGTGACGGCTTCTCGAATCTGTTCGATCAGTGGGCGATGAAGGAAATTGAAGACGACGGCGAGGTCGCAACAGGCGGCGTTGAGCGCCGGACCGGTTTCGAGGTCGGCGGAGCGGACGCGGAGCGGCACGCCGTTACGACGCGCGAGGTCGGCGGCGCGCTGGACCGCGTCGGGCAGGATATCGACGGCCTCGACGCTCATTCCCTGCATCGCGAGAAACACGGCGTCGCGGCCGGAACCGCAGGCGAGGTCGAGAGCACGACGGCCGGCCAGACCGCACCACTCGCGCTCGATGATCGGCAGGACATCGACGAGGAATGTGTGCGGCTGCCAGAGTCTCGCCGCGGATGGGCCGGTCTCGATGGGCCCGTGCGCCAGCCGGGTCGGATCGTCGACGGACACGATTTTCCAGCGGTCGGGCTGGAGGATCGCACGGGCCTCGCGCAGTCGCGCGGCGTCGTCGTCGAAAAGCGTGAGGTCGGCGCCCGACGGCGGCAATTCGTGGATGCGGAGTTTGAGCTCCTCGAGCGGGATGTTGACCGCGCCGGCCCGGTGGCCGGCCTCGAACTGAGCGGACGGTCGAACGTCGAGGATTGCGTCTTTCACGTCAGGGTTCCGTCGGGCTTGCCGGGGTTGTCGCGGGTGTGCGCGCGAGTTCGAATTGGACGACTTGCCGCAGATGATCGCTGCAGCCGGTGAATCGATACTCGTGGTTGTGCATACGGATGTCGCGCGAGAACCAGATCTGATCGATTGACCAGAGCGGGGCGACCGACGGCCACGAATAGGGCCAGCCGCGGCCGGCGGATTCGTAGGCCTGCGACATCAGCGTGCGGAGGGGATTCAGGGCGGCCGAGTCGCGCGGGGTATTGAAATCGCCGACGATGAGCAGCGGAATGTTTCTGTCGTGATCCATCACCCAGCGTGCGACGTCGGCCAGCGGGCGGCGGCGGCTGCGAAGCGGGCTGGACGGCAGGTCGATGCCGAGGACGTCCAGCGGGCCGCCGGGCAGGGCGATGCGGATGTGCCAACTGCGGACGTCGGGAACGACGAGCGAGCCGAGAACCTCGATCGGCCACCGTGACGCGAGAGCCATGCTTGCGCCGACGTGACGGTACGCGTTCGGGATGACGCGACGCACGTCGGACTCGAAGTCCTTCAGCGGCGGCTCGGAGAAGATGATGATGTCTGGTTGATCGGCCGCGAGAGTCTGCCAAACGGCGTCGCGTCCGAGGTGGCCCCAGGCGGTGTTCCAATGGACGAGACGGACGGCGCCGGCGGCCGGTGCAGAGCGTGGATTCCAGGCCGTGTCCTGCAACGCGACTTTCGCAGTGGATGCAATCGCGGTGGCCGCGACAAATCCACGCAGCAGCCACGACGTCCGGCGGCGATAGACGAGCAGCCACGTGACCGCCGCAACCGCGACCAGCGCGGCGGGGAGGTAGAAGAGCGGCCGGGTCAGTTCCGACGAATCCTTGACGATGAAACCGACCCACCATGCGGCGGCCACAAGAGGAATGAGGTACTGCATCCTGCGGCCCTTGGGCGCGACCGGGGCGGTCGTCACAGCATTCGCTGCATGTAGATCACATCCAGCCACCGGCCGAACTTGTAGCCGACCTCGCGGAGGTGTGCGACCTTCTGGAAGCCGTGGCGGGCGTGGATGGCGACGCTGGGCTGCTGGTCGGCGGAGATGCCGGCGATGATGGTGTGATGCTTCAGCTCGCGGGCGCGGCGGACGAGATCGGCCAGGAGTTGTGCGCCGATGCCGCGGCGATGCAGGTCGTGGCGGATATAAACCGAGTCTTCGACAGTCGAACGGTAGGCACAGCGACTGTTGTAAGTGCTGAGCGAGCCCCAGCCGACGACGCGGCCGTCGTGCGTCGCGACGGTGATGGGGTGGGCCGGGCCGTGGGAGTCAAACCAGTGGCGGCGGGCGTCGAGCGTCTCGTGTTTCTCGGCGAAGGTGCAGGTGGAATGATCGACGTAATGGTTGTAGATGTCGTTGATCGCGGCGACGTCGTCGGCGGTTGCGGGCCGGATTTGCACGTCGAGAGTCATGGCATGGACGCTCCTGAGCTACGCCCGGATATCATACGTCAGCCGCGGGGCGAATGGTTCGTTGCCTTTGGACGTGGAAAGTCTTTAATTCGCTCATGAGCATCGACGACCGACTGACCCAGGCCCACGAGTTCGATCCGAGCGATGTGCGGTTCCAGCCGGTGGAGCTACACTTGGATCGCAAGGCCGGGTTGCGGATTCGCTGGGGGGACGGCGTGGAGCAGGTGTTTCCGATCGTCCTGCTCCGCAAGAACTGTCCGTGCGCGACGTGCCGGACCGAGCGGGAGAACGAAGCGAAGCAGCGGCCGGCGAATTTGTCGTTGACGATCCTGCCCAAGGGGATCGAGCGGGCGACGGAGGTGAAGGACGCGTCGCTGGTGGGGAAGTACGCGATAAACGTCGTGTGGGGCGATGGGCATAGCACGGGGATTTATGATTTTCGGTATCTGAGGTCGATCGGGCCGGGTTAGCGGCCACAACTTGCCATCGGTGACGCACAAGATATACTTCTGGTAGGAAGAACGGTATTACCATGGCCACAGTCAAGACCGCGATTTCGGTCCCTCGGCACCTGTTTGAGCAGATCGATCATCTGGCGAAGCGTTTGCGCGTCCCGCGTAGCCGGCTCTTTTCCCGCGCGCTGCAAGAGTTCGTCGAGCGCCGCCAGGCGGACGAAGTAACGGCGCAGCTCAATCGCGCCTACGCAGCCGACGACTCCGACGAGGAAAAGGACCTGCGTCGGGCCGCGACCGGGGCATTTCGCCGACTGCTCGAGCGCTCGCGGTGATCGTACAGGGCGACGTTTACTGGGTTGACCTGGGCCAACCGGCAGGATCGGCGCCCGGCTATCGTCATCCGCTCGTCGTCGTACAGAACGACGCCTTCAATCGCAGCCGGATCAACACCGTAATCGTTTGTGCGCTCACATCCAACCTGGCCCGTGCCGCGTCTCCGGGAAATGTCGTGCTGCGCAAGGGCGAGGCCAATCTGCCGCGTCGAAGCGTCGTCAATGTTTCGCAACTGGTCACCGTGGACAAGGCGGCCCTCACGAAGAGGATTGGCACGCTCTCCAAGGTTCGCGTTCGAGAAGTCCTCGATGGCATCGCCCTGGCGCTCGTTCCGACGGAGTAGTCCCACCGCCGAGCGGACCAACAGCTGACCGTGCGCGATGAGTCGTGGTATGATGTCGCGGCGAGGAGGATGCGGTGAATTCGGATCGCCTTCGAGAACTGCTGCATACGGTCAAGTCCGGCGGGACGTCGGTGGAGACGGCCATTGAGCAGCTTAGGCATCTGCCGTTTGAGTCGCTGGGGTTTGCTCACGTGGATCATCATCGGTCGGTCCGGTGCGGCTTCCCCGAGGTGATCTTCTGCCAGAACAAGACCTCGACGCAGGCGGCGAAGATTTTTGAGAAGCTCGCCGATGCGGGCGGGAATGTGCTGGCGACGCGGGCGCGGGCGAAGCACTTCGAGAAGATCGGCAAGAAGTTCGACAAGGCGGAGTTTCACAAGGCGGCGCGGTGCATCACGCTGCGGCAGCGCGATCCAAAGTGGTCGGCCGGGCGGATCGCGATCGTTTCGGCCGGGACGAGCGACGAGCGCGTGGCCGAAGAGGCCCGCATCACGGCCGAGATCATGGATCAGCGGACCGAGACGTACTACGACGTCGGGGTAGCGGGGATTCACCGGCTGCTGGCCCATACGCCAAACATTCAGAAGGCGAACGTCGTCGTGGTGGTCGCCGGCATGGAGGGGGCGCTGCCGAGCGTCGTCGGCGGGCTGGTGGATTCGCCGGTGATCGCGGTGCCGACGAGCGTGGGCTACGGGGCGAGTTTGAACGGCATCGCCCCGCTGCTCACCATGCTGAACTCGTGCGCGTCGGGCATTGCGGTCGTGAACATCGACAACGGCTTCGGGGCGGGATACATGGCGGCGATCATCAATCGCATGGCCGGCCGCGGGCGGACGGGTGGAAACGGCTCGCCGACAACACCGGATATTACGCCGCAGATTTGATGAAGCTTCAGATCGTCAAGCGGGTTCCACGTCTGCCGCCGCGAAAGGCGGACTCGCACAAGGGGGATTACGGGCGGGTGCTCGTCATCGGCGGATCGCGGGGGATGATTGGCGCGCCGGCGCTGTGCGCGAACGCGGCGCTGCGGAGCGGCGCGGGGTTGGTGCGGATTGCCGTCGAAGCGCTGCTGCAAGAGCGCGTCGCGGTGCTGGCTCCGTGCGCCACGACGATTGACCTACCGATGATCGAAATGGCGTTCCGTCGACCGAGGCAGAAGTCGTGGTACCTGCCGGAAGACGTGGAACACGACGTCTGGTCTCACATCCGCGATGCGCAGAAGGCGAACGACGTGCTGGCCGTCGGTCCGGGCTGGTCGACCGGTCGCGCACATGCCGCCCTGCTCGGTCTGATGCTGGCGAAGCTGGATGGACCGATGGTGCTCGACGCGGATGGGCTGAACAACCTCACGCAGATTCCCGGTTGGGTCCGCATTTGCGCGCAGCGGACTCCCAAACACCCGCTCGTGTTGACGCCACATCCGGGCGAGATGCAGCGATTGCTGGATAGCGGCGGAATCAAACTCGACGCCGTCAAGCAACGGAGAGCATCCGCGCTCCAACTGGCGGCGAAGACCGGGGCCGTCGTCGTGCTGAAGGGGGCGGGCACGGTCGTGACGGATGGGAGAAGAATGTTCGTCAATCGGACCGGGAACCCGGGGATGGCGACGGGCGGAACCGGCGATGTCTTGACTGGCGTGATCGCGGCGTTGATCGGGCAGAAGATGTCGCCGTTTGATGCGGCAGTGCTGGGGGTGCACGTTCACGGGCTGGCGGGTGATTTGGCGGCACGGACGATCGGACAGGTGTCGCTGATCGCGACGGATTTGATCGAGCATCTTCCGGCGGCGTTTTTGAAGATGCGGCGGTAGGGTGGCGGATGGCGCGGCAACGCGGAAAAGCGATTGGCACGCGGCGGGTTGCCATCATTGGCGGACCAAACGGGGCGGGAAAGTCGACCAACGCGTGTCGGTTGCTGACCGATTCGCTCGGGATCGCGGAGTTCGTCAACGCCGATGTCATTGCTTCCGGACTATCCGGCCTCGGGCCGGCCGCCGTCGCGCTTGAAGCGGGCCGGGTGATGCACGATCGTCTGCGCGAGCTCGCCTCGGAACACAAGAGCTTTGCGTTTGAGACGACGCTTGCCAGTCGATCATTCGCGCCATGGATCAGGAGCTGGAAGGAAGCAGGTTACGAATTCCATCTTGCATTCTTCTGGCTACCGTCGCCCGATATGGCCGTGGCGCGGGTGGCCCGACGCGTCAGCGCCGGCGGCCACGATGTCCCCGAAAGCGACATTCGACGGCGCTATCGGAGGGGACTGATCAATTTTTTCGCGCTCTATCAGCCGCTGGCAGATCGTTGGACGATGTACAATAATACTCAGATTGATGGGCCGCTCGTGATCGCGACCGGGCGCGGCCGAGACGCAAGCCAGGTTGACGATGGTCCGTTGTGGGATCGCATCCGAGAGGAGCATGCGTCCTAATGTACAGGCGTAATTCAACGAACGACATGCTGGCCGAAGCGCGAGCGGCCGCACGCGCGATGCGGAAGGGAGTCCGCGACGCGTTGTTGCGTCATAAGCTGCTCGGGCAATCGATTGTGGTGTGGCAGGATGGCCGAGTCGTTGAAATTCCTCCCGAGAAGATTCCGGTGGGAAGCGGCCGTACTCGGAAGCGACCGCGGTCGACGCGACGCGTGAAAGCGCGGCGCTGACGCGCGAACCTTGCAATCACCCCCCTTCCGAATAAAACACTCGTCATGAAGATTCTCGTCGTCGGCGGCGGTGGGCGTGAACATGCCATCGTGTGGAAGCTGTCGCATTCGCCGCGGAGGCCGACGATTTTCTGTGCGCCGGGGAATGGGGGAACCGCCGGGGCGGCGAAGAATGTCGAAATCGACGCCAACGACATCGATCGGCTGCTGGAGTTCGCACGGCACGAGAAGATTGACCTGACCGTGGTCGGGCCGGAGGAGCCGCTGTGCAACGGCATCGTCGATCGGTTTGAGGCGGCGGGTTTGCGTATCTTCGGGCCGCGGGCGGCGGCGGCGCGGCTGGAGGGCGACAAGGCATTTGCCAAGCAATTGATGCTGTCGTGCGACGTCTCGACGGCGGATGCACGGGTCTTCGTGCCCAGCGACCAGGAGCGGGCGGCGCGGCAGTGGGTGGCGCGGGAGACCGGCTCCGGCCGGAGGACGCGGCTGTTCGAGGGCGCGACGATGTGCTTTCCGGCGATCGGCGAGCGGACGTCGTTCGGCGATACGCCGACCCGAATCCCGATCGCGTACGAATCGGCTCGCGAATACGTTGCGACGCGCGAAGCAGGGCTGGTGGTGAAGGCATCCGGGCTGGCGAAAGGCAAGGGGGCGTTCGTCTGCAAAGACCCGGCCGAAGCGCTGGTAGTGCTCGACCGGCTGATGGTCGATCGCATCCTCGGCGAGGCGGGCGACTCCGTCGTCGTCGAGGAACGGCTCGTTGGGACCGAGGTCTCGCTCATGGCGCTGGTCGACGGGCGGTCGATCTACCTGCTGGAGGCTGCGCGCGACTACAAGCGGCTGCTCGATGGCGACGAGGGACCGAACACGGGCGGCATGGGCGCATTCTGTCCGACCGGCGATCTGACGGACGAGATGGCCGGGAAGATCGCCGAGGAGGTGTTCGTGCCGATCGTCGACGCGTTGCGGCGCGACGGCATTGAGTACAAGGGTGTGCTCTACGCGGGGCTGATGCTGACGGCCGGCGGGCCGAAGGTGCTGGAGTTCAACTGCCGGCTGGGCGATCCAGAGGCGCAGCCGATTTTGATGCGGCTGAAGAGCGACCTGGTCGAGTTGTTCGAAGCGGTGATCGACGGGCGGCTGGACGAGGCGAACATCGAGTGGGACTCGCGGCGGGCGGTGTGCGTCGTGATGGCGTCGGGCGGGTATCCGGACTCGTCGAAGTCCGGCGTGCGAATTGGCGGCCTGGACGACGTTCCGCGGACGCCGGAGCTCGCGGTCTTTCACGCCGGCACTCGTTTGGAGGGCGGCAAGGTCGTGACGGCCGGGGGACGCGTGCTGAGCGTCACCGGGCTCGGCGAAACCTTTGACGAAGCGCGTCAGCGGGTGTACGAAGCCGCCCGCCACATCGGCTTTGACGGAAGACAGATGCGGACGGACATTGCGGCGACTGCGAAGTAGGCCGCGCGCTGAGGGTCGAATTGCTTGGACAGCGAGGTCAACGGCAAGCGCACGATCGTGATGGGTCTGGGTCGCTTCGGGGGCGGAATCGGCGTCACGCGCTGGCTCGCGCGGCAGGGCGCGCAAGTCACCGTTACGGATCAGACATCTGAGCAGGAACTGCGCGAGTCGGTTACGCAACTGGCCGACCTTCCGATCCGCTGGCGTCTCGGCGGACACGATCCGACCGACCTTGACAGCTGCGAATTGCTCGTGGTCAGCCCGGCGGTGGATAAGGCGAAGTCGGAGTTTTTCCGGGTGGCGGCGGCGCGGGGCGTTCCGTGGACGAGCGAGATGAACCTGTTTCTCTCGCGCTGCCCGGCGCGGATCGCGGGCATCACCGGCTCGGTCGGCAAGAGCACGACGACGGCGATGGCCGGCGCGATTCTCGAACGCGGCATCGCCGACCATCGGGTCTGGGTCGGCGGGAACATCGGACGTTCGCTGTTGGAGGAACTGCCGGCGATGCGGCCGGACGACGTTGTCGTGCTGGAGTTGTCGAGCTTTCAACTCGAGGACGCGGCGGCGGTGCGGCGGAGTCCGAACGTCGCGCTCATGACCAACCTGCGACCCAACCACCTCGACCGGCACGGCACGATGGAGGCGTACGGCGACGCCAAGCTCAATATCGCCCGGTTTCAGACCGCGGACGACGTAGTGTTTGTGCATCGCGGTGAGACCGGCTTGCGCGCGAAGCTGGAACAGATCCAGCCCCGGTCTCGAATCCTTGAGTATGGGGACGCGGCGACGATGGCGACGGTCGATGGCGTGCTGCGCGTGCCCGGCCGGCACAACCGCGAGAACGCTTCGGCAGCGCTGGCGATCGCGCGGCGGCTCGGCATCGCCGACGCGGTTTCACTGGCGGCGCTCAGCGAGTTTCGCGGGCTTCCTCATCGGCTGGAATTTGTCCGAGAGTTGGCGGGCGTCGGCTACTACAACGACTCGAAATCAACGACACCGGAGTCGGCGCGAACGGCGCTGGAGGCGTTCGACGTCCCGGTGGTGATGTTGCTGGGCGGCTACGACAAGCACGTCGAGTTTGACGATCTGGCGCGGGTGGTCGAGCGCCGGGGACGGGCGGCGGTCTGTTACGGGGCCGTGCGTGACAAGATCGCGGGAGCGATTCGGGCTGCTGACGGCAACCAGCGCCTGCCCGTCGAAGTCGTCAGCGACCTCCCGGCAGCACTCGATCGGGCGCGGCTGCATGCGAAGGCGGGTGACGTCGTGGTGCTGTCACCGGCGTGCGCGAGTTGGGATCAGTTTCAGAATTATGAACGCCGGGGGGAGATGTTTCGCCGGATTGTGTCGGACTGGCGCTGACGCGTCAGGGATTCTTGCCGACGGTTGCCTCAAGAATCTTCGGGCCGTGCTGGAAGCCGATCCCGAAGACCGATCGATCCAGAATCGAACGCTTGAAGTATTGATCGCCGAGCAGCGTGCTGGCGGCGCCGGTGGTGTCCATCAAGTCGACGACATCTGCGACATGGGCAAGGCCGAGGAGGTGGCCGCCCTCGTGAGCCGCGACGTTGCCGATGGCGAAGGCGAGCTGATCGGCGGTGAGCTGATTGGCGAAAGCCTCGTCGAAGCGGTCGGTGAAGATGATGCCGTCATCGCAGATGTTGCTGTTCCAGGTATCAACCGCCTGCGAGATTCCGAAGACCGTGCGGCTGAACTGGCCGAAGTAGAGCGTCGAGACGTCGTCGCCATCGATGGGCACCGGGTCGTCGGAAGTCTGGACGATGACATTGAGGCCGCTGTAGCAATGCTTCATGCGGGCCACGATCCCGGCCTTCACCTGGACCGTCTTGCCGGCGTAGATCGGATTGACGCGACCGGCATCGAACGGGGCAATATCGAAGGTGCCGATGTTGGGAATGGAGATCCCCGCTCCGCCGGCAAAATTGAGCATGATCTTCTGCGCCCCGGGGGAAACCGGCGGCTGATTTCGAAGGACCCGCAAGGACGCGTTGTAAGCGCCGCTGGGCGATGAGAAAAACGAACTGCTGATCGCAATGTAGAAGCGATTGCTGGGCCAGCGGAGCGTCACGTCGAGCTTCGACTCAAAGTGGCCGTTTGCGGCATCGACGTCGTCATTCTGAGCGACCAAATCCTCATTCTCATCGAAGAAGGCGATGGTCGGATCGAGCGGGCTTCCGATGGCTGCATCCGCGCTCAGAACGACGCGGTCGCCGGTGTTCATCGGCCCGAGATCCCAGACGTCGCGCTGAGACTGAGACACGGAACCGGACAGGAACACGGTCTCGCCGTCGGTCGTTTCGAGCTGACCGGCGGACCCGAAATCGCGTCCAGCCGGCTTCGAGAGAAGACTCTGGAACGGACTTTCGTTGTTGCAGCCGACGATCAGAACGATCGCCAGGAGGCCGCCGATTAACTGTCTACCGCGCACTGGCATCATCGACCAGACCAATCTGAGACTCCCGCGTAATGCAGGAAGGGTCCCCTCAGGAAGCGAGGCGATGCGCGTCGACACGTGTCCAGCCACCGCGGACACGGGAGACCATCGCTAGGGAGTATTGTCCGCATTTTTCCGAGAGTCAAGCTTTTTGCCGCCGCGGGCTTGTGCAATACGTGCTCTGGTTATCAGAACGTCGCGCGAGCGGGTCGATCGCTCCCGTTTCGGCGCAGCGGAGCTCTGCGTACAATCGACGCGCACGAGGACAAACATGCGCGAGGCATTCTTCTGGGTCTATCCGTGGGACCTGCTCGACGAGGGCGTTGACGCGGCCGTCGGGCGAATCGCGGGCGAGATCGGCGCCGATGCCATTGCGGTCGCCACGACCTATCACAGCGTTGCGCAGTTTCGTCCGCACGCGGGCGATGCTCCCACACACTTTGCAAGCGAGGCCGGGGCCCATTTTCAACCGGACGCCGAATGCTACGCAGCGACGCGGCTTCGGCCGATTCCCGCGGCGTGGATGAAGTCGCGTAACCCGTTCGAGCGAATTTCGGAGGAGTGCCGCCGGCGGAATATCGGGCTCCGCGCGTGGACGGTCTGTTGCCACGGTTCGACGATGGCCGCGCGCTATCCGGAGGCGGCCTGCAAGGATGTTTTCGGTAATCGGAGTGCAAATTGGATTTGCCCGGCCAATCCGGACGTGCGCGAGTATGTGGCGGGGCTTGTCGCCGACCTGACGCAGAACTATCCGCTGGCGCTGATCGAGCTGGAGTCGGCGGACTTTGGCGGCGGTCGCCACGCGCACGCGCACGAAAAAATGGGAGTGGCAGTGGGTCCGGTCGAAGAGCTCCTGCTGTCGCTCTGTTTTTGCGAATCGTGCGTGCAGGCGTCCATCGAGGCGGGCGTCGATGCATCTGCCGTCCGAATATCGGTTCGCGTGCACCTGGAACCAACTGTTCTCGGACATCCCGCGCGGGCCGAAAGCATCGAAGCGTTCCTCGCCGACGACGACTTGCTCCGGGCATTTGTCGGGCTTCGGAAAAGTGCCGTTACTGCGCTGATCGACGCGGCGCGGCAGCGTTCACGGGTGCCGGTCGTCGTCCACGCAGCATGGAACGAGGAACAAGCGGCGTTCGACGCCGACAAGATCGCAACGGTCTGCGATGGGTTTGTCTTACCGGGATGGCAAGAGCCACTCGACGTTCACACGCGACGGGCGGCGGCGCTGGTCGCAGCGGGCGGCGATCCGCGGCGCGTACAGGCCGGCTTCACGTGCTATCCGCCCGATCCGGTGGATGGACCGACGCTCGTGCGGCGCGTACACGACGCGGTGGAACAGGGACACGATCGCATCGGCTTCTACAACTATGGAATCGCGCCGAACGAGTGTCTCGGCTGGGTTCGGCAGGCGATCCGATTTGCGCGGCGCGAGGTTTGACCGGCGCAATCCGCTAATTGCTCTCGCATAAATCCCTGACAATCAAGCACCTAAAGCACGCCTGTGTCCCCTTGTAATTACGTTGAAATTTCGGTATGCTTTCAGGGGTCAGAATCCAACTGGACACTTCAACAGGAGTTGGAAGATGCGCACCACATTTCTAGTTATCCTGACCGGGCTTGTCGCGAACACGGCGCAGGGACAGTTGATCGCCGGAAATGACCAGACGTCTCCACTTCGCCAGATCTGGCACGTCAACGTCACAAACGGCGCAAAAACCCTGCTCTACCAAGGCGGGACAGAGGCCAACGCCTGGGGCATGGCGTACGATCCGCTGTCGAACACGCTCTATTGGAATAATGGCGGGTCACTCTACAAGTCGCCGTTCAGCATGGCCGGCTTGACGCCGACGCTGATCGGATCGCTCAATGTCGGCGGTGCGTCGGCAAATGTCACCGGCATGGCATTCGACTCGGCAAACAACAAGCTCCTCGGCTATCGCAGTGTGACGGCGCCGGGTTTCTATGAGATCGGCGTCGGCACGGCGGCCATGACACTCGTCAACGCGACCCCGGCCAGCACCGATTTCGGCGGGTTCGACTACGACGCTGCATCGGGCACCTTTTACGCGCTGAACGACGGCACCGGCCTCAGCGGCCGCGGGCTTTACAAGATTGCCAGCATGTACGCCGTTCCGAGCTACGCGTTGCTGGCCGCTTATCCCGGCACCGACACGGATGTGGACGGCCTTGGCGTCGGCGGCGGTTTCGCTTACATGGTCAATGACACGAATGCGCAGCCCTTTTACGTATACGATCTGGTGGGCAACGCCTACGCACCGAATCTCGCGAATCCGTTCACGGGCACGAATGGCATCTTCTCGGCCGGGGCGTGGGTTCCAGAGCCCGCGACGCTGGCGTGCGTCATCGTCGGCGGCCTGATCGGGCTGCGGCGACGAAAGTAATCACATCATCGAAGTCAAAAGCGGATCGATTGCGGATCTACCAATGCCGCAGCGCCCGCAGTCCGCTCACGCGGTTGCCGGCGACCTCCAGCGGCTCGATTTGAGTGATCTGCCAGCCGCTCGGTGCACGCGTCCACGCCAGCTTCCAGCGGCTCGGCAGCCGGGCGGTTTGCCCGGCGACGCGAACGGTCGCGGTGACGCTGAACTCGGTCGTTGCGCGATCGTCGTCGATGTCGGACTCAATCGCGCCGATCCGGGCGTCGAAGATGTCGGTGTTCTTTAAGGCCGATTCGATGAAAGCCACCACCGCGACACGATCCATGTCCGCGGAGGCGTAGTCGTCGCTGATGCTCGGCAGGACGGCGGCTGCGTCGTGTCGACTGACGGCCGCGATCAGGCGGTCGAGCGTGTTGTGCAGATCCTCCCGCTGGGTGGTCACCCATTCCTGAACCGCAAAGAGCGCGACGATCAGGCCGATGGCGATCGGAAAAACGAGCCGCCGAACGCGTTCGGTGTTGGAACGAAGCCAGACTCCATAGGCGACCAGCAGAAGGACAGCCGAGAGTATCGTCAGTTGAAACGGACTTTCGAGGAAGAGGCGTGCCAGGGCGTCCATCATCAACCCGCCGCGCAGTCCCAGGTCGCGCCGGCCGCGATGAGGGCTTCGGGGCGGGCCCGGCGAACGACGGGCGGCAGGTCGGCAGCCGGGTCGTACCAGCGGTCGAGCATGGCCCGCCACTCGTTGCCATTGCGCACGGCGAGGAAGGCCATCTTGACCTCCTTCGAGTGGGGATGAAGCTCGCAATAGCGGACGCCAAACTTGCGGAGCATCGGGGCGGCCTTTTCGTCGCCATACGCTTCGCGCATCAGTTCGTAGTGAGCTTCGAGGGCGGCCCGCTGCTCGGCGATGGATGGAGGTTCGGGCAGCGGCCGGCCGGCGAGGAGCTCGGCGGCTTCGTGGAAGATCCACGGATTGCCGATGGCGCCGCGGGCGACGGAGACGCCATCAACACCCGTCTCGCGGAGCATGCGGACGCAATCCTCGGCGGAAAAGGCGTCGCCGCTGCCGAGAATTGTACGGTTGCCGACGTGGCGCTTGACGCGGGCGAGGAACTCCCAGTTGCTCGGTCCGACGTAACGCTGGCGGACGGTGCGGCCGTGAACAGTGATCGAGCGGACGCCGATCTCGAAGGCGGCATCGAGAATCGTGAAGAAATTCGCCTCGCTTTCGGGCGAGTCGTCCATGCCGCGGCGCATCTTGAGCGTCACGGGGACGCGCCCCCCCACCGCGTCGTACACACGACGCAGAATATCGATCGCGATGTCCGGCACAGACAGGAGGAATCCGCCGCGACAACGGCCGAGCACCTTCTTGACCGGGCAGCCGAAATTGATGTCGATTACGTCGTAGCCGGTCTCGACCAGGACAGCGGCCGCGGCGGCGAACTGTTCGGGCTCGCTGCCCATCAGTTGTCCGCCGACTGGGTGGTCGTCGGCATCGAGGGCGAGCGAGCGGCGCATGGCCTTACCGCCGAGGACGACGAGCTTGTCGAGGACAACCTCGTTGATGGCGTAGGGACAGCCGTAGCGCCGCGCGAGCCGCCGCATCGGGCCGTCGCTGTAACCCGACAATGCGGCCTGGATGAACGGCGAGGCGAGTTTGAGCGTCCCGATCGTCAGCATCGACTCACGACTTCTTCGACTTTTTCGCCGGGGGCGGCGCGGCCGAGACGCTTTGCTCGGCGAACTCGGCGATCTGCTTCATCAGCGCGGGGCCGAAGTCGGCGCTGAGCATGGCGGTGCCGTGAAGATCGGCGTCGCCCGGCTTGATGTCGACGGTCGCGGCCTTGTAGCGCTTGGCGAGGGCCTGAGGTGCGGCCTTCTCGGCTTCCGGAGCGACGAGCAGCACCGGCCGCGAGCCGAGCTTCTTGATCTGCTTGACCGAGTCGATCCCCATGTAGTCTTTGCCGGGAGAGAGGCAGACCACGCCGAGGACGTGCGGGTCGCGGCCGGCGTAGTCGATCGAAATGCTGCATCCGACGCTCGCACCGATCATCACGATGCGATCCGCGTCGCATTCTTTTTTCTTGCCGAGCCACTTCGCGGCGGCTTCGGCATCGTGGTATGCCTCGGAAAAGAGCTTCGTATCGCGGTCGCTGTACATTCGCCGCAGGTACTTGTTCTCGGGGAGCAGACTCTCGCCGGCCCCACGGATGTCGTACGCCAGCACGGCAAATCCGAGCCGATGAAGATCGGGCACCAGCGGCGTCCAGCTCGTGCGATCGGCCGGGTACATGTGGACGCAAATGGCACAAGGCGCTTTTTTCTTGCCCTCGGGCGGTGCGTAGTAGTCCCCCACGACTTCGACGCCATCCGACGTTTTGAACGTCACGCGCTCGGCGGCGGGCGGCGTTGCATCATCGGCCGAAGCGGTCGAGGCCGCCGCGAAGAGCAATCCGCCAGCCAGCCATGCCCATCTTTGCATCACCGTCATCGTTCACGTCCTTCCTACGGTTGCGGCCAGCCGGACTTCACGAAGCGCCCGTCGCGGCTGATGGTCTTGCCGTCGACTTCGATCCGGCCGCCGCGCTGAAGATCGCAGACCAGGTCCCAATGCAGGGCGCTTTTGTTTCGACCGCCGCTCTCGGGATAGGAAGCGCCGAGGGCGAGGTGAAACGTGCCGCCGATTTTCTCGTCGAACAGCGTGTTGCGAATATGGCGCCGAATATGATAGTTCGTCCCGATGGCGACTTCACCGACCACGCGGGCGCCGGGATCCTGATCGAGCATTTCAATCAGGAAGGCCTCGCCTTTTCCGGCGGAGGCGTCGATCACGCGGCCGCGCTCGAAGACCAGCCGGACGTCGTGGACTTCGCGACCGCCATAGACGGCAGGAAAGCGGAATTGGACGACGCCTTCGGTCGCGTCTTCGACCGGACCGGTGAAGACCTCGCCATCG
This sequence comes from uncultured Planctomycetaceae bacterium, assembly GCA_964549445.1. GTDB lineage: Bacteria > Planctomycetota > Phycisphaerae > UBA1845 > UTPLA1 > SpSt-539. Next base: position 64,917 of record CAZJVS010000006.1, read on the forward strand.
GGGATGTTGTGGCGGCCGTCGCAGTTGATCCAGCGGCGTCCGGCAATGCCGAAGCGGATGTCGGTGCCGTCGCGGTGAACGAAGCGGAGTTCGCGTCCCTTCTGCAGGTAGTCGGCGAGCCGTTGCTGTGCGATGGAGACGCGGCGCCAGGCGGCGGCGGGGTCGGACTTGTTGAGCAGGCAGGCGCGGTAGAGGAACTCCTCGAACTCGGAGAGCGACATCTCCGCGTCCTGGGCGGCGGCGTCGTTTGGAAACTGCGTGCCGACCCAGCGCAGGCGGCCGCGGCTGCCGGCCGGGAGGGCCGAGCGTTTCATCAGAGTCGCCATGATCGGGGCCCGGGCGCGATTCTGCCGGGCCTGGCGGACCGGGTTGCAGTTCGAGAGATGCCGGGTATTGCGACCGCCCCAGAAGCTGATGAGGGCGTCGACCCGCTCCATTTCGTGCATGAGCAGCGGATCGACGAAGTCGAGCTGGTCGTCGTCGGCCAGCTTGAGCTTGAGCTCGTCGGCGTCGTCGGGAAAGAGCCGGATGTGCGGGTGGGCTCGCGCTTCAAGCACGGCGCGGTAGACTTCCATTGCGAGCGGCTCGGTCGTGACCGCGCCGCGAATGAGGACGAGGTCGCCCGGACGCACCGAGGCCGAATAGTTGACGAGCAGGTGTGCGAGCTTGGTCAGTCGCGGGTCGCGCATCAAGCAGCCATTGCCCCCAGAGGAACCATCGACACGGGAGTCAGTTTATCCGGGGGTCTGCGCGATCACAAATCGCGCGGCGCTCAGGGTTGCGTTGTGGCGGTCGTCGCCGCGGGTCGAAGACGGTCCGGGTCGTACATTCGGACCCAGTCGATGTAGGTCGGATAATTCGGCGGGCGCTGCTCGGGTGGAAACGGGGCGAAGTCGTTGTGCAACTGCGCGGCCAGGTCGGCGATGACGCGATGGATGTGATGGTCGGTGCGCTGTTCGGGCGGAAGCGCGGCAAGGACACGCTGGCCGAGGAACTTCGTGCGGCCGCCGGCGAGATGAAGCATGGCCGAAAGCGTCCACATCGAACGCAAGTTCTCGGGGAACTCGGTCGGCACCTTGCGATCACCAATCAACTCAGCCGGGGCGGATCGCGGTCGCCGGACGACGTGGGCGACGACGCTCATGGCGGCATCTTCGGCCGTGTCGATGCAGTCGAGGGCCCGCTGGTAGTCGCGCGGATCGGCGGCGTAGGTCAGCCGGGCGTTGAGGGTCCACGCTTCGACCACCGCGAGCGAGCCGCGCGCGGCCCATCCGCCCGCCGGCCGCGACGTCGCGAACGCAGCGGCATTGGCGACGTCGCGGGCCGCCGCCGCCTGGCCGGACATCGCGAGCCGCCACGCTTCGATTCGCAGGACCTCGGGCATGAGCGGATCGCGCCATTCCTCGACGGGCTTGGAGCGATCGTCGTATGCTGTCGCCACGCGCGCTTTCCACTCGGGCGAGTCGTCCATTTTCGGCTTGACCTCGCGAAGAAACGCGTCGACGTCGCCTTCGATCTGTCCGTTGCGGATGGCGCGGCAGGCGAAGTCCATCTGGGCGGCAAGGTCGCCGGCGGCCCGCGCCAGGCGGAGATTGCAATAGGGTGAGTACGGATTGATCCGCTCGACCGTCTCGCGGACGACGCGCTGCGACCCTTCTTCATCGCCGAGCATGAGCAGCAACTCGGCGCGGCGGGCGCCGGATTCGGGCATGCCGGGACAAATCTCGTACACCTCGGCCCAGGCGTCGGCGGCGCCGCGGATGTCGTCGGGCGTGGCGGCGGCGCGATGATCGGCGATCCAGATCGAGCGGGCGGCCGCGGCGTCCCAGCGGGCGCGGAGCCATTCGACGGCGTCGAGCCGCAATCGCGCGCGGCGCAGATGATCGGCCGCGAGTCGCATGTCGGTCGACATGGCAGCGAGGCCGCGGGCGTGCTCGCGGCTTGTCGAGCCGCCGACGACGCCGGTCAGGCACGAAATCAGTCCGACCGCGATTGCGGCAACAGCGATTGTCCGGCGACGCGACGGGTGCGTCGCCGTGCGCGGAATCGCAAGCGGCGCCGTGCGGCAAGCGGCCAGCAGCAATCCGAGAATCGTCCAATACCACGGCGGTCCGAGTTGGCCGCGAAGCATGATGCTGCTGGTCTCGGCGATCATGAGAGAGGCGACGGCCGCGAGCAGCCCGGCAATGCGGAGGCGCGCGTCGCGATCAGTGCAGCGTTGAAAGGTGCGAGCGGCGATCACGAGCGCGGAGATTGGGATCAGCAGGTAAGCGATTCCGCCCGGAATGCCGAGTTCCATGAGCGCCTGAAGCCACTCGTTGTGGCCGGCGTTGGCGATGTCGGCGTGATAGACGGCCGGCGAGCGAGCCCGGCCGGGCGCGAGACGAGTCGTCATGTCGGCGACATAGCTGTCGGGGCCGAAGCCGAGGAGCGGCCGTTCGCGGATGGCGCGGGCCATGCCGTCGTACATCACCAGCCGCGCGCGAATCGATCCGACGCGATTGACGAACCGTCCGGTTGCCAACAGGTACGACCAGCCGATGGCCGCAGTCGCACAGGCGACCACGATCGCAACGGACGTTCGACGCCGCCACGAACCAACGCCGGCTGTCCGCCAGTGCACGGCCAGCGCCAGGACCGTCCCGAACGCCACGCCGATGATCGCGCCCTGTCGCGAGGCCGTGAACAGCAGCACAAACGCCGCGATGAGGGCGAGCACGCGAAGAAATGCGACGATGACGTCGCGACGGGTCCGGGTGCGGCCGCGAACCAGGCCGATGAGCGAGCCCAGTCCGAGCGGCACAAACCACGCGGTCCAGACAGCCGAGACGAACCCGGTGGCGGTGACGGAGCCGATTGGCCATTCCGTCTGCTCCTGTCGCGACCAGGCGAGGTGCCACGACACGAGCAGCGTCGTTGCGATGACGAGCCACGCGACCCCGTTGGTAATGCGATCGATGGCGCGAACGTCGGCCCTCGCAGCGAGCCACAAGGCCCAGCAGCCACCGACGGCGAACTGGGCCATCCAGCCGAACGACATCGTGCCGGTTCGATTGACCAGCCAGGACAAGGCGCCGATGCCGAAGGCGCCGATGAAGCAGAGGACGAACGGCTTCTCAATGCCGTCGGCCGCGGTGGACGGAGCAAGCGCCGGGTTTCGCAGTCGACGGACGCCGTCCAGCAAAAAATACAGACCGACGATCAAGAAGAACAGCGAACGACGGATTTCGTGGGCCGGCTGTTGATAGATCGGGATGTTCAGCAGGACGGCGATGGCCCGCAGTCCGGCCGGCCACGCCGAATAATCCAGGCCGTCCGGCGGGAATCCGACAACCAGCGTCGAGACGACCAGCAGCAATATGGCCGCCCAGGCCGCAATTGCGGAATCGCGCCGGCGGGAGTCTCGGTCGTGGTCGGGCGTAGTCAATCAGGGACTGATGACGCGGACGCCGGTAATCGCCGTGTCGGAATAGACGCCGTTGGTCACGGTCAGCTGGATGTTGTAATCGGCCAGCGTCGTGGCCTTGAACGAGGTCTGGCTCGTGTTTGAGTTGGAGAGCAGTGCGTCGGCGGGAATGGGAATGATGTCTTCGCCGGTCGCCGTATCGAGGGCCCCGATGATCTCCCAGGTAAAGGTCATGTTGATCGTCGTCGCGGGGAGAAATGTCCCGTTGCCCAGCAGGATGCCGCTGGACGATCCGTCGAGCGTGATGGACTGATCCGGATTGGCAATCTCATTGGAGGGCGCCTGCGCGACCGCCTGCGGCCGGATGTAGATCAGAGCGGCGAACGAAGTCAGGGGCTGAACATTGCAGCCCGCCGCAAGCAGGGCCGAGGAGACGAGCAGGACGCAGATTATGAGATTTCGCATGGCAACTCCCATTTGAAGCTAGAGAATGAATCGGCTCAAGTCCTCGTCTTTCACGAGATCCGCCAATCTTTGCCGGACATACGCCGAATCGACCTTCAGGTCCTGTCCGACTCGTTCGGGCGCGTCAAAGCTCAGCTCTTCGAGCACCTTTTCGGTAATCGTGTAGAGCCGACGAGCCCCGATATTCTGGGTCGTTCGGTTGACCGTGAAGGCCAGGTCCGCCATCGCTTCGATGGCATCCGGCGTGAACTCCAACCGCACGCCCTCGGTGCCGATCAACGCCTGATGCTGCCTGGTCAGGGCGTTCTGCGGCTCCGTCAGGATTCGGATGAAATCTTCGCGTGACAGATCGCTCAGTTCGACGCGAATCGGCAGCCGGCCCTGGAGCTCGGGCATCAGGTCGCTCGGCTTGCTGGAGTGAAAGGCGCCGGCGGCGACGAACAGGATGTGGTTCGTCTTTACCGGGCCGTGACGGGTGCTAATGGTCGAGCCCTCGATGATCGGCAGCAGGTCGCGCTGGACGCCCTGGCGGCTGACGTCGGGGCCGTGTTGCGACTGCGTGCCGCAGAGCTTGTCGACCTCGTCGAGGAAGACGATGCCGCTGTTCTCGGTTCGCGTGATGGCCATCTGGATCATCTTTTCGCGATCGATGAGCTTGTCGCATTCCTGCTGGAAGAGCAGCGTGCGGGCTTCCTTGATCGTGACGCGGCGGTCCTTCTGCTGCGACGGCATCAGCCGCTCGAGGATGTTCTGAATCTCGGGCTCCATCTGCTCGGCGCCGATGGTGGTCGCGAACATGCCGATCGGCATGGCGGCCTTCTGCTCGGTACGAAGCTCGATCAGACGGTCTTCCAACTCGCCGACCCGAAGCTGGGCGCGGAGCTTGTCGCGGGTGCGCTGACGGCGGGCTTCGGCGTCCGGCTCGGTCGCATCGCCGCCGGCATCGGGCAGCAGTGCGTCGATCAGGCCCTCTTCAGTCAATTCTTCGGCGCGGGCGCGGACGACCTCGGTCTGTTCGCTACGGACCATTCCGATGGCCAGCTCGAGCAGGTCGCGGACGATCGTGTCGACGTCGCGCCCGTGATAGCCGACTTCGGTGAACTTGGTGGCCTCGACCTTGAGAAACGGGGCGTTGACGAGCTTGGCGAGGCGGCGGGCGATTTCGGTCTTGCCGACGCCGGTCGGACCGATCATGAGGATGTTCTTCGGCCCGACCTCGGCCCGCATCGCTTCGGGGAGTTGCATCCGCCGCCAGCGATTGCGGATCGCGACGGCGACGGCCCGCTTGGCGGCGTGCTGGCCGACGATGTAGCGGTCGAGTTCCGCGACGATTTGTCGAGGCGTCATTTCCATAAAATCGAACCGGGTATCTTACGCGACGGGGTCCAGCGACGGCCACTGCCACGACTGGAGCGATGCGAGGCGGGCGTCATCGGTGAGGTCGTACTTGAGCGGGACGACGGTGATGTATCCCTCGCGCTGGGCGCGGAAATCGGTGCCGGCCTCGGCGCCGAGGTCGTCATAAGCGCCGGCCAGCCAGTAGTAGTTCCGCCCGCCCGGGTCTTTGCGTGACTCAAACCGGTCGGTGAAGGGCAGCGTCGACTGCCGCGCGACGCGGACGCCCTTTGGCCAGCCGGGCTTGAGGGCGGGGATGTTGACGTTAAACAGGTGGCCGGGCTGCGGTTGGTTCGCGAGGATGCCGCGGATGACGGTGAGGGCGAACTTCGCGGCGCGGCCGAAGTCCATTTCGGGGCTGCGTTCGAGCGAAACGGCGATGGACGGGCAGCCGAGCAGCGCGCCTTCGACGGCGGCGGCGACGGTGCCGGAATAGATCGTGTGGATGCCGACGTTTTCACCGTTATTGATGCCGGAGACGACGAGCTCGGGCTTGCGGGGCAGGATCGTGCCGATGGCGAGCTTGACGCAATCGGCCGGCGAGCCCTCGACGCTCTGCCCGCGAAACTCGCCGACGTTGACGTTTTCACAGATGAGCGGGTGGGTGATGGTGATCGAATGCGCGGCGGCCGACTGGCCGGAGGCGGGGGCGACGACGTGAACGTCTCCGAGATGCTTGAGTTCGCGGCACATGGCGGCGAGGCCGGGGGCGAGGATGCCGTCGTCGTTGCTAAGGAGGATCAACACGCCGGCGATCTTAGGGCGCTCGGCGGCGGCTTACAATCCAGAACAACCCGACCACCCTGTTGATCAGTTGCACCCGCTGACGCACGACCACGCGACCTGATTGGAACATTGCGTCTGCGTGATCTCGACGTGGCCGCTGTTCGTGCCGCAGATGCAGATGTCCAGGTCTGCGCTGGACGCATGGCAGCCGATGACCGTGATCCCGCCGATGAGGTCGCCGCCGTCGGTGTTGCCCGTGTTCCGCAGGACCTTGATCGACCCGTCGAATGTCACATTCGGCGGCGGCGTGGGAATGATGCTGGCCGTCGTGCTGAGATGAATAACGCCGCGGGCGTCGTAGTCGCCGCGACTGTCATTAATGCGGACTGAGCCACCTGACCCGAGGCCATCGGTGGCACGAATCAGCGAGAGCGACTCCGTTTCGCGTGCGATCTGGATCGCTCCGTTGCACAGGCCGTCGATGAGGATTCGGCCGGAGCTCTTGAGCGATTTGCCGACGAGAATGGACCCGCTGAGATCTTCGCCGATTCCGATGTCGCCGATGATGTGGTCGCACAAGGTAATGGAGCCGTTCATGTTCCCTTTGACTTCGATATCCCCTTCAAGGTTTCCGGCGGCGTCGTCGCAATCGCTGCTAAACGTAATGTTCCCTGTCGAACCCACGTTGCCGCTCACCTCGATCTTTCCACCCGATGCCAGCCCGCCCCGATCGATGAACACGGTGCCGTCCAGGTTTCCTTCAATCGTGAATTGTGCCGAAGGGCTGCCGATCTCGACGCTGATGATCCCTCCGTCTTCCACCGCGCCCACCGTGAGTTGACCCGAAAAAGGTTCACTTCCGGATGGAACCGTGAAGTTGAAACTGATCTGACCGGCGGAGCGGACAATGCCTCCGTTGACAATTTTTCCGGATCCTTTCAGGACGCCGAGCCCACCGTAGATGTCATGGCCGCTGAGGTCGATCTTTCCGCCGGCCGTCAGCGTCCCGGCGATACCAACGTTTGTTTCCGCCGGGATGGACCCATTGAGAATGAGCGATCCGTTGAACTCGTCAGCAGGATCGTCCCCAATCAGGATTGCAGTGCCGCCGCCGGAGATCTGAGCCACTTCGATGACTGCGGACTTTGAGACATTTCCGTTGATCACAAGCGTTCCGTTCGAATCAATCCGGTTCGTTACGCTAATGTCGCCTTCAATGTCGCCGTCGATCTGCAACGACTTGAGCACCGGTATCGTGAGCGTGCTCGTGTCGGGGACGTTGCCGTTGATGACGAGGATCGCCTCCCCGCCGGCTGCGCCGCTGGATCGTTGGAGCGTCAGGTTGCCGTGCAAATCGCCGGTGATCCGGCCCCCCGTGATATTCGAGTAATTGGCGTCGCTCCCGGTTCCCTGCGGATCGAGGACGATTCCTTTCACCATTCGAGCGCCGGGCGCGCTGCTGTTGCCCTCGATCTTCACCGCGAAGTTCTGCGGGTGGGGTGAACTGATAATACCGATGTCGCCGATGCTGTTCGGATTGTCTGCGTCGGTCGACCAAATTCGCCAAGCGGAATTCCCGGTCTTGAGCTCTACATACAGGAAGTCCGGGTCTGTACTGTCAACGGAATAGTCAGTCGGTGATTCTGGGGGGACGGGATTCCCCCATGCAACGTGGATTGTCGGGGGCGCGGCAATCGCTAACGATGCAGTTTGGACCGGCACAAGCAGGCACAATAATGCAATTCTCCGACTCATGGCTTTCTCCTTTGTACATCTTGGATGGACTCGAAACGACCGAAACCACTATACTCGTATTGCAATGTGCCTCATACCAAAGTGCCTTCGACGCGAAAGGTTTCTGCTCGGAGTTTTCTTGCAGTTGATCGTCATCGCCCGCTGCCAGGCTGCCGCCGCGCAAGTAGTCGTCTTTGAGGGTATCACTTATCCGGAATCTGAGGGTTGGGTCTCAAATCCGTTCTGCGCGCCTTCCCGTTGGCTTGTGGGAGGGGTGTTCTTTCAAAGCGTCGAGCAGTGCGTGGATTTCCAGCCGCCCGTGGGGCAACAAGAATCATTTACACGCGCATTGAGCCCACTGCCCACGTCGCAACCCTTTTTTGTCGAATGGCGAATGCGAACCAATGGAAACCGCTCGGAGATTCCCGGTACCGCGCCATCGTCGATGGTCGTCGCTTCAAGCTCGACGGGTGTAAACTATCATTTTACCATTGCCGCGGATCAAGTGCGGTTTATCCGCGACAATTTCGTCCCTACGATTTGGCTCGATCTTAGCCCAGCAAACGTCCACACTTTTCGACTTGAGCTCGATTCCGCAACGGCGTATTCGTGGTACATTGACAACGTGTTGAACGATTCCGGCGTTCCCGAGGGACCTCTCGCGTCGGGTGATGGCGTCATTCAATGGCGCGCCAAGTCTTGGATGCTTCCGAGCATGACTGAGTGGGACTACATCCGTTTCGGCACCATCCCCCAGCCCGGCAGCGGGGACTTTGACAGCAGCGGCGCCGTCGACGCGAATGACGTCTACTTCTTCCTCGACTGCCTGCTCGGCCCAGACTCCGCCGGTCCCGGCTGCCGCTGGGCCGACATGAACAACGACCTCGCCGTCAACGGCGACGACGTACAACTCTTCGCTGCCGCGTTGCTCGCCCCTTAGACTGTCCGGCATGCCATCGCCGCTTTCGCGCAGACAGGTTCGAGAAATCGATCGGCGGGCGATGGAGGAGTACGGCCTGCCGGGTATCGTGCTGATGGAGAACGCCGGGCGCGGGGCAGCGGATTACATTTACAGTCACGCGAATCGATTGAATGCGCGGCGGGCGGCGATCGTCTGCGGGGGCGGGAACAATGGCGGCGACGGATTTGTGATCGCGCGGCACCTTGCCAATCGCGGCATGAACGTCGAGACGTTTCTAGCGGTGAATCCGGCGAAGCTGTCGCCGGACGCGGCGGTCAATCACGGCGTGTGCGCGAAGATGGGGATGGCAGTGTGGCCGCTGGTCAGAGACGCCGATCTGGTAGCCACCCTGCCGCGATTGCGGGATTTCCCGATCGTTGTCGACGCCCTGCTCGGCACGGGGTTCAGCGGGGCGGTGCGGCCGCCGCTCGATCGGATCATCCGGGCGATCAATGAACTCGATGCCGCCACCGTCATTGCCGTGGATGTGCCGTCGGGGCTGGATTGCGACACCGGCCTGCCGGCCGATCCGACGATTCGCGCTCACGCGACGGTTACGTTCGTCGCGCCGAAGATCGGTTTCTCGCAATCGAGCGCTGCGCCATTCGTCGGGCGGCAATACATCGTTGATATCGGCGTGCCGGCGGCGCTGATTGATCCGCAGTAAGTCGAATCTACTTGATGCCGTTGTTGAGGATGTGCTGCATGCGCCGCGTCCAGTCGGCGTGAAGAAGCTTGGGCAGCTCGGGAGTCGGCTCAAACACTTCGAGCAGGAACACGCCGTCGTACTTGATGTCGTGCAGGGCCTGGCGGCACTCGTCCCACGGCAAGTTGCCGCTGAACGGCATCTTGTGCGTGTCGTTTTCGCCGTCGTTGTCGTGGACGTGGGTGTAGGCGAGGTGCTTGCCGGCGGCGCGGACGGCGTCACCGATGGAGCCGTTCATGTGGGCGTGGCCGGTGTCGAGCAGGAAGACAATGTGCTTGCTCCCGGCGGCGGCGATCTCGCGGACGAGGCGGGCGACGTCGGGGCCGAGCGGGTGATATGGCGGCATGTTCTCGAACGCAAAGCGGACGCCAGTCCGCTCGCCGATGCGGGCGAGATCGGCGAAGGACTTCTGAAGCTGGCGATGCCGCCCTTCGAGGTCGCCGGGCGGCACGTTCGACGGACATGGGTGGACGACGACCAGGTCGCCGCCGATCTGGCGGCAATAGTCGGCCTCACCGCGATAGACTTCGACGGTCGTGCGGCGGATCGATTCGTCCTCGGATGACGGATCGAGGTCGTCGCCGAAGTGGCCGTGAATCGAGTCGATCGTCAACGGCAGATCGCGCACGATCGAGCGGATTTCGGAAGCCGGGATGTTCTTCAGTCGGTTGCGATAGACCTGCAAAATGCTGCATCCGGCGGCAGCGTAATGCGCCAGCACTTGCGGTTGCGGGAAGTCGTCAAAGCCGAAGGCGCCGGTGACGCCGAGTTTCATCATCGGGCCGCCTCCGTGCAGCGATGACAAACCGATCGTGTCGAACAGCGGCGTTCCATCATGCAAGACATCCGGCGCGTTAGTTTCGCGAGAGCCGCTTACGAATGTAATCGGCCCGAGCGACGCTGCGATCCTCGCCGCTCAGCTTGTTGCCCGCAAGTTTCTGAAGATGGGCCGGCTGCGTCATCAGGAAGAGTTCGTTGAGGACCTTGAGATCCAGCTCGGCAAAACGGCCGAGATGGATGCCCATCCGCAGGTGAGAAAGATGAGCGAGCGTTTCCTCGCTGCTGATTGACCTGGCGTTTTGGAGGGTGCCGAAGGAGCGCCAGATCTTGTCGTCCAGGGCCGGCAGGCGGTCGCGGATCAGGGCCCGGCGGGCCTGGGTTTCGTATTCCAGCACGCGCGGCAGGATCTCGCTCTTGAACTCGTGAATGATCTCCTGCTCCGAACGGCCCAGTGTCGTCTGGTTGCTGATCTGGAAGAAGTCGCCCGTGGCTTCGGTGCCTTCGCCATACAGCCCGCGGACGGCCAGCTTGAGATCGCGGGCGGCCCGCAGGACCTTTTCGATTTCGTTGGTGAGCTTGAGGCCGGGCAGGTGCAGCATGACCGAAAGCCGCATGCCGGTGCCGACGTTGGTCGGGCAGGCGGTCAGGTAGCCGTAGCGGGCGTGATAGGCATATTCGAAGCGTTCTTCGAGCTGGTCGTCGATGCGGTTGATCTCGTCCCAGACTTCGTCAAGCTGCAGCCCGGAGCGGATCGACTGCATCCGCAGGTGGTCTTCCTCGTTGACCATGAGGGCGACGGTTTCGGTGGGCGAGACGGCCACGCCGCGGCTGCCGTCGGAGTCGGCGTGCTGGCGGCTGATCAGGTGGCGCTCGACAAGAATCTGCCGATCCAGCTCGCCGGAGCGGGTGATGTCGATGTAGGTCCACTTCTGCTCGCGGGCCGCGGCGTGGATGCCGCGCTTGAGCAGGTCGGCCAGCTCATCGCGGGCTTCGGGCGAGGCCTTCGACAGGAAGGGATATCCGGAGATATTGCGGGCCAAGCGCACGCGCGTGCTGATGACGATATCACTCATCGGCCCCGCGGCACTCAGCCACTCGCCTGTGTGCCCGACTAGGTCGTCTATCTTCATTTGGCTTCGATCGTATCGATCTGGTCGCGCAGGCGCGCGGCCGTCTCAAAGTCCTCGCGCTGGACCGCCTGAGCGAGGTTCCTGCGTAACCGGACCAATTCGGACTGAAAGTTTCGCGGAGCGCCGAGCCGGCGCGGCGACTTGCCGACGTGCTTGGTATGGCCGTCCTGGGCGCGCTGAATGAGCGGCAGCAAGGCCTGCTCGAAGACCTCGTAGTCGCGCGGGCAGCCGAGCAGCCCGGTGTTGCGAAACTCGATGAAAGTCGTGCTGCAATTGGCGCAGGTCAGATGAGCCAACTCCTGGACCTGCGGCTGCTGGAGCACGAAGTTCGTCAGCAGCTCGTTGACCTGCATGTGCGGAGCTTTGCTGGCGTAGCCCTCCTCGGCTGCGCAGCGCTCGCACAGATGACGTTCACGGTTGCCGTTCTTCGTCACATCGGTGAGATGAACCGTGGCCGCGGTCTTCTTGCATCGCTGGCACTGCTGACCCGGATGCATCGCTGATCGTCTCCGAAACCCCGTCTAGGACCTATAAATCATATCTCTTCCAAGGGTTATCGTCAAGAATTCCGGCCGACATGAGCGGGTCAGCCGCGATATGCGGCCGCACAGCCGGTGGCCTCCCACACGCGGACGCAGGCCAGGCGAGCGCCGGCGTCGGGAGCCGCGTTCAATGCTTCGAAGATGTGCCGGGCAACGATTTCGGCCGAGGGGTTCTCTCCGGCGAAGGCCGGCAGTTCATTGAGGTAGCGGTCGTGCATGGGAGCAATCACCTCGCGAAGCCGCGCCTGGAGCACGGTGAAGTCCGCCACGACGCCGATCGAGTCGAGCTGGTCGCCCTCGTAGAACACCTCGACGCGCCAGTTGTGCCCGTGCAGCGGTTCGTATTCGCCATCGTAGAGCCGCAGACGGTGGGCAGCAGAGAATTCGGCCTCCAGAGTCAGTTCGAACTTGCTCACGAGCGGGGCACCCGAAAAAAGAGAAACCCCGATTCGAGGACTCGAACCGGGGCTTCGGTAAGCTGTCAGCCGTTCGGCCGCATCGGCCGGGTTCCTGGGTTATTGCCGCTGGGCTTTCTTGAGCACAACGGGCTCGACCGGCGCCGCCGGCTCGCCCATCTCGTTCATCTTTTTCTTGACCTTGGCGATCTTGTCGACGACGTCCATGCCTTCGACCACCTTGCCGAAGACGGTGTAGCCCGCTCCACCGGAGATTGGCTGGCTCAGACGATCGTTGTCGACGAGGTTGATGAAGAACTGAGCGGTTGCAGAATCCGGGGCGCCGGTGCGAGCCATGGCAATCGTGCCACGCGAATTCTTCAAACCGTTATTCCACTCATTCTTGATCGGACTGCGGGTCGACTTTTCCTTGCCGTCGGCCGCCATTCCGCCGCCCTGGACCATGAAGCCCTCGATCACGCGGTGAAAGACCGTGTTGTCGTAGTGCTTGTCGTCGACATACTTGAGAAAGTTCTCAACAGTAATCGGCGCCTTTTCGGCGTCGAGCTCGATCACGATAACGCCCATAGAGGTATCGAGCGCGACGCGCGGATGCTTGGGATCGCCCTTGGCCGGCTGCGTCGTCGCCGCCTTTGCGGGCGCCGCGGCAGGGCCGCCATCGGCGAACGCCATCGCGCCCAGCGCCGCCACCACCAGAGTTGCCAACACGAGACTCACACCGCTCTCCCGTTCACGCTGGGACATCGAAAGTCTTCTCCGAACGAACCTTCAACCGATCTTGACCACGCGGCCGAGGTCGGTGACGAAATCCTTGCAGGCCTGCTCGATGCACTTCTTCCATTCCGAGGTGAAGCGCTCGATGTAGCGCGGGTCCTCGTAGGAGTAGATCACACTTCGCCCGGCGGCGACGATGGCACCCGACCCGTCCGACTTGAACAGCGGGCCGCACTGCTCGGCCGTCATGCCCTGCGCGCCGTAGCCCGGCACCAGGAAGATGGAGTGCGGCATCAACTCGCGCAGGCGTCGGGCCGTATCGGCCTCGCGCGTCGAGACGACGGCGCCGACCGACGAATAGCCGCGGCTGCCCTTCATGTCGGGCTCATGCGCCCAGCCGGCAACCAGCGAGGCCATGATCTCATGCACCTTGCGTCCGTCGGCCGTGGCAACATCCTGAAACTCGGCGGCACTCTCGTTCGACGTGCGAACCAGGACGAAGAGTCCTTTGGCGTCGGCCCGGGCCGCTTCGAGAAATGGCCGGACGCCATCGGTGCCGAAGTAGCCGTTGACGGTAATGGCGTCGGGCGCTTCGTAGTCGAGGTTGTTGAAAGGCGAATCCGCCAGATGGGCCGCGGCATAGGCCTCGCTGGAATGGCCCACGTCGCCGCGCTTCACGTCGCCGATGACGATGAGGTCGCGGCTGGCGGCTTCCTGAACCAGTTCGTAGTAGCCCTCGAGCCCCTCGTTGTAGTAGCGCTCGAAGAAGGCCGAGTTGATTTTGATGGCCGGGACGATCGGCGCAACGATCGAAATGACGTTGCGGCAGAACTCCAGCACCGCGTCGAGGGCCGCTTCGGCATCCGACTCGTCGTTTAACTCGCGATGTTCGGAAATCTCGGCGGGCAGCCGCGAATAAACGGGGTCGAGCGAGACGACGGCCGGCGTCTTTTTCTCGGCGACGGCTTTGAGCAATCGGTCGGCAAAGTTGTCAGGCACGGATGCAAATCCTTTCCGCTGGTCACGCCGTCAAATCCAGGATGACGATGGCGGGATCATACTGCCGGCGCACGGCCGCTTCAAGCAAGAGGCGCTAAGGCGAGGGCTGGTGCTGTTGCGTTGCGGCATCGCGCATGCGGCTGCGGCTCAGATTGAAGACGAAGGGATAATCGGCGAACAATCGCTTGCCGCCGGGCGCCTGAAACGTGACCTGGAGGAAGTATTTTTGCCCCACGGTGGGAAATTCGCCGCCCTCCCATGCGAGCTGAAACGTGTAGGTCGAGGTGACGCGATCCCAGAAGCGCTTCTGATCGTCGGCCGAGAGGATCGGCTGGGTCCAGCTTTCGAGTTGCTCGCCGGCGCGATGGCCCGACGCATCGCGATAGGGCGAAATCTCGAACATGAAAGTTCCGTACACCTTGACCGGGTCGCCCATCTCGTCGAGCGGGCGAAGCGCGACTTCGAGACCGTCCGGGATCTCGTCGGCGTCGAAGCTGCGGAACTTGGTGAACGGAAGGATTTCGATTCTCTGCGGGCCGTAGAGCTGGTTCAGCTCGGACTCGTTCATGGTCTGAACGCTGCGGGCCGAGCCGCGGGTGCACTCCGATCCCATCAGCACGCCACACGCAACGACCATCGCCAGCCCCTCGAGCGCTCTTCGGCAGACTTTTGACACGCGCGGCTCCTCTGTCAGACCGTCCGATGAACGGCCGAATGATGTGCATGCCGTTGAAACGTGTCAATCGTATCGGTGCGCTCGCTTTCGCTCCGCCCGGCCGCACCGATCGGCACTTGTGACAACCTGCCCCCGGGTTACACTATCGACGCCCGCCGACGAGCGGCCGCGGTCCCAGGAGAATCCCGATGGTGATCGACGCGACGCCCCGCACCCGACGCAAAATCCGGCTGATCAATCCCAACTCGGCGCTGACAACGCTGACCATGCCGGAGCTGATCCAGAAAATGACCTTCTCGCGGAAGGCCATCTTCGCCCCGTCGGGGCTCGGAATTTGCGCAGCGGTGACGCCGAAGCACTGGGACGCCGAGATTGTCGATGAATGCACGCTTGATGCGCCGCACCGACCCAAGGCCGACTGCGATATCGTCGGCATCACGGCCATGACGACACAGGCGAACCGGGCCTACGAAATCGCGGATGCGTATCGCAAGCTCGGCGTGACGGTCGTCATGGGCGGTATCCACCCCAGCGCGGTGCCGGACGATGCCTTGAAGCATTGCGACGCGGTGTGCATCGGCGACGGCGAATCGACCCTGCCCCACCTGATCGAAGACTGGGAAGCCGATCACGCCCACGAGCACGAGCGCATCGGCGGCAACGGCGCGCGGCGGATGAAGAAGAAGTACGACTGGACGGCCTACGAGACCGCGCCCATCGCCACGCCGCGAAAAGACCTGCTCGACCCGCGAAACTACCTCATCTTCAACCCGATCCAGACGACCCGCGGCTGCCCGCACGCCTGCACCTTCTGCACGACGCCGGGTGTCTTCGGCCGGAAGTTCCGCCTGCGGAACGTCAGTGACATCGTTGAAGAGATGCGCGAGGCGAAGGAGCGCTTCGGCACCTGGTGCTTCATCTTCGCCGACGACGATTTCGCCGGAAACCACAAGTGGGCGATGGAACTTTGCGCCGCGATGGAGCCGCTGAAGATCAGTTGGGCAAGCCAGTGCGACATTCTGATTTCGCGGAACGACGCGCTGCTGTCGGCCATGCGGCGATCCGGATGCCAGGGGCTGATCCTCGGGCTGGAGTCGCGCAAGCAGGACACGCTGTCCGAGGCGGGCAAGCGCTTCGTCAAGGCCGAGAGCTACGAATGGCGCATCCGCAAGATACAGTCGCACGGAATCAGTCTGTGGGGAGCGTTCATCTTCGGGTTCGACCATGACAAGTGGCAGGACCTGATGTTCACCACCCGCTTCGCACAGCGGATGAACCTCGCCATGAGTTGCTATCCCGTGCTGACGCCCTACCCCGGCACGGGTGTCTTCCACGAATACGTCAAGCAGGGCCGGATTACGGACTGGAACTGGGACCGTTACAACGGCGCAAGCGTCGTCTTCGATCCGAAGAACTTCAGCCCGCTGCAGCTGCGGCATGCGCAGATGGCTGCATTCGCCGAGTTCTACTCGCCGCGCAGCATGTTACGCCGTCTGAAAGTCATGCCACTCAAGAAGCGGGCATGGCTGGCCAACCTCGGTGTCTGGCGCGGCATTCGCTGGTACTACGCCAAGCGCGGCCGACGAGTCCCCCGTTTCAGTGATTTCATGGATCCCACCAGCAAGGCCTGGGATTACAAGGAATCCACCGATCATCCACAGGAGACATGCTGCACGCCCTCTCCCAACCTCGCGCAGCTTACTGTCCCATTTGCAGAGCCTTATCGGCAGGCGGCTGAATACATGGGCGGGCTCCAGGAGAGTCAGCAGGCCTACCGCCGGCGGATCGCCGGGGTCAGCTACTCGCGGGATGCGAACTGACAAACCGCATTTCCAAGTCAAAAACCTTGACAATCGGCATACTTGGGTACCTACTACCCAGGCGCACAGAGTTTTTGACTTACTAAGGAGTCTGTGAAATGGCTAAGAGAACACTAAGTCCGGAAGCACGCCGGCGAATCAGTGAGGCCGCGAAACGGCGTTGGGCCGCCTACCGATCCGGAAAGGGGCCCGGCAAGGGTGAGTCCAAGGCGGGCAGCGGCTGGACCACCGCCAAGCGGGCCGCGCAAGGTCGAAAGATCCGGGCGGCTCTGGCTCGACGCGGCTCGCCAGTCGGTGGCAACTTCAGCGCCGTGGCGACCGAGATCCTGATCTCAACACGCCGCCGCATCGACCAGGAACTGGCCGACCGGCTGATCCGCGGCGACGCCTGAGTCGCCCTGCGATCAAACAGCAAGACTCTACTTTGCGATCCGCGTGATTGAGCGCGACGGGCGCCTGATCACGCGGATTGTTTTCGTATGGTCATGTCGAAGCTATGCACCATCGAAGACCGTACCGACCGGCTGGCGAGATAGTAGATAAAGGCGGCTGCCGCACAACATATGAGTGCAATGATTCGCAATGACTTCACGTCGCTCAACTGGCCGGCCGCAGTGTTCTGAGTGAAGTAGCGGTCCGGGTCGAGCGACATCATGATTGCCGTCAGCGGACAGAAGGGAGCGAGGATCGCCGAGGCCTCGTTCCACGAACTCTGCGAGGTGCCATAGGCGCAGACGCCGAGGATTCCAAATACAGCAAGGACTACAGCGGCACTGAAGAGTACCGCAGTCACCGTGCGGCGCTGGTAGATCGACATTCGCAGCCCGAGGGCGCAGGCGAAGAAAGTAAACCCGACTGCCACGAGCGGCAACCCGATCAGCGTATCCACGTACACCACCGGCCCCGGCGCGCGAAACATTCGACGCGAGATCAGATCGGCGACCACGAACAACAAGAGCGTCGCCGTCGGCACCGCCAGCATGACCGCGGCAAAGCTCACGAGTCCGCGCAGCTTGCCGCCGATGATGTCGGCGCTGTTGAGCGGCGTCGCGAGCAGCAGGTCGAGCGTGTTGCCTTCCTTCTCACGCGTCATGGACGTGGCGGCCGTGGCCGTCGCGATAAACAGAGCCAGTCCCAGCTCGACGCCGACGAGGGCCTTGAGCCACAAACGCACATCGTCACGCGCCATGCCGTTGATGTAGCTGACGAGCAACGCGATGGCCGCCAGCGCGCCGAGCGCGATGAGCACGATCCGCATCGAACCGCCCGATCCGGCGGCGGCCTTGGTCTGGGCCTCGCGCCAGGCGACCGGGTTGGCCCACACATGCCGCGGCTTTCGCGACGTCTCGCGGCCGGTCGCGTCGCCGCCGCGCGACAGCAGCCGCCCGAGCCAGGTCGGCTCGCCGAGCTTGGCCCCGCGCCGCACGAACCACACGCTGGCCGTTACCACGAGGATCGAGATGAGCAGCGACATCGAGATAAAGCTGTATTGCGGATAGGCGAGCCAGTATGCCCGCGGGAATCCGTAGTGCGCCACGGCGCCGAAGTCGGGCGCGGGGGTCTTGTTCAGCACGGCCCACAGTGCGAGGAACGGATGGAACGCGGCCAGCCAACTCATGCGGTCGATTCCGCCGGGGGCTGGAGGTGATTCGGGCGGAATGAACGCCGGCACCGTCGAAAGGGCGAACAGCGAAAGCAGATAGAGCGCGATGGCAAGATAGAACGAAAAGATCGTCCGGCCGGTGCCGACCTTGATGACGCTGATTGCGATGGCGATCGACGCCGCCACCGTGGCCATCGCCGCCGAAATAGCAAGCGAGAGGGAAATTTCGCTGCCCGTGACGCCGCCATAGACCATCATGATGCAGAACAGCGGCAGACTCGCGAGCAGGAGCACGAGTACGAAGTAGAGTCGGCTCAGGAGCGAGCCGAACACGATCTGCCCGTTTGACAACGGCGTCGACAGCAGAATGCTGAAAGTTTGTGAGTCCTTCTCCTGCGTGATTGCTGCTGCCGCGAAGATCGGGGCGAGGATGCACACCAGGAGTAACTGGATGACGGCCACGGACTCAAAGACCTGCGTGGCCTGCTTGGCAAGACTTGCGAGCGACGCGGAGGTCGACTGATTCAGCAGGACGCCGACGAAGACAACCGCGAACAGGGCCAGCAGGTATCCAAGCCGGATGATCATGTGGGACCAGCGCCGGCCGCCGGCGAAGACCACCCGCACCAGAATCGGGTTGGCCGGCACAAGCCGCCAGAGCCAGCGTCCGAGGTCGTTGAACAGTGTGCGCATGGTGTATGACTACGCGTGAATGACTACATCGGCGGCAGATCGAGGCCTGACTTGACCAGCTCCTGCCGGGCCTGCTCGGCCGACTTGGCCCGCTGTCCCGACTCGGCGAGCTCGTCGACGCGGATGCGCATGCTGCGGCCGATGTCCTGCAGCGGCTTGAGTATCTCCTCGTACTCGCGGTCGAGCTGCCACATCCACGGCCCTTCGCGCAGGTTCTTCGAAGCCCGGTTACTGACGGCCGCGGCGGTTCGGTTGCGCCGCAGGCGCTCGGTCCACTCCGGCGTCTTGACCTGCTTGGCCTGCTCGAGGGCGTCCTTCAGTATCGCACGGGCCGACTTGGCTTGCGCCTCGTTCAGGCCGTAATACTCGATGGCCGACTCGACCTGTCCCGTCCAGCGATCGTCGACGCCGACCTCAAACTCGACGCGGCGCTCGACGCGCGAACGGGCGCGGCGGACTTCCTCGGTCTCGGCTGCATTGGCTGTATTGCTCTGACGGGGCGGCTGGGCCCTCGGCTCCATGAACGGATTCGCGAAGTCCGGCATGTCGCCCTTTTCCCAGCGCTTCATGCGCTCTTCGAAGGTGACGAATCCGGCGCTCACCGCCGTCATCTCGGCCGTCAGCTTCAGCCGCTGCGACAGCGTCATGGTCTTGCCGATCTGCGAGGCCGAGGTCGTCAGAAAGGTCTTGATGTCGGGCAGCAGCTTGTTCATCGACTTGGCCCAACGCTGCCCGTCCTCCTTCGAGAAGGAGCCCTCATTGGCGATCATGCTTTCCATGAAGGTCTCCCAGACCTCGCGGCTGACTTTCTGCGAGTTCTGGGCCATCTTCATCATGTTGCGCGAGAGGATCTCCTGGGCCTGCTGGACCTGATCGTCGGACATGTCGTAGCGGCCCTTCATCTCGCGCGACATTTGCTTGGCGAGGGCGTTCGCCATGCCGGGCGTGAAGCGGACGCCGAGCTCGGTCGGCTTCATCTCGACCTCGGTCTCGGGCGCTTCAAAGTTGAGCTGCGGCGAGGTTGGCTCGGCCGGCGTCGTCGTATCGGCCGGCTGCGTCGCGTCCGGCGCCTGCGCAGACGACATGCCGGCGAACACCGAAAGCCAGAGCGAGCCCGCCATGGCAATGGTTCGTGAACGGCAAGAAGTCATTTGAGTCACTCCCGTCGGGACCTACTGCACGGCCCCCTTGGTCAGCCGCATGAAAGCCGTTTCGAGGTTGACCTGCTCTTCCTTGATTTCGCGCAGCGGTAGCTGCGCGTCGAGGATCGCCCTCGCGAGGAACGAGTAGTCGCGCGTCTCTTTTTCAAGTTCGACCATCACGCGGCCGTTTTGCGCCTCGGCTCCCTTGACGCCGCCCAGCTTGGCCAGCACCGCCGCGGCCTGTTCCGAGCCGGCGCCGACATGTACTTCTACACGCGACCCCATCCGGGCGCGGCGGATGATTTCATCGATGGTGCCGTGAAAAAGCAGCTCCCCGCGTTCCAGGATGCCCACCGTCGTACACAAGTCGGCCAGTTCGGGCAGGATATGGGAACTGATGAGGATGGTCTTGCCCATGCGGCGAAGCTCTTTCAGCAGCTCGCGCATCTCGATTCGGGCCCGCGGATCGAGTCCGCTGGCCGGCTCGTCGAGAAGCAGCACCTTCGGGTCGTGGAGCAGGACGCGTGCCACGCTGAGCCGCTGCTGCATGCCGCGCGACAGCGAGTTCACGAGTGCGTCGCGCTTGTAGGCCAAGTCGGTTAGTTCCAGTACGTCGCCCACGACGCGGGCCCGCTGCTTGCCGACGATGTTGTAAGCCGAGGCGAAGAACTCGAGATACTCCTGCACGACCATGTCTTCGTAAGCGCCGAAGTAGTCGGGTACGTAGCCGATCAGCGGCCGAATCTTGCGTGACTCGAAGCCGACCGTGTGTCCGCAGACCTTGGCCTCGCCCCACGTCGGCTGGAGAAGGGTCGCCAGGATACGAATGGTCGTGGTCTTGCCGGCCCCATTGGGGCCGATGTAGCCGAAGCACTCGCCCTGCTCGATTTTGAGGTTGAGATTCGAAAGCGCCACGAGCTTGCCGTAGCGCTTCGTCAGGTTGATGGTCTGGACGATCTCAGCCACAGGTTACTCCGCTCTATGGCGCCGATCGTGGAACGATCTCGTCCCGTTCGATCGGTACGACGAAACGATACATCGTCAGTCCGTGATTCGGCGCAAGCGTCTTGCGATCGACGTTCAAATCCGCCGGCGGTGGCCCGCTCGAGAATCCAATCAGGACCGCCTGGTAACGGTTGAGCAGATAGGTGCACTCCAGGCGTCTTCCGTGGGACCGCAACAAACTCGCCTGCGCAGCCGCGTGCGCGTCCTTCGGATTGTACAGACTGAACGTCGAAAGCAGCAGCAGCGCCCGCTCGGCGTTGGCATCGCGCCCGTCGACGCCGAGGTCGTCGATTTGCGGCTGCCCAAACGCCCCGGAGACGAATGGAGCGCACCACTCTTTAATGCGATCGGCGAGGGTCGGAATCTTGCGGGGCTTTTCTTCGCTGTCGGCCTTCTTGGGGTCGGTCTTCTCGAAGAAATTCGCACGCAGAACGGGAGAATTCTCATCCAGCTCGGACCCGGCGCCGGTGGCCGGGATGTCGCCGAGGTGGTAGCAGCGGACGAAAATGTCCTGCACCGCCGCATCCTGATCCGTCTCGAGCAGGTAACAGTGCCGCAAGTCGACACCCAGCCGGTTGCGGATAGACGTGCCCCGCGCAAAGCGAACCACGGCACTGCGTCCGGCGCCGGCAGCGCCTTCCGCGGCCATGCGGAGCTGCGCCTCGAGCCGCCCGTCGAGCGCGCCGTCCCAATAGCCCTCCAACTCCTTCAGCGTCGCCCGAACCGGCAGTTCGTCGATCGACTGACTGGCACTGCCGCACAGGTAGGATTGCGGCGCGACGAACACATCCGAGCCGCCGAGCATGCCGCTGTCGTCGGCCGGAAGGACACGGATCGGGCCGAGCCCGTCGTAATCGGGTTCGGCGTCGGTTGTGCCGGCCGGAAGGCGAACGTTCAACCGCATGTGGCTGGGTGTCTTTACGCCGAACAGGGCGTTGGCGAAGGCGAGCGGGGAATTGGCCTGGCCGTCGACCACCGTGAGTTGTTCAAGTCGCGTCGTTACGCCCCGCAAAGTGGCGACGGCCGTCGCGCCGACGGCCGTGCCGACGATCGCGAGCAAGGTAAACACCGTCCACGCGTGCTGGAGCATGTTCCGCCGCTTGAGCCACCAGTAGGAGCCCCAGCCCGCGGTGACCGTGTACGCCAGCGCGAACACCAGCGCCGACATCAGGTAGACCGCGCCCATGCGCTGGAAGCCGATCGTATTCCGCACCGAATCGTAGAGTCGCACCGTCTGGAACGAATCGAAGTCTCCGGCCCGATAGGTCGGCACGCCGAGGATCCGCTGAAACACGAGATCGCGCTGCGACCTGGCTCGGGCGATGACCTCAAGCTGCGGGTCGGGTTCGTCGGGCTTTTCCGGGCGGCGTGACTCGGCCTTTGGAAGCGGCACGGAGGCGAGCAAATCACGCAGCGATGCGCCGACGAATGTCACCGATCCGTGGCCGACAACGCCCCGCCAGACGAGCGGGTCGAGTCCTTCGAGCTTGGCCGCGTCGGCCGGCACCGAGACACCGCCGGCCAGCGGCTTCATGACGCAGCGTGTCACCGGCCGCGCGGCGAAGTACGCGTCGAGGTCGTGATCCGGATCGCGAAGAATCTTCTGGGTGAATTCCTGGATCTCGTCGGCGCGGCGCTCGCCGGTGATCTGCACGGGCAAGATGTCGGCGAGGCGCGACTGATTCAGATTCTGCCAGTTTCGGGCCGCGGCGACGATCAGCCGGCCGCCGGAGCGAACCCAATCGACCAGCGCGTCGATCTGGGCCGGCGCAAGGACGGAGGGATCGGGATCGTCCCAGACGATCACGTCGGCCAGTTCAAGTCCGATCCAGCGATCGGGCAGACTGCGCGGGTCCAGCGGGCGGACTTCCCACCGCGCGTCCTGTGGCGATCGGGCGGGATTGCCCGACGTATCGGGCGGCTTGAAGCCCAGGAGCGGGATCGGCGGCTCCGAAAGGTCGAGGATCAGCCCCACTTCCTGATTGATCGGAATCACCGCGTCGGAGACAAGCTCGTTTCGTGGCGTGCCGTTCGAATCGATGATCGGCACGACCTGGCCGCGATCGTCGTACAGCCGCACCGCGACGCCGCCGGAAAGATTCTGTGCGGCGGGCACGAAGTAAACCGCGTAGGGCCTCGCCGCGGCATCGGGCGACAGCGCGATGTTCGTGCGGCTGCGGGCAATGTCGCCATCGCGATCGGGCTGCGCCACTTCGAGCACGCCGGCGAACGGCGCCGATCCCTGGTAGGCCAGCATGACCTCGACAAACGTCCAGTTCCCCTCGCGCACGAGCTGTGCCCCGCCGCCCGCGAGTCCGACGCGAGAAATGCCTCCACTGACCTGCGCCGACGCACTGCCGCAAAGCATCACGCTCAGCGCGCCGACGATCAGCCAGTGGAATCGCGAACCGCTCATACTTTTTCCGTGCAACTGCAAGTCATCTTTCCGCAGCCGGGGCAGCCGTCGCTGTACTTTCGGAACGCCTGGCCGACGTCGATGCCTTCAACATTGGCGAGCGTCAGCAGCCAGGCGAACACATCGGCAAACTCGCCTTCCTTTTCGGCCCGGTCGCCCTTCGCGAGGGCGGCGGCCAGCTCCCCCACTTCCTCCATGAACCAGAGAAACGTCGCCGCCGATCCGCGCACGCGGTCCTTGTGCGAGTACATCTTCTCGATCACGGCCTGCGCGTCGTCAATCCGCATGCTCGGTCCTCATTGTCAG
The DNA here is from genome assembly GCA_964549445.1 of uncultured Planctomycetaceae bacterium. GTDB lineage: Bacteria > Planctomycetota > Phycisphaerae > UBA1845 > UTPLA1 > SpSt-539. The sequence continues at coordinate 88,552 of CAZJVS010000006.1, forward strand.
GGCGACGACCGCCTGTCCGGCGCCGCCGGCAGTTCGCTCGCCAGCTTGTCCTGTTCGTCGGCCTCGCGCGTCCGGCCGGCCTTGCGGTAGAGTGCGGCCAGCAACCGATGTCCGTCGCCCCGGTCCTTCTCGAGCAGACTCAGGGCTTTATAGTGCGTCTCGGCATCGGCCGTACGATTCAGACGTTCGTAGAGCCCCCCAAGTTCACGATGGGCCTCGCCGTCGTACGGGTCGATATCGATTAACCGTTCCAACCACTCGGCCGCGACCGCATCCTCGCCCTTTTTTGTGCGAATCGTCGCGATCTGCCGACAGACGTCCGGCTCATCCTGCGTCAGGGCGTGAAGTTTCTCCAACTGCTCCAGCGCCTGTTCCTGATTGTCGGTGACGAGGAACACTCCCGCCAGCCGTCGGAAGCCGTCCGGATCGGCCGGTCTCATCGTTTCGTATTTTCGCCATAACTCGGCGGCTTTTTCCCAATCCTGCCCGCACTGTGCGCGCATCGCCTGGCAGCGGACCGAGTCCGGGTCGTTCGGCGCCGACTCCGCGAATCGATCAATCGACTCAGACGCCTCTTCGTAGGCGTGTTCCCGGGCTTCGTCATCTTTCTCGAGATCCGCAACCAACGTGAGCGTAATCGCGCGGGTGCGAATCGCCCGTGCTTCGTCTTTTGAAAGATTTAGCGCAGCCGCGGACTCGACCGCCGCGTCTTTCAGGTCGCCGCCGAGCAGCGCTCGCTCGGCCAGCCGCGACCGCGCGTCCGCGTCGAACGGCCTGACCCGAGCCGCGATCTCCAGACTCCGCCGTTCGCCCAGCGGGTCGAGCGGAACACGCCACGCCTCGGCCTGCGTCCGCGCCCAGGCGGCGAAGTCCTTGTCGAATTGGGCCGTCGAAATGCCCAGCACGGACTCGAATGCCTGCTCCTGAGTCTTGCGGTCGGCGAACGGCTTGAGCAGGCCGATCATCTTGTCGTGGCCCCAGCGCTCGACGATGTACTCGATCATCCACTCGCTCTGGGCGTAGGCGAGGTTACGATCGGTGTGGCGGCGCGGGCGCATGAAACCCCAGTCGATCGTCTGAAGATTGAACATCCGTCCGGAGCGCATCGCGTCGGTCAGCAGCAACACCCAGTTCCACGAACGCGGCGTGTGCTCGGCGTAAACAGCCATACCCTCGGTCATCCAGTGCGGGATGCGATTGCCGGTCGCGGCCAGCGTGACCGTGTGCGTGAATTCGTGTCGCAGGACGCCGGCCCAGTTGAACGTCGACATCGCACCGGTCTTGCGCGGTGCGTCCATTGCGATGACCGGCCCGGTGCAGGCCCCGACCGTCGCGATCCACGGCCGCCCGGCGATTCGCACGCTGAAGCGCGAGTGCGATGGGAAGACTTCGATGGCGGTTTGCGTGGTCGGGACCGCGGCGAATTCCTTTGTCACGTCGGCGTAGACCTCTCCGAGCCGCTTCGAGAAGAAGGGAACGATGACCGCGTCCTGCTCGGCGTCGTATTGCAGCAGGAAATGGGGGATCGTGTGCCGGGCGAACTTCTCCAGTTCGTCGAGCAGCTCGAGGACGTTGAATGTCTGATGATTGAAGCTATCGAGATTCCACGATGCCTCCAGGACGCGGCGGGCGCCGGGCTCATCGCCGGATTGCATGTACATCAACCCGAGTTCGGTTCGCGGATCGACCCACGTCGGATCGGCCTCGATCGCCTTCTGAAAGTGTTGATCGGCCTCGTGATATTGCCGCGCCGCCGAGAGCCAGAAGGCAAGCTCGAAGTGCAACGCCGCGGATTTCGGCACGATTTTTTCCAACCGCGCGATCGTCGCGGCCGAGTCGGCCCGTTTTTCCTGCCGCAGTTGGGCGACGGCCAGTAGCGAAAGCCCCTCAATCGAACGCGGATTCACGGCGAGCATACGGCCGGCGACCTTCGCCGCCTCGCCATACTTCCGCTCCAACATGCGACAACGGCCGAGCGCCAGCAGCGCCTCGACGCTGTTCGGATTGATTTCCAGCGCCTTCCCCGCCTGATCTTCGATCTCGTCGAAGTTCCAATCCTCAAGAGCCGCGACGGCGAGGCCGACGTAGGCGTCCGTCGCCTTCGGATTCATCTCCAGGATTTTCTTGAAGTCGTCGGATGCCTCGTTGGTGTTGTGCTTCGCGAGCAGCAGGTCCGCGGCGGCCTGTCGTGCCGGCCAGTACTTCGAATCGACGAAGTCGAACGCCTCCTGAAAAATCTCCTGCAAGACGTACTTGCAGCGGTCTTTCAAATTCTCGTGCCGCGTCAGCACCGAGTAGCGGTAGAAGCCCCGCCCGGCGTGGGTCAGGTCCTCCGCCCGCTCCGGCAGGTGATCCTGCAGAAGCCGCTCGAACCACGCGTAGACCTCCACGGCTTCTTCGCGCCGGCCGAGCTTCTCCAGCAATGCGCCCAGTTCATCGCGCGCCTTGCAGTTGTCTTCCGAAAGCTCGAGTGCCTTGCGGTCGTGTTCGACGGCCGCTTCGTACTCCCCCACCCGCGCCAGCATCGACGCCAGGGCCGCATGCCAGTCGCTCGATTTGGCGCCGTCGCTCTCGACGCTTCGCAGGCGGTCGATCGCCTCGCGATAGCGGCCGCGCTGCATGTCGACGTCGGTCCAGGCGACGTGGGCTTCAATCCTCGTCGCCGGCTCCGACGCTAGCCGCCGATAGGCCAACTCGGCCCGATCGTAATTTCCGGTCAGGAACTGCTCCCGGGCCTCTCGCAGCGCGTCGCCGTCGCCGGCCAGACCCAGAGGGATCAGTGAGAACAAAACCGCTGCAGCCGTCATAGCTCACCGGGACGTAAGTGCGCCCTGCAATCCGGGGTAATTATACGCCGCCCCCGCCGAACGACCGCTCGAACAGCCGCACATTTCGGTCGACTTCGACAAACTCACCCAACATTGCCGCCAAGTTGACCGGCAACATTCCCAATCCCGCGATCAGGTGCCAGGTTGTCGAGACGCCCCAGGCCGCGGCCGAGCCCGGCTCGGTCACAATCGCCCCCAGCGAGGCCGTCACCAACGTCCAACCGATGGCAAACATGGCCAAGCGCAGGACGCGCGACTTGCCCCGCTGTACCGCCGCAACCACCGAAGCGTCGGCCGCGCCGGTTGCCTCGGCCTCGCGGACAATCCGCCCGGAAACGACGAAGGCCGTGAAGACGATCACATGGAAGAGGCAGGTATAGAGCGAAGCCAGCAGGCCAAGCAGAAAGTGTTGAAAGTAGTGCGTCTCGCCCTGGACGAGCAGCCCGACGACGGCCGTCACCGACAGCAACAGCAGGTCCCCGCCGGCGAGGATGAGAAAAACCAGTTTCATCCCGCGGGATGATAGCCTGAAGTTGCCTACGCCCCGAGCAGGGCGGCGGCGAAGAGTTGCACGTCATCGCCGTTGACCGTCAGGTCGCCGTTCATGTCGGCCCAGCGGCAGCCGGGGCCGGCCGAGTCGGGGCCGAGCAGGCAGTCGAGGAAGAAGTAGACATCGTTCGCGTCGACTGTGCCGCTGCTGTCAAAGTCGCCGCTGGCGGGCTGGGGGATGGTGCCGTAACGGATGTAGTCCCATTTGGCGGTATTTGGGAGAAATGCGGCCTTGTCGCGCCACACAATCCGCGGATTGAAGGAGGGGTATTCGCCTTCCGGCACGCCGGAGCCGACCAGTTGACCATCGATGTACCAAGCGTAAGATGCCGCACCGACAAGTTCGAGGCGGTACGTATGTGGCACGCCCGCTTGCACGTCCACGGCGATGATCGGCAAGAGATTATCTCTGTTGAGTTCCGCTCGGTCAGACGCGATGCTGAAAGCGTAGTTCGTATCCCCATTGCTTCCGGCCGAAATGGCCGCGCCCCCACCCCACGGAAGTTCGGAACGGTCTGCGTCTGTGACAACTCGCCACTGCAGAAAGAAGGTCGGCTCTCCAATGAACTCGTCGATAGTACGCCGAAATGCAGCTTGCTGGCCACCTGGCGGAGGATTCGGCGGGCACAAGTCTACGTGTTGCTGGAACCAGCCGTCCAAAACTTCGAGAGTCGGATTGCAGTAAATCTGGACAACTTGCCACCCAGTGTTTTCCGGGAGAGTGTTGCATTCGTACGCGACTGATGTGCCGACTGCTGCGCGCGTCGCAAGCATAAGTATAACGGCGATCGCGGTGGGCGCTTGCAGCCCGTGACGATTGCACACGCCTGCTTCGCGACTCACGGAAGCCTGGTGCAATTGGAACATCCACCTAACTATAGCGAAAGGAGTGACGGAAATGAAGGAGCAGATCCACATGAGAATCGTATGGTGCATCGCGCCGCTGGTTGTCGCCATTCTCGGGAACCAGCTATCTTGGGCGGGCGGCGAGACGTGCGTGACGGGAAGCCAAGTGAAGGTATGTTTGCAGTGGAGCCAAGCGCCGGACCCAATCGAAGATGTTGACTTTTCTGTTTCGTTCGCAGATCCAACGTGCCCGGGACTCCAACTGAAGAAGGGCGATCTGGCGTGGATCGTCTCTTCCGAACTGGTCGGCACCGGCGCACCAGCCAACATCTCTTCCATCACTACGCCCGTCGCGGACAATTTCGTGGTCAAGATTGCCAAGGTGACTGGGGCGGGCGCGGCCAATGTCGGCAGCATCGCGCTCCAGCCTACCGGGAACCACTACTCCTCTGTCGCGGCGGGCTCGATCATCGCCGGCGACCTGACCGGCAACCTTACCGTTCTTCGCGATAGCGGCGGGACGGGCGGGGAGGCGTCGATCGCAATCAACGGCAGCGTGCAATCCAGTAGCACGATCACCGTTCCAGTTCTTAAGGCGCTGACGATTGCGGGCGACGTCGATGGCGACGTGAACGTCACAACGGCCCTTGCGGATGGAACGCTGAGTGCCGCAGGCAGCGTCGGCAGCTCGTGCGTGATCGACGTGGTCGACATGACGGGGGCGTCGTTCGTCACCTTCGACGGCGCCGGCGCCGGCACCAAGTCATTTGCCGGTCGGCTCAACATACACAGCGGTGTCAAGGCGAAACAAGCACTGAGCATCGGAATTCCACTCACGAGCAGCGGGATTGTCGACTTTGACGGCGGCGACATCGAAGCGGGCATCCTGATCGAAGCCGGCGCGGGCGCGGTCATCAACGCGGGCACGCTGACGGACAACTTCGAGATGGCCAATGTCTATGAATTCACGGGAAGTGTCACCATCGCAGATATCGGCGAATCGGGAGCCCTGAACTGGGAGTGTGTCACGGGTGTTCACATGAACGGCACGATTCACGTGACCGGCGACGTGGAGGCGAAGGGCTTTGTCGGTGCTCATTCGGGCATCATGCTGTCTAACTCTCAGATCGTGATCGATGGAAATCTCGCCGGCGCGGTTGGGAGCAGCCCGGCCGGAGACGGGGGCGACTTCCCCGGTGTCCTCACGGTGGGCGGCAACGTCAGTGGCACAGTGGCAATCAATGGGAATCTGGGTGGGTCCGTTGCAATCGATGGCGCGGTTTCGGGCGACATCAAGGTAACCGGCAACGTCTCCGGTTCAGTCGCTATCGACGAGAGCCTCACGAGCACCGGGCGAATCCTCATCGATGGTCTGTGCAACGGCGGAATTACCATCGGGCGCGAGACGGCGTCCCTGTCGCTCATACGGGCGACACAGGGCCTTGGTTCCAGCGGCGCGATCCGCATCAACGACAGCCGGGGCGACTACGACGCCCGCGGCGTTATTCAACTCGGCACGACGGCGAGCATCATTCCCACGCCGCCGCCGAATGTGTCATTCGACGGGTCAATCAAGATTCTGAGGAATGCGGGCAACACCGACGGCGGCGACCTCATCGGCGGGATCACGGTCATCGGCTGTCACGCCACCAGCGCAGACTTGGACATCTGCATTTGCGGCACGAACAGCGGACGCGTCTCGATCGACCAGGCGCAATGCACGAATCAGGTCTCGTGGTCGTGCGTCAGCGGGTGCAATTGACTCAGTCAGCGCGAAATACCCAGCCCACTACGTCGGTCAGGGCTCTTCCGGACCGTCGCCGTTCGGCTCCGATGCCGGCTCTTCGTGCGATTCGCCGGATTGGGCGGCCTTTGGCTTCTCAACGTCGTCGTGGTCCGGCTTCGGCGAGGCCGCCGGCGTGGAAGTGGTCTCGGTCTCCGTTCGCAGCTCACCGCCGCTCGGCTCCTTTTCCTCGCGCGGGCGGAGGTGGCTGCCTTCCTCGTCGGTTAACTGCTCGATGCGCGAAGCCGCGAAGCGGCAGTTCGAATTCTTGAACGTTTCGTCGACGAGCACTTCGTGGTACAGCTCGAGCGCTCGCTTGCGATTGTGCCTGCGGAAGTCTTCAACGACCGCGCATTGGAACCGCGCCGGGTGCGGCGTCTTGGGGTCGAGCTCCCACGACCACTCGTAGTACTTGATTGAGAGTTCGTCGTCGGGATCTTCCTTGCGGAGGTATTCCTTGTAGATCTGGCCGCAATAGAACGCCGCGTCGTCGACCTTGTCCGACTTCGGATACTTCTTGAGCAACTCCTGGAACAGCGCGAGCGACTGCCGCGCCTTCTCGCGATTCATGTCGAGGAATCCCGCCAGCGGCACGCCGTGAACTTCCTTGTACTTCGCGATCGCCTTGTTGTAGAGGGCATCGGCCTCGGGGATCTTCTCCTCCGGCGCGACCTTCGTGTTGGCCTCGACCGGCTTGGCCGACAAATACGGGTACAGCTCGACCAGCTCCGTCCGCTCGCGCTGCCGTCGCGCCCAGTTGGCGCGATTGACGTCGCCAAGTTCGAGGTAGAGCTTCTCCAGCCGCTTCAACTGCTCGAGATATGCCGAGCGCGAGCGCAGCATGTCCTCGACGCTGGCCGACACGTCGGCCCCGTCGTCGCGCAGCTGGGCCTGCACTTTGTCGGGCGGCTGCGAGAGATCGGTCGGCGGCATGCTGTGCCGATTCCAATCCTGGCATCCGGCGGCAAGAAGAAGAGCGGTCGAGGCGAGAACGATACGAACAAGGCGATCCGTCATGGCATACACCCCTGCAAAAACCCGTTCCGTCGGGCTTCCGAGACTCCGATTATCGGAGCTTGGGCGAGGATTGCAATCGGAAAGTCGTCCGGGGTCAAGACCCTTCGTCGGCCGGGGTGCGGAATCAGATCGCGACACTTTTTCACAGACCCCGGATGTCGAAGCGTCCCGGTCCGATCAAAACTGAGCTTTGTACTTCTGCGTCATCGCGGCCCGGATCGTGGCCCGCGACGTGTCGATCTGCCGCAGGATTTGCACCGCCGCCTGCCCGGTCTTGGCCTTCTCCGCCGCGAGCGCCGCCCGGCGTTGCCGCTGGACGTTTCGCCGATCGACCGAGTCGTTCGGGTTGATGCCTTCGCGTCCCATCTGATAGCCCGATGCGGTGCCACCGCCGTAGCTGTACGGGTCCTGGATGCCCACGGTCGCGGATCGGGCCTGAAGCCCCCCGACGCCCACCGTCGAGGCGATGTCATTCAATCCGCCGCTGACATCGATTCCCCACTTCACCAAGTCCGGATCGACGTCGAGCGTCGGCAGGCGGTCGATGCGCCGCGCGTCGCGGGCGACCCAGGCGGCCCCCTGCGTCATGGACGACGAGTTGCGGACCTTCTTGCCGACGTTGTCGATGATGTCGGACACGGTCGTGTAATACTGCTTCGACGCCGCGACAACCGCATTCGAGTCCGTGCTGCCGCCTGCTGGTTTCTGGCTGGACGGCTGGTCATCATCCGAAACGCCCGCCGCATTCGGGTTGGGCGGATTGACGATGCTGAACAGCTTCCGCATGCCGTCTTTCGAGAGCTTGCCGTCGAGCAAGATCGCATTACCCTTTACCGCGACCGTCCAGTCGTTGAAGTCGTCGATGGCGGCCCCGCATTGGTCAAGTATTTCCAGCACCAGCGGTTTCGCCACGTCGGCCAGAATCGCGGGCGACTGGCCAAACTCGATGACGCCCATGCCCGTCGCCGTGTCATCGACACTCACCCTAAGCGTGATGCCCTTGAGGCTGGAAATGACCTGGGCCAGCTTTTCCGGATCAATGTTCTTGCCTGCCAGTGAATCGAAACTCTCCGACTCCACGCGCCGGCGAACCTTGCGCGGGCTCGTGACGTCCTCGAGGTCGATCGCAAATAGGTACGCGGTCTTGTCGTCCATCGAATCGGCCGCTGCCTTGAGAAAGGGCGAAAGCGTATCGCCCGACGAGCCGCCTCGGCGCGCCCAGCGTGCGGTGAACTGCCGATTGGCCGGCGCCACTGTTCCGAGGACCTTCGAATCGAGTCGGACGAAGTATGCATTCGCCGGCGTCCAGACCGCCTGTTTGTCGCCGATCGTGTCAACGTAGCCGTTCTCGGCCTTGGCAATCTTCTCCATCGACGGCGTCGTCTTCGTTTCCATGACCGACGCTTCCCAGATTGGCGCGAGCGTGCCGGGGTCGATCCACGATGCGAGCACGAGTCGCGCAACATTCGGCGGCACCATCATGGGCGTCGCGGCGTACGCGTTTTTCAGCTTTTCTTTCCATTGCTCCTTCACACCCATTGGGCTTTTCACCAGCCCATCGACGTCGATGATCGCGATCGCGTTCGCGCCGGGCGGGACGCGCGATAGCAGCGCTGCGGTATCAGCCGACGCCGTCGACGCGACGCAGGCAACCGTCAACGCAATGGTACAGAGCGAGATTCGATTCATCGTGTGTCTCCTGTTTTTCGCGCGACCGCGCGGATCCGGAATGAGTGATGCTACCACTTGGCTTCCTCGAATGCCCCAAGCTGACCACCGCGCTTGGGCTGCGGGAGATTCTTAATGATCGCACCCGCCAGCGAAAGGTCACCCTTTGTCGTGATTTTGATGTTCCGCGGATCCGATTCGACGATGCTGACCGCGTGGCCGGACTGTTCGACGAGTTGGGCGTCGTCGGTCACCGGGGCGTCGGCCGGGGGCGGTGTCTTGTAGGCCTTTGAGATGACATCCTTGCGGAAGACCTGCGGCGTCTGGGCCTGCCACAGGCCGTCGCGGCTGACCGTCTCTTCGATGATTTTCTGGTCGCTGGCCCGCTTGAGCGTCGCCGTCACGCGCGTGGCCGGGATGGCCGCACCGCTCTTCTGGGCCTCGGCGAAGACCGCGTCGATCCACTCGCCGATCAGGCAGGGCCGCACGGCGTCGTGAATGGCGACGAACTCGGCGTCGTCGGAGACGACGGCCAGACCGTTGGCGACCGACTCGTGCCGGGCCGCGCCGCCCTCAACCAGCTTGACGCCCATGAAGCCCAGGTTGGCCGCGTACTTCTGCCGCATCGTCGCCATGTCGGCCGGCGAGACGACGAGGATCGACTGGCACACGTCGTCGCGATTGATGAAAAGCTGAAGCGTCCGCAGGAAGCAGGGCTGCCCTTCGACGTGCGCGAAGATCTTGTTTTCCTCGCCGCCAAACCGCGTGCCCGATCCCGCACCTACCACAATCACCGCCACTTTGGGCATTTTCTCGTTTCCTCTCTCTCGGAGGGATATTAGACCGCCGCAGCGAACCCCAGCAAGCGATTCCTCTATAATTTGCCCGCGATGGCCAAGAGCGAGCGGGCGTTTGTTGAGTGGCTGCGGCAGCGATCGGCTGCGTCACCGCTGCGACTGCCGATTCAGATCGGCGACGATATGGGCGGCGTGCGCGTCGGGTCGCCCGTCGTGCTCGTCACGGCCGACATGCTGATGGACGGCGTTGACTTCCGAACGGGCGAGCACTCGCCGCAGCAGATCGGCCGCAAGGCGCTGGCGTGCAGCTTGTCGGACTGTGCGGCGATGGCGGTGATGCCGCTGGCGGCGGCCGTGTCGGTGGCGTTGCCGAATGCGTGGTCGATTGAGCAGGCCCAGCAGCTTTACGAGGGCATGACGCCGCTGATGGAGCAGTATCACTGCCCGTTGGCGGGTGGGGACACGAACAGTTGGGATCAGCCGCTGGTCGTTGACGTGATGGTGCTGGCGCAGCCGTTTCCGCGGATTGCGCCGGTGCGGCGGAGCGGGGCAAAGTTGGGCGACGGCCTGTATGTCAGCGGGCCGCTGGGCGGCAGTTTGCTCGGGCGGCATCTGACGTTTGAGCCGCGCGTCGGCGAGGCGCGGCGGCTGGCCGAGACGCTCGGCGGCGATCTGCACGCCATGCTCGACATCAGCGATGGGCTGGCGATCGACTGCTCGCGGCTGTGCGAGGCGTCGAGTGTCGGGGCCGAGATTGACGCGGCGGCGTTGACCGGCGGCGTGATTCACGCGGACGCCGAGGCGATGGCGAAACGCGATGGCCGCTCGCCGCTCGAACATGCGCTGCACGACGGCGAGGATTTCGAGCTGCTGGCCGCGTGTGCGCGGACGGACGACGTGATCGAGACGGCGGCCAGCCGATGGACGCCGATCGGTCGGATCGTCGAGTCGGGCCTGTGGCTAGTCCGCAACGGGCGGCGCGAGCCGCTGGAACCGCGCGGCTGGGAGCATTTCAAATCGTGAAGTTGGAGCGGCGCGAGTACACGACGAACTCGGCGGAGGAGACTCGCGATCTCGGCCGGCAGTTCGCGTCGCAGCTTCGGGCCGGCGACGTCATCGCCCTCGTCGGGCCGCTCGGTGCGGGCAAGACGCAGTTCGTGAAAGGACTGGCGGCCGGCCTCGGCGTCACCGACCCGCGGAGCGTTAACAGTCCCACGTTCGTGCTCGTGCAGGAGTATCACGGCCGGCTGACGCTCTACCACCTCGACGCCTACCGGCTGGGCAGCGTTAAGGAATTGTCAGCGATCGGGTTCGATGAATTATGCGACGCGGGCGGAGTTGTCGTTGTCGAATGGGCGGACAAAGTGCAATCGCTGCTGCCGGAGGCGGCGATATGGATAGAGCTGATGCCGACAGGTGAATCGGCTCGCTCAATCGTCCTTTGTCCCGTATGAGTTACTTACTGCCGACCCGCGTCGAATTCTCAACGTGAAACATCCTTTCGGGCGATGGAAGTGATATGAATCGTCGCTCAGTTGTCTTCCGACTATTGATCTGCGTCGGACTGTCATTCTGCCTCGCGAATATTCTGGTTTGGATCGCGACGATGCCCTTCGATCACAGCCGCGCGGTCCTGGGTGGATTCGGTTGGGGGCCAGGATTCTATTGGTCGCTGTCGCCCGGGAGAGTACGAATTAGATACGGGGGCTATCCGCTCGATGAGGGCTTTCACGGCGGACCGAAATGGATCGGGTATAACGAACTTCATTCCCTCGCATACGAAATGCGGCAAGCGATGTGTTTGCCTTCTCGAACGAGTGCCGGTTTGGATAACCAAGTGGATCTAATCCTCCCATTTTGGCTGCCATTCGTAATCGTTGCATTTCCGTCAGTCGCGCTGCTGCTAGGCATTCGACGATCGCGGAGACCCGGACATTGCGGAAGGTGCAATTACGACCTGACGAAAAACGTCTCTGGCCGCTGTCCGGAATGTGGCGAACCGATCCCCTCCCCCGCCGCGTAGTGGTTTTTGATGCAACCGCGAGCGTGGATTCGCAAGCTTGCCAAGTGGGTCGCCTCGGCCGCATCGTTCGTGCTGCTTTGCGTGTGGCTGCTGGCCGGCTACTCGACCACCAGCGTGCTCATCACGCCCGGCGCGACCCGGCCGCACCAGGCGGTGCTCAGCCACGGCTGCATCGAGTGGCTCGTGGCCCAGCCGCCCGGCAGCAGTAACCTCATCGGCTGCTTCCAGTTGAAGAGTGAGGTCGGCTCGACGTTCGACCCCGGCTTCGTCCGCCCGCGCGTCGAGCCGGCCCAGCTTCCGGGCATCGAAAAGTGCATCATCATTCCGCTCTGGATTCCGCTGGCGGTATGCATGGCCGCGACGCCGGTGCTGTGGTTCATTGATCGTCAACGGCGACAGGCCGGTTACTGCGCCAAGTGCGGATATGACTTGACCAAGAATGTCTCCGGCCGGTGTCCGGAGTGTGGGAGTGCAACCCCGGCTGGATATACACGTACAAGCCCGAGTGCGAAGGCGATCTCTCATACTTCGAATCGCGAAACCGGTTGCCCGTAGCACGTTCGTTTGCTGCGTTGCGGCATGGTTGATCAGCGTGCCCCACGTTTTCGACAGAAAATTGAGATTGTGGATGCACTTTGACGGCGACAAGTCGGGCACAAAGAGTCTAACGCTTTCCGTTGAGCATGGCTCTTTGACTGCGTTCTATTGGTCCGGGTGGGAGTGCCGGGGTGATGGCGGCCCGGACAACTTCTACTGGAGTATTTCCGCCGATCGGGCTTCGCCCCCAACGGATGTGATGAACAGCCTCGGACTCGAACGACCGCGAGCTAGTCTGGAGAACTCGGGACTCACCTGGCTCATAGCGACATTGCCGCTTTGGGTTCCCCTGGTTGTGTCATTCGCAGCTACAGTCGCCCTTCGACACTTCGAGCGCCGCTTCATCGCACCAGGTCGGTGCATCGATTGCGATTACGATCTGACGGGAAACCTGTCAGGCCAGTGTCCGGAGTGCGCGCAAACCGTTGCACCGCTCGCGACGTAAGACTCGCATGCACTCGATCCGGGTTGCGAAGTGGGTCGGCTTGTCGTGCTGCCTGCTTGTCACGCTGCTCTGGCTGCTGACGATCCCCACCGTCGGCCGGTTTCGCATCGAGGTTCACCGGATCGGCAATCGCTCGATTGTCAGTCTCTCCGAGGGCTGCCTGACACTTAGTCGCAACGCGTTTGCCGCGTCGCAGCCGGGACGGTGGTATGCCGCCTGCGTCACCGGCCGGCCGGTCAATCCGTCGCCGATGTGCTTCGGCTTTTGGCGGCCGTTCGTCCGAACCGATCCGAGAGCGCAGCTCATTATTTGCCCGCTGTGGCTGACTTTACTTTGCTGTGCTGTGCCGACGGGGCTGCTATGGCTGCTTGCTCATCAGCGGGCGGCCGTCGGCTGCTGTCCGAGTTGCGGTTACGATCTGACAGGAAACGTCTCCGGTCGGTGCCCCGAGTGTGGAAACCGTGTTCGGCGTTGAAGCAGTATGGTGGATGAAAAGGCCAAGTCTCGGTTGTCCAAGCAACTGCGGCGGTTGTTCTATGGAGGACTTGCGATCGGTGTGTTCTTTCTGGTCGTCGACGGCTGGGCGATCTATCGAAGCACCGAACTCAGCCAGAGAACTCAGTGCCTCATGAATCTTCGCGCAATCGGAGCGGCGATGGGACGATATAACGGATTACTTCAACCAAAGGACGCATTGGACACGCTGGTTGCGGCGGGTGAGTTGAAAGTCAATCAGATCTACTGTCCGGAAGGCGATCGCTACATCATCGCCCAACTCCCGACCTCCGGCCCGGCTGATACCGACCCTCGACGGCTTGTCGCCTACGAACCGACCTCGAACCACCGCTCAGTCGTCAACGCGCTCTTCGCGGACGGTCACGCCGAGTCCATCCGCGCCGACGCGTTTCAATTGCCGAAGTGAAAAAAAGTTCGACGCCGAAAAGGCGCCGCGACTACAGACCCGCCAGCATCTCGCTCATCTCGCCGGCGGCGTGGGCGTTGCCGATGGCCTGAGCGCGCTCGATGCCGATCCGCAGGGCCGCCTTGGCCGGCTCGATCTGGCCGGAGCGGACGAGGTTCTGGGCCTTCTGGAAGTAGGCCGCGGTGTAGTTGGGGTCGATGGCGACGACGCGGTCGAACTGGGCGATGCTCTCGGCGGCCTGGCCGGTCTTGGCCAGTTCCATCGCGAGCGCAAAGTTCAGGAACGCGTCGTCCGGCTCTTTGGCCAGCAGCTTGTTGATCTGTTCGATGCTTGGCATGACGCCCACGGCCCTCCGCGAGCGGATTCTTAGAGCAGGTTTTGGCGCGGGCCGCAAGGCCGATCGACATGCGGTGCGTAAAAACGCTGACACGCGGGCGCCTGCCTCAAGACGCCCGCGTGTATCGCGTCATTTGCTCCCGGTGAACTCGGCCTGTCTCCCGCTTATTCGGCCTCATCCACCACCCTCTAAGACCCGACAACTCGGCCGACCTTACAGTCGTCCGACGAAAAAACACAAAAATCGCTAAGTGGCTGATCTAGAGAGGATTAGAGCGGCGAGCCGTCTGCGGGGTCGTGCAGCAGCCGTTCGGCGGCGCGTATTCGCAATTTCCATTCGCCCGACTTCGCGACCAACGCGACCGATTCGCCGCGGAGCACCGCGAGCAGGTCGGCCGAGACGATGTGCGACCGGTCGCGGTCAGCCGGCACCCGGAAACGACCCGCGCGAAGCTCGCCGGCCACGTCGCGATAGGCTTGGCGAAACGGCGTGCCCTTCGACGCCAGCCGTAAGGCCGCCTCAGTCGCGAACAGCTCCGGCCGCATTGCCGACGCGAGACGGTCGCGGTCGATTTCAAACGTGGCGATGACGCGTTCGGCGACGTCGAGCAGTTGCTCGATCTCGTCGGCGGCGCGAAGCGCGGGCTCCTTGGTGAGTTGCAGGTCGCGGTGATAGCTCGACGGAAGCTTGTCGATCACGCAGTCGAGTTCGTACTCGCGGGCACGGAGCCAGGCCGACTTGGCCCGCATCAGCTCGAGCACGTCCGGGTTCCGCTTCTGCGGCATGATCGACGAGCCGGTCGTCAGCGACTCCGGCAGGCGGAAGAAGCCGAACTCGGCGGTCGAGAAGATCAGCATGTCGGACGCGAGCTTCTGCAGCACCGCGCCGATGTCAGCCGCGACGCGGACGAAGTAGCGCTCCATTCGTCCGCGGCTGTTCTGCACGTCGATCGGGCTGCGCTGCACTCGCGAGAAGCCGAGCAGCTTTGCAGTGAATTCGCGATCCAGCGGGAGCGGTACGCCGAAGCCGGCGCCGGTGCCAAGCGGGCAGGCGTCGAGGCGGTCGAGCAGGTCGAGTGTGGCCCGCGTTTGTTCCAATGCCGCCTCGACGTGGGCGTGCAGCCACTGGCCGATGCTGGACGGCATGGCTTGCTGCATGTGGGTGTAGCCGGGCATTTCGATTTCGCCGTCGCGTTCGATCCGGGCGAGCGCGGTTTGCACGAATCCCGCCAGCAGGTCGAGCCAGCGGACGGCTTCGCCGCGCATCCAGAGCCGCATGGCGGTCGCGACCTGGTCATTTCGTGAGCGGCCGGTGTGGATTTTCTCGCCGGCCGCGCCGCAGGATTTCGTCAGATGGGCCTCAATAGCAGTGTGGCAGTCTTCGAGTTCCGCCGGGATCGTGAACTTGCCGGCGCTGTGGAGCGCGTCGATCTCGCGCAGTCCCGCCAGCAGCGATTTCAGTTCCGCGTCGTTCAGAATGCTTGCGCGATGGATCGTCCGCGCGTGCGCGGCCGAGCCGAGACAGTCGGCGTGTACGAGCTTCAAGTCCCTGGTCGGATCGTCGCCGACGGTGAAGCGGTGGACCAGGTCGTCAACCTCGCCGCCCTTGTCCCACAATCGTCGGGCCTGCTCAGCCATGGCCGATCACTCCCGGCGACGCAAAGTACTCCAACGGGATTCGTTCGTAGGCGGCCGCACCCGCTGCCAGTTCTGCGCCTGTGACAAACTCGTTCGGCGTGTGCGAGCGGGCCGATTCGCCCGGGCCGATCTTGATCGCCGGCACGCCGGCGAGGAAGACCATGTCGCTCATCGTCGGGCTGCCAGCCGGTTGCGATCCGGGCAATGCGCGAAGCGCGGTCTGAACGATCGGGTGCGACGCATCCGTCTGTACGGGAACGAGCCGCTCGCTGTGGATGTGCACTTCGCA
This sequence comes from uncultured Planctomycetaceae bacterium, assembly GCA_964549445.1. Lineage (GTDB taxonomy): Bacteria > Planctomycetota > Phycisphaerae > UBA1845 > UTPLA1 > SpSt-539. The sequence goes on from CAZJVS010000006.1 coordinate 104,290, forward strand.
CTTCAAGTAGTCGCGCAGCCGTGCGACGAGCGCCGCGTGGGGCGTTTCCGCTGTCGTACGGATGTCAATGAAGAATTCGCACGCGTCGGGGATCACGTTGCGAGCGACACCGCCCGCGATCGTTGTCACATGGGCGTGACACTCTCCCAAAAGTGGGTGCGCCTTTCCCCAGTCGAAGTCGCGAAGTCGGATAATCTCGCCGGCCGCGTTGACGATGGCGTTTTCGGCTGTATCGGACGGCGTGTTGGCCGGATGGCCGGTCCGCCCGCGGGCGATGCACTTGAGAATCAGCAGCCCGCGCTGGGCGATCATCGGCACGAGCCCGGTCGGCTCCCCGACAAGCGCGGCGTCGATCGGACGCAGCGACGGCAGCAGCTCGGAAAGTCCCTTGCCGGAGATTTCTTCCTCGGCCGTGAGCGCGAGCACAACGGTCCCGCCCAGCTTCGCGCCGCGATCAAGCCGCCGTTTCAACGCGAGCACCGCGCCGATCATGGCTGTCACACAGCCCTTGGCGTCGTTGGCTCCGAGACCGATTAGTCGATCACCGTCCCGGCGCGGAGTCCATGGATCGGCGGACCAGCCGGCGGCGGCGGGCACCGTGTCCAGATGCGAGTTGAACAGCAGGCGCGGGCGCCCCGACCCACCGAGGTCGCCGATCTCGCACCAGACGTTGCAGCCCAAACGGCGCGGATGCAGTTTCGCAGCCTCCAGTTCGTTGAAGACGGCCGCCGCGATCGTGTCCTCTTCGCGCGACACGCTGCGGATCGCCACCAGTCGCCCGAGGCAATCAAGCAATTGCTCCGAATTGTGCGATGCGTACGACATCAGCCGGTTACCGCAGGCGTCTTCTGTTCGCGGTGCGACACGATCAGCGTGCCGCTGCCCTCGTTGGTGAAAATTTCGGCTAGCACAGCATCGGGCGTGGCGCCGTTGATGATGTGCACCCGCGGCACGCCGCCGCGGACCGCGTCGGCGCAGGCCGCCACCTTCGGCAACATGCCGCCGGCGATGACGCCGCGCTTCGTCAGCTCGTCGAGGTCGTCCAGATCGACATAGGCCTGCAAACTGTCGGCGTCCTTCACGTCAAGAAGAATGCCGTCGACGGTCGTCAGCAGGATGTACTTCACCGCATGTAGCTCGACCGCCAGCCGGGCGGCGACCGTGTCGGCGTTGACGTTGAAGATCCGCCCCTGGGTGTCGGCCGCCAGCGTGCCGATGACCGGCACGACGCGCTTGTCGAGCAACTGGTCGATCAGCTCGGTCCGCGCGGTGGTGATGTCGCCGACGTGGCCGAAATCGACTTCGCGCACCTCGCCCGTCGATGGATCGGTCACCGACCGGACCGGCCGCTTCACGACCGTGATCATCCGTCCATCGACGCCGGTCAGCCCTGCCGCGGGAACATCGTGCCGCCGAAACGCCGCGACGAGGTTGATGTTGATCGTGCCCGCCAGCGTCATCTTGGTCAGTTCGAGCGTCTGGTCGTCGGTCACGCGACGACCGGCGACGAACTGCGGCTCGAGGCCGAAGCGCCGGGCGAGGTCGCTGACCTGCTCGCCGCCGCCGTGAACCACGACCAGCCGGATGCCGAGCGTCGCCAGCAGCGCGAGCTGCTCGACGACGTTGTCGAGCTCCGGTCCGGGGTTGCAGAGCCGGCCGCCGAGCTTTACGACGAAGACGCGGTCCTGATAGGCCCGGATGTACGGAATTGCCGTTCGTAGCAATTTCATGCTGGGTTGCGTGTGCATTCTTACTTCTCCCGATGCAGCAGCCGACTGAGTACGGCTGCCTGTGTCCACAAGCGATTCTCCGCCTGATCGACGACGACGCAGCGCGGGTCGTCGAGGGCGGCGTCAGCGATCACCACGTTTCTTCGCACCGGCAGGCAGTGCATGAGGATGGTCATCGACCGCGACAGGTGCCGAGGCGTCACCATCCAGCTTGCGTGCAGCTTAAAACTGTCGCGCTGGGCGTCCGGCTGGCCGTAGAAGGCCGTGCTGCCCCAGCTTTTCACGTAGACCACGTCGGCCCCGCCGCAAGCGGCCATCTGATCGTTCGTGATCTCGAACTTGCGCCCGTGGGCGCTGCTCCAGCTCTTTGCACGATCGAGGATCGCCGCGTTCAACTCGTAGCCCGGCGGGTGGGCTATCGTCACGTCCATGCCGGCCGCCGCCGCTGACAGAACCGCCGAGTGCGGCACGGCCATCGGTACGGCCTTGGCCTGCGGTGCCCAAGTCAAGACGAATCGCCGTTTGGCCGCGCCGCCGAGCTTCTCGTCGATCGTCATCCAGTCGGCCAGGCCCTGGCATGGGTGCTCCATGGCCGATTCCATGTTGATCAGCGGCACGGTCGCGTACTTTGCGAACGAACGAATCAGCGCATCACTCGCATCTTCGGCCGCGCTCTTGAGCCCCGCGAACGTCCGCACGGCCAGTGCGTCGCAATAGCGGCCTAGCACTGGCGCGGCTTCCTTTACGTGCTCGGCCCGGTCGCCGTCCATGACGACGCCATCGCGATGCTCGAGATTCCACGAGTCGCCGCCGACGTTGAGACAGATCGCATGGCCGCCGTTGCGGATCATGGCCGCTTCGAATGAGACACGCGTCCGCAGGGATGGATTGAAGAAAACCATCCCGAGGAGCTTGCCGCGAATCGCATCGGTCTTGCCGCCGGCCTTCAACTCGCGGGCGCGTGCAATGAGCGCCGCGAGTTCGGCCGGTTCGTAGTCCAAGAAACTAAGCCAGTGCTGCATCGACTTTCTCTCCTACCTCCGCCAGCGCCTCGGCCAACTCGTCAACGGCCGCCAGCGGCGTGTTGATCGGCGGCATCAGCCGCAGGACGTGCGGGTTTGCGCTCGTGCCCGTGACGAAGCCACGCTGCATGAGCGCCGAATGAATCTCCTTCGCGGGTGTCGCGGACTTCAGGCCGAGCAGGCAGCCGCACCCCAGGACTTCGGTCACCGGGCCGACGACGAGTTTCGTGGCCATCGCGGCGTACAGCTTCTCGGCGTGCGCGAGCAGCTTCTCGCGCTCGATCGTGTCGACCACGGCGAGCAACGCCGCGCAAGCAACCGGGCCGCCGCCGAAAGTTGAGCCCAAATCGCCCGCCTTCAGTCCATCCGCCACGCGTGGGCTCATCAGCACGGCCCCCATCGGGATGCCGTTGGCAATTCCCTTGGCTGACGTCGCCATGTCCGGCCAGACGCCGCCGTCGCCCGCCGCGAACGGGCGGCCGAGACGACCCATGCCGGTCTGGACTTCGTCGTAGATCAACATTGCGCCGACCTCGTCGCAGCGCTTTCGCAGCGCGGCGAGGAATTCTGCGTCCAGTTCGACGATGCCGGCGATGCTCTGGATCGGCTCGACGATGACCGCTGCAACGCGCTCATCGATCACGACCACGTCGTCCACTTCATTCGATCGCAACCGAACGCTATCACACAGAAGCCACTCGAACGGCTTGCGCAACTTCTCCTCGGTCGTCGCCGACAGCGCCAGCAGCGTCCGCCCGTGCCAGCCGCCTTCGAGCGTCGCGATCCGCGTCCGCCCGGTCTGCTGCAGCGCGACCTTGAGCGCGTTTTCGTTCGCCTCGGCCCCGCTGTTGCAGCAGAACACGTGCGGCAGCCCCGGCCCGGCAAACCGGCACAGCCGTTCGGCTGCCCGCGTGCGAATCTCGAGCGGCACGACGTTTGAGTAGAACGTCAGCCGCCCCGCCTGCTCGGCGACGGCCCGCGTCACCGCCGGATGCGAATGGCCGAGAAGCGCGACCGCGTGGCCGCCATAAAAGTCCCAGTACTCCCGCCCGTCGCGCGTTCGCAGACGCGAACCGTGCCCCTCGACGACATCGAGCGGAAACTGGGCGTACGTATCAACGAGTGCGTTGGTCTTCATCTTTCCTCACACCGGCCGCAACGACGGCTGCCACAGGCCGGCCGTCTCCGGCTGGCCGCACATCAGGTTCATGTTCTGGATGGCCGTACCGGCCATGCCCTTCACCATGTTGTCGATCGCCGCCATGGCGATGACCTGCCGGCCGCGACAGGCAACCGACACGTCGCAGAAGTTCGAGCCGACCACGTCCTGCAGCGTCGGCGAGTCCGGCACAATTCGCACGAACGGGCTCGCCGCGTAGATCGTCGCGTAGCGCTGGCGAACGGCATCGGTCGTCGACGGCTCGGCGAGCGTCAGGTGCACCGTCGCGAAAATGCCGCGCGACACGTCCATGCTCTGGGCCACGAAGCTCGCCTCGATCCTCTGGCCGCGCGGGTCGCCCAGCGCCTGGAGGATTTCGCCCTCGTGCTGGTGCGCCAGCGGCTTGTAGGCCCGAAAGTCGGCGTGCCGCGTCGGGTGGTGCGTCGTTTCCTTGAGCGCCTTGCCCGAGCCAGAGGAGCCCGTCTTCGCGTCGATCACCAGTGGTCCGCGGAATTCGGGCCCGACCAGCGGCGCAGCCGCGAGGATCGATGCTGTCGCAAGGCAACCCGGATTCGCAACCCAGCGGGCCGTGCGAATCTGTTCGCGGAACAGCTCAGGCATTCCGTAGACAAACGTCCGCCGCCGTTCGGCGAGTAGCGGCGACTCGGGGTAGTGCCGTTGATGCGCACCGGCGTCCTGGAGTCGAAGGTCGCCGCTCAGGTCGATGATGCGTACACGTCCGCACTGCCCGCGGCGTTCCAAATCCGCCAGCAGCTTGTCAATCGACACACCGCTCGTCGCATGCGGCAGCGCAGCGAATACAACCGCGTGCTCGCCGCCGAACAGCCGCTCGAAATCGACGGATTCGGCCGTGCTGATGTCGTAGAAGACCCGCAAGTGTGGATGCAATGCAGCGATCGGTTCGCCGGCATGCCCCGCCGACGTCACCGAGACGACTTCGGCGTGCGGATGCTGCGTCAGCAATCGCAACAGCTCGCCGGCGGCGTAGCCGCTGCCGCCCAGGATGGCGATCTTGATCGGTCGCGTCACTTCACGCACTCCGCTAAACGGCCGTTGACCTTCGCGGCGACAAACTCGCCGAGGTCACGTCCGCTTGTCCGCGCGTTGATCGCCTCGACGCCGAGGTTCTCGCGGATGAAGCGCGTGCCCACGGCGTTGTCGGTGCACGGGCCGCTGAACACGTCGATCGTCAGGCCAAACCGCTCGGCCATGACCTGCTGCGCGCCCCACGCCCCGACGGGGTCGTTTGCACAGAGCACGATTGCCGCCGACCGTTCCATCAGCACCGGATCACCGAGGATTTCCTGCACGCCGTACTCACCGAGAATGCCGTCGCCCAGTTCGCTGACGATGACCTGGGCACCCTCGCGGGCCAGATGGGCGATCAATCCTCGGGCAACCGGCACCGACGAATCCGCACTGCTCGTCACGATGCCCGCATCGTTGAACGAAACGGCCCACCGAGCCCCGTAATCCATCATGGCCAGCGTGTCGCGTCGCAGCGAAACACCTGTGCATTTGCACGCCCCGACTGCGGCGCCGCGTGTCGCGAGCTGCCGCACAAGCTGGCATGCTGCCGACGTCTTGCCGCTGCTCATGCACGTCCCGGCGATATAGACCACCGGCACGTCGGGCACACCGTTGCCGTCGTACTCGATCGCGTTCATGCCGATGTGCGCGGGCGTGCCCTGCCGGCTCTCGAACTCCGGAAAGACCAGCACGCCGCCGAGCACCTCGACGTCAAACGGCTTGCCGAGGTCGGGATTCTCCGACGTGCAGCGGCCGATGACGCCGCCGAGGTTCAGCAACTGCAACTTGTCACCGACGGCTACGGCATCGGGCACAACGCCCGAATAGCCGTGCAACGCGTTTCGGTGGCCAAGGACGCCGACAATCACGTCGCCGTCTTGAAGCGTCACCATGCGCCCGTGCAGGTCCTCGAGTTGGTTGTACGTATTCTTCTGGCCGCGCACACGTCCGGCCAAGATGTAGCCCGGCTGCGCGATAATCTGCTCGCTCACGCGGACATCGCGCCGCAGCGGCACGTTTCGCGTCGCCGATGCAATTTTGTCAACCGATAATTTCATCTTTCTCTCCCGTCGACGCGCCGACGCGCGACAACAGCAAATCCTGCAAACCGTAGATCTTGGCGAACGCCGCGGCCTCCGCGCCGCTCCAGAGAGTCGACGCCTCGCCGTACAGCGCGACGGACTTGTTCATCAGCGAGAACGGGCTGGTCGCTCCCAGCACGCTCGCCTGGCCCGCGAGCCATTGCACGCGGACCGTCCCGCTGACCCGCTGCTGCGACGATTCGAGAAACGCCTCGATGTCGCGCATCAGCGGGTCGAAAAACCGTCCCTCATGCAGGAACGAGCCGTACAACTCTCCGAGCGTTTGCTTCCAGAAGAGCTGCTGGCGCGACAGCACGAGCTTTTCCAATTCGCGATGGGCGCTGATCAACGTCACGGCCGCCGGGGCTTCGAAGCCGACGCGGCCCTTGATGCCGAGGATCGTGTCGCCGACGTGCATGCCGCGGCCGACGCCGTGGAGCCCGCCGCGCTCGTTGAGCGCCTCGACCAGCGCGACCGGGTCGAGCTTCTTGCCATCGAGCGCCTTGGGCACACCGCGCTCGAACTCGATCGTGACGACCTCCGGCTTCGTCGGCCGCTTGTCCGGCGCGGCCGTCAGGACGTAGGCATCCTCGGGGAGCACGCCGTCGCTGCTGTGCGTTTCCGCGCCGCCAACGGTTGTGCCCCAAAGACCGCGATTGATCGAATAGGTCGTCGTCTTGGCGGGTATCACAATTCCGCGCTCGGCCAGGTATGCCGTCTCGGCCGCCCGCGACAGCGCCTGATCGCGGATCGGCGTCAGGATCTTCACGCTCGGCGCGAAGACGCGGAACGCCACGTCGAAGCGAATCTGGTCGTTGCCAGCCCCGGTCGAACCGTGCGCCAGCGCCGCGGCGCCGATCTGCATCGCGTATTGGGCACACTTCCTCGCCTGAACGATCCGCTCGGCCGACACGCACAGCGGATAGACGCCGCCGCGCAATGCGTTCGCGAAGATCAGCGGCCGCAGCATGTCGCGAAACAACTCGGGCCGGGCCTCAAACAGCTTGTATTCGGCCACGCCCGCCGCCCGCGCCCGCTGCTCAATCACGCCCAGCTCGTCGGAGGTAAATCCGCCGGTCTGGACCGTGACGGCATGTACGTCATAGCCCTGCTCGCGCAGCCACACGCCGCAATACGTCGTGTCCAAGCCGCCCGAGAAGGCCAGCACCACTTTCGGTTTCATGCTTCTCTCCCGGCAGGGCTACCCTGCCTTGGCCACCCGCGCCCACGATCGCAAAACTTCGATCACGCGCATCTGGGCGGGGCGGCTGCGGACGGCGACAAAAATCGTGTCGTCGCCCGCAATCGTCCCGGCCACTCCGCCGAGCTGCTGGTCATCGATCGCGACGGCCACCGTGCTGGCCGTGCCGGTCGTCGTTCGCACCACGACCAGGTTGCCGCCGACGGCTTCGACTGCCTCGACCATCCCGACCACGGCGGCGGGAACATTCGGCGGCGCGTTGGCGGCCAGGTTGGCCCGCGAGACGTAACGCCCGTCGACCTTGACCAGCCCCAGCTCGTGAATATCGCGGCTGATGCTGGCCTGGGTCACATCGAAGCCGGCCCGGCGCATCTGCTCGACGATCGCTTCCTGCCGGCTGAGGGCCTTCTGCCTCACGAGACGCAGAAGCAATGCCTGTCGTTGGGCCTTGTCGGACACGCCCGCCCTCCTTTCGCGGATGCATGTTTATGCAATAGATGTATTTTTATGCACAGAGGTTAGTTCGTCAACCGGAATTCTCGAAAAATATTCCGGGACGATTCGGCGTCGTGTGAAGAAAACTTCAGAAAGGGAGGATCAGCCCGCCATCCGCGACCACCAGCTGCGACGATCGACGTCGTCGGGTGGGGTCGCCTGGGCGTTTGCGAACGGGTCCGGGGTCTTCGACAGCCACGCGTTCCATTCGTCGGCGTCGTAGTTGTGTGTCTGGCCGGTGAGCAGTGTCAGGGAGCGCTCCGCCGCCGATTGAATAGCAAAGTCGCGCTCCCGCAGCGCCGATACCAGCGCCGTCAGCACTTTCTGTTCGCGGAACCCGCCCAGCGCGTCCAGCGACGCGATGCGCACATTGCGATCGTCGTCGTGGTCGGCCCGCTGCATCAGCACATCCGCCGCCTCGGCCTGCTGCCCCGTTTCAACGGCGCCGCGGCGGGCCAGGTCGCCCAGCAGCTCAGCCGCCTCCCAACGAACGATTGCCGGCGCTGCCCGCACGTCTTTCGGCGGTTCACCCGGCCGCAACAGCTTGATCAACAGCGGCACCGTCTGCGGGCCCATCGAGAGCCGCAATCCCCGAAGCGCTGCCACGCGAACGGTCGGATCGACGTCGGTCCGGGCGATGGACTCAAAGGCCATCACGGCCCAATCGCTCGTCGCATCGCGCGACTTGGAGATCTCCTCGACCGCCCGCCGCCGCTCATCGGCGCTGTTCGACTCAAGTGCAATGTCGAGCCACTGTTTGGGCGTCCGCCGCGACTCGGTCCATTTTTGCTTCGTCTCCGCGCAGCCGGGAACGATCGCGATTATCGCGATGACCCCGACAAACAGCATGAGCGTGCAGATAAGGGTTGGAGGTGAAGCCGATCGTCGCTCAGCTGCCGGCCGCTTCGAGTCCCAGCAGCTCTTCCGAGCCGACCCAAGTGATGTCGACCACCGGGTGTCCGAGGAAGCGCTGACCGATTTCGCGAAATCTCTGGGGATTGTCGCTGACATAGCAGTTAAGCTTGCCCGCCGCGCCGCGCTGCGTCAACGCCCCGAGCGACTCCAATTCCTGTGCAACGGCATCGGCCGTCGCCTCGGCCGAATCGACGAGCGTCGTCCCCTCGCCCACCGTACGTGCAAATGCCGCCTTCAACAGTGGATAGTGCGTGCAACCAAGCACCAGCACCGAGGGCGCAAGCCGTTGCAGCGGCGCAACGTATTCGTCGATTAAGGCGTTGACGATCCGATCGTCGCTGTCGCGGCCTTCTTCCACGGCCCCGACCAGAAGCGGACACGCCCGCTGATGCACGACGGCGCCTGGCGCGAAATGTTGGATCGCGCGGCGGTACGCGCCGGAGTTAATGGTCGCCTCAGTGGCGATGACCGCGATCGGCCGGCCGTTCGAAATTCGGGCCGCCTCGCGCGCTCCGGGTCGCACGACGCCGACCACCGGCACATCGAGCCGGCGCTCGAGGTCCGGCAGGGCCGCGGCGCTGGCCGTGTTGCACGCGACGACAATCAGCTTCGGATCGAACTGCAGCAGGAACTGGCAAATCTGGAGGGAGAACTGGGTGACGACCTGGGGGCTCTTGATGCCATACGGCACGCGGGCCGTGTCGCCGAAATAGACGATCGACTCACCCGGCAGCCGGCGTCGCAACTCCCGGACGACCGTCAGTCCCCCGATCCCCGAATCGAACACACCGATACAGCGGTCATCATGACCCACGTGCGAATCCTTTCAAACTCCCGCGCTCATTCGAGGGCGGGTCGAAGTGCGGTTGGTTGCCGCGAATCCTATCTCGCGCGGTCCGCCCCTTCCAGCCTTATTTCTCTCCTTTCATATCGACGCCCTGCCGATTTGCAATTGAGTTGCAGGCCGCGGCGCGTTACCCTCCGGCCGGATTAAGGGAGTCTTCGCCATGGATGGTGCCATCGCTCTCGTTGACCCGATGCCGACTGACGAACCGGAAATCACAGACGCCAACCCTGATCCGTCGCGCGCCGGCGACGAGGCCGCAGCGGCCGAATCCGACGTTTCGGCCGCGGCGGAGACCGCTGGCGTCACCCCCCGGCAAATCATCGAGGCACTGCTCCTTGCGACCGACACCCCCCTGGCACCGGCCCGCATAGCCCAAATAATCGACGTGGGCGACGCCCGATCGGTTCGGCAGCACATTGCCTCCCTCAACGAGTCTTACGAGCAGTCCGGCGCCAGCTTTCGCATCGAGGAGATTGCCGGCGGATACCAGATGCTCACCCTGCCGGTCTTCAACACCTGGCTGACGCGCCTGCTCAAGGCCCGCAGCGACAGCCGGCTCTCCCCCGCCGCCATGGAAACGCTCGCCGTCGTGGCCTACAAGCAGCCGGTCACGCGTGCCGACATCGAAGCCATCCGAGGCGTCGCCGCCGGCGAAATGCTCAATCGGCTCCGCGAGTTAGACCTGGTGAAAATCGTCGGCCGCGCGGAAGACCTCGGGCGTCCGCTGCTCTATGGCACTACGAAGCGATTCCTCGAAGTCTTCGGACTGGCCAGTCTCGAGGATCTACCGAAAGTCGAGTCGCTCCGCGAAGGCATGAAGGGCGCGGGTAACGCGGCCCCAAACGTTCGATCGGCGGAGCAGCCCGTCGAAGACATGGCCGCACCGCCGATCGAAGAAGTTCAACCTGCCGACGACAGCGAACCATCGCCGGACTAGCTTAAGGCAGCGAGTGGTGCGAGAAGAACTCCCAGATCGTCTCGCTCGCAGAGATATCGCGGCTCGTCTTTCCGAAGATCGCCTCTGGAATGAACTGACCGCCGTCCCCCGGCCATGCATGGCCGCCTCCCTCAACCGAGAGTAGTACGACTTCAGCACCGTTCGGGCCGGCCGGATGGGTTTCGCGTCGCACGCGCGTTCCGTCCTCCGGGTCGCCATCGGGTTCGTACGTGACGCCGGGGTTTGCTGCCGCGTGGTTTCGACCGATCCAGAAATTCACGGTTTCAAGCGCCGAGAGGATGGCGCTGCCGATTCCGCCGAACTGGCCCACGATTCCCGCCACCGACGACTTGATCGGATCCGCCTCGCCTTCGATGATCATCACCGGTATCGGCCGGCCGCTTGACGCGACGCCCGCCAGTCCGGTGCTCATGACCGCCGAGACTGGCGCGACAGCCGCGATGCGGTCGCTGAGTTCAATCGCGAGGCGATTGGCCATGTATCCGCCCTTCGACAAACCGGCGATGTAGATCCGCTTCGGATCGATGCGGTAGGACGCCTGCAACTTGTCGAGCAATTCGCGAATAAAGGCGACGTCGTCGACTTCAGAGCCGAGCACGCCGTCGTTCCAGTTTCCATCGAGGGCGCCAGGATAGACTACGATGAAGCCGTGCTTCTCGGCGACCGAACTCATGTTCGTCACCCAGCTCATCGTGGTCGGATCCATTCCGAGTCCGTGAAGCGCCAGCACGAGCGGCTGCGGCGCCGCAGCGCCCGATGCAGCCGACGACGGCAGGAAGACGCGATAGCGCCGATCGACGCCGCCCGACGAAATTGTTTCGTCGGATTCGCGGCCGATCAGCATGGCCGGTGAAAGCAGATCGGTACCACCGCAACCTGAGGCAATGACAATTGACAGGATGAAGGCAGATCGAATCCCGTGCATTACACTAACCTCGTTTGATCAACGCCGGACGCAGCGTTCCGGTCGCCCCCTCGGGATGACTTTAGCAGAGCGAACCAACGCTGCCCACTTCGCGGCGAGCGAATCAGTTCTCTCCCCACCTACCGTACAATACGGGTCATTCGACGCAGAACTTGATTGAAACCGCGTAGCGTGCAGAGACGCCCAGAATCACAGCGCTTCAAGGCGAATTCGATGTGTGTTGAAAAATTTCAACTGTGCAAATCCGCACGTTGAATTGGTGCAACTGCACCACGCTGCCAAGTCACAGGTTCGAAAAAATCGGCCTTGTTTCTATGGCAGTGCCTGGCGCGAGAAAAACGCCCAGATTGCTTCGCTCGCCGAGATGTCACGACTGGTCCGCCCGATGAGCGATTCGGGAAGGTACTGCAGCCCCTCCGGCCAGGTGTGACCCCCACCCTCGATTCGCATGAACACGACTTCTGCACCCGTACCATCGGTCGGTTTCGCATACGTCGCAATCCGGACGCGGGTCCCGTCGCGCGGATCGACATCCGGCTCGATCGACATCACCGGCGGCGACACCGCGTGGTTTCGAGCCACCCAGAACGAAATCGTCGCGCCGGCCGAGAGCACCTCGCCGCGCTTGATCCCAGCCATCCCAACAGTCCCACCGCCGAACGGCGTCACGGGGTCGGCATCGCCCTCGATCAGCATCAGCGGCACCGGCCGGCCGACGACCTGCGACTGGCTCAGCGCCTGACTGATGCTGGCGGCGACGGGCGCGACCGCCGCGATGCGATCGCTCATCTCGATCGCCAATCGATTGCACATGTGCCCGCCGTTTGACAGGCCGGTCGCGTAGATCCGCCGCACATCGATGCGATAGCGCGATTCCAGCGAGTCAATCAGCTCGCGCACGAATGACACGTCGTCAATCGTCGGGTTGATGTTCGGCCGGCCGTCGTTCCAGTTGCCGTCGATCGCTTCCGGATAGACGACAATGAAGTCGTACTTCTCGGCCAGATCGTCGAGCCCGGTCAGCCGGCTCATTCCGGCCGCCGATTGACCCCAGCCGTGGAACGCCAGCACGAGCGGCCTCGGTGAGACCGCCGCGGCCGAATAGGTGGTTGGCACGTAGATGCGGTAGCGGCGCTGAAGTCCGTCGGACGAAAGAATCTGCTCGAGTTCGCGAGCCGTGCGCGGAAAGACGGACTCAAACGTCGGCAGCACGCCACAACCGGCGCAGCCGAGAACGAGAGCGAGTGCGAGTGCGAAGTACCGATTTCGTTTCACGATCCACACCGCGGCCGAGCGAACGTGGGGGTCACGCTCGCCGGCGTTAAGCCGCAGGATTCTATCGAGCCGGCGAGCCGTGAGGCAAACGGTCTCGACCGCGATTTGCTACATTCGATGCCGCCGCGACTTGCCGCGCGCCGCCGCCCGATTACCGGGCGATGCTGCGGACCAGAGATCAGAAATCGCTTGACCGCCGCGCCGGGTGGACTATACTACGTCACACATAGTATGCGGCACGACTCATTGGAGGATCGCACCGTGCGGATCGAAAAGGAACTCATGCGGGGCGCCGGGCCGGTCGCCGTTCTGCGGCTGCTCTCGCGCGGCGAAATGTACGGCTACGAGCTGGTCGAGGCCCTCTCAAAGCGAACGGACGGCGTCCTCGCCATGGGCCAGTCGACGCTCTACCCCCTGCTCTACAATCTCGAGGCCAAGGGGCTGATCGAGGGCGTCTGGCGCGAAGCCGACTCCGGCCGGCAGCGGAAGTACTACCGGCTGACCAAGCGCGGCAAAGGCGAGTTGGCGAAGAGCGCCAAGCAGTGGGCCTCGCTCCTCGAAACGATGCAAACCCTGGGCGTCGTCCCCAAGCCGGAGCCCTCCCCGTGACCGGCGAAACCCTCCCACCACCGACGCCGCCCGACTCGCTGGTTTACAAGCTGCGATTTACGCCGCTGCGCGACGTATTGCGCGGGCGGTTGACCGCGCGGATGGACTTGGAGCGGCTGATCGCTCGGTCCGACTTGTTGCCCGCACTGCAGGACCTGATTCGTACGACCGTCCGCAAGACGCGTCTCCGCTGGCACGAGAAAGCAGACGTCGCCCACGAACTCATCGCCCATTTCCGCGACGGCCTCGACGCCGGTGCGCCAGCCGACGAACTCGCCCGTTCCTTCGGCGACATCGCCGTCGCCGCCAGGCTCATCCGCCGCGCGCGAAAGCGCCAGCGTTCGATCTTCTACCGGGCGACGGTACGGACGATCCAATACGGATTCCTGCTGATCGTCGGCACGTACCTGCTTCTCACCGTTCGCTATTACTGGGGTTCGACGCGGCTGACATGGAACTACCTCAAGGAGTTCAACGCGCCGATCCTGGCGACGCCCGAGCACGATCGCGCCTGGCCCATCTACCGGCAGGCGTTTCTGACGACGACGCCGTGGCCGAATGATGCCGAAATCAGGTGCGAGTCACCGTCGTCGCCCGGCTGGTCGACGCTCGTCCAATACATAGCGGCGAACCAGGCGGCGCTGCGCCTCTATCGCGAGGCCGCCGCGAAGCCGGTGCTTGGGATGGTCATCTCCACGACTCCCGACCTCGAAGTGCAGCGCCACAATCAGGAGTTTCCCGACCGGTTCGAACCTCCGCCGCCCGACACGTCCGACAACCCGCCGGTCATCGGCATGCTCTTCCCGAATCTTCAGGTCATGCGGTTCGGCAGCCGTATGCTCCGAGTCGACGCGCTCGAAGCCGCCCAGCGCGGTGACGGCCCGCGCGTACTGGCCGACATCACGGCCATGCTGGCGATGGCCGATCATTGCGCCGGGCAACCGACGCTCATCAGCGACCTGGTCTCAATTGCAATCGTGGCGCACGCCGCGGAGACAGTCGGATTCATCACGTCGTGGCGCCCAGCGGCGCTCGACGACGCTGCGTGGGTCGGAGTCTCGCACCGCCTGGCCGCCCTGCGCGGCGGCACGATTCGGCTGCGACTCGACGGCGAGCGCGCGTTTTTCCACGACACCGTTCAACGCTACTACACGGATGACGGGCGAGGCGATGGACACCTGTGCCCCGGAAAGAGCCGGGTGCTTGCGTGGACGGGCGACTACGACGGAGCCGAGGCCGCGGCCTCCTCCGTCGTCGCGGGCCCGATTTTCAGCGCGGTCGTCGCGGGCCGCCGCGAAATCGTCCGGAAGTATGACGAATTGATGGGCCTCGTCGAACAAGAGGCCGCCGTCCCGCTTTGGCTGCGTGACGTGTCCCGCGCAGATGCCGAATTGGAGCGGATGAAATCCAGCCCGGTTCAGCAGGCGCGTTATTTGTGGATTGCAATACTCTTCCCGTCGCTCTCCCGCGCGAACTACATGTTCGAAATCGCCACCCAGCAGCGCGACGCCACGCTCGTCGCGATCGCACTCGAACTCTACCACCGCAAGAACGGCGGCTATCCCCCGACGCTCGACGCGCTCGTGCCGCAGTATCTCCCGGCCGTCCCGCCCGATCGCTTCGACGGCAAGCCGATCAAGTACAAGCTCCTCGATGGCAAGCCGCTGCTCTACTCGGTCGGTGTCAACCGCACGGACGACGGCGGCATCCTTGCACCCGCCAAGTCCCGCACCCAGGCCAACCAAACTGCGAAGAACTGGATTCCACCCAGCGGCCTGCCCACCAATCCGCTGGAAATTGACAAGATTCGCGGCGACTGGATCCTCTGGCCGCCGGTCGAAGATGCACCCTGATGTGACCTGTCGCGCGGTTTCCTACCGCCCCGCCTCCGGTTCACCGTCGAGGCCGTAGCGCTTCATCTTTTTGTAGAGCGTCGTGCGATTGATGTCCAACACCTGCGCCGTGAGCTGGCGGTTCCAATTGTTCGCCTTCAACGCCGCCTCAATCAGCCGCTTCTCCGGCTCCTCGATCGCCTTCTTCAGCGCCATCGGCTGCCACGTCAGGTCGTTTCGCGCCGCGGCCGGCGGGCCTTCCAGCACGCTCGACGGCAGATCGTCCGGCGTCAGGAAGTGGCCCTTCGCCAGCACCATCGCCCGCTCGATCGCGTTCTCCAGCTCGCGCACGTTGCCCGGCCAGTGATAGCGCTGCATGGCCGCCAGCGCCTCGGGCGTGATGCCGTGGACGTCTTTCTTCATCTCGGCCCGGTATTTCTTCAGGAAATACTCCGCCAGCCGCGGAATGTCGCCCAGTCGCTCGACCAGCGACGGCATGGGGATCGTCACGACGTTGATGCGATAATACAGGTCGGCACGGAAGCGCCCCGCTTCGACCTCGCGCTTCAGATCGACATTGCTGGCCAGCACGACGCGGACATCGACCGTCTCGGTCTTGTTGCTGCCGACGGCCTCGAACTGCTTCTCCTGAAGCACCCGCAGCAGCTTCACCTGAAACGACGCCGACGCCGAGTTGATTTCGTCGAGAAACAGCGTGCCCCCGTCGGCCGCCTTGAACTTGCCGGGCTTGTCCGCCGTCGCCCCGGTGAACGAGCCCTTCACGTGCCCGAACAACTCGCTCTCCAGCAATGTCTCGGGAATTGCCCCGCACGAGACGGCAATAAACGGCTTGTCGCGGCGGGCCGACATCTGGTGCACCGTCCGCGCGACGAGACTCTTGCCCGTGCCCGACTCGCCGGACACAAGGATCGTCGTCCGCGTGTCGGCCACCGTCTCCATCAGCTCAAAGACGCGCTGCATGCGATAGTCGCTGCCGACAATGTTTTCGAGCGAGAAACGCATCCCGAGTTGCTGGCGCAGCGTGCGATTCTCGCGAAGCAGCGCCTGCTGCGCCACGGCCCGCTGCACGACCAGCCGGATTTCGTCGTCGACGATCGGCTTGGTCAGGTAGTCGTAGGCGCCCATCTTAATCGCCTCAACCGCCGACTCGATCGTGCCGAATCCGGTGATGACGATCGGCACGACCTCCGGGAATCGCTGTCGCACGGCCCGCAGCAGCTCGAAGCCGTTGCCCTTCGGCATGTTCACGTCCGTGATGACCACGGCGTGCGGCTGGCGCTCCAGCTCGGCGATCGCCTCGTTTACCGACGACTTCGCCGCCGTGCGATACCCCTCAACGCTCAGAAACTCGGTCAGCGACTCGGCGATAATCGGATCGTCGTCGACCACGAGGATCCGTTCGGCCACCGCCGACGTGGGCGGCTTCGGTTCTGACTCGCCGACTGCCGGCCGCGCGGCCGTCGCCGCGTGCTCGCGTGTTTCATTGGCTTGCATGGCTCACCTCGCTGATTTGCGTTTGCTTCGATTGAACAAGACCCGTGAATCCGCGCGGAATGCGGATCGTAAAGACCGCGCCGGGACCATCCGTCCGATTCCCGGCCGAGATCGAACCGCCCAGCCGCTCGACAATCTCCTTGCACACCGCCAGTCCAAGTCCGGTCCCCTGTCCCGCCGGCTTGGTCGTAAAGAACGGCTCGAACAGCCGCTCGGAGTCCTTCGGAAGTCCGCAGCCGGAATCGACAAACGAGATGACGTTCTCGCCACCCCGCTGTTCGCCGGAAATAGTCAGCGATCCTCCCGCCGGCATGGCGTCGATCGCGTTCTTGATCAGGTTGCAGAAGACTTGGTAGAGATTCACCCCGCCGACCGCCGTGACGTCGGCCTGCGGATAGCGGCAGAAGATCGAGACGTTTCGCTCGGCGGCCCGCACCTCAAACGTCCGCACCGCCTCGTCGATCAGCCGTGCCAGCGTCTGCTCGGCAAGTGCCGGCGGCGCGTTCCGCGAAAAGTCGAGCAGGGCCCGAACGATGTGCACAAGCCGCATGCAACCGTCGCGAGCCGCTGAGACATACTCGTGCAGCTTCGGATTCGTCGCGTCATCCGCGACCCGAAGCGCGAGGTTGAGAAACCGAAGAATCCCGTCGAGCGGGTTGTTCAATTCGTGCGCGACCGACGCACACAGCTTTCCAACCGCCGCCAGCCGTTCCGACACCGCCAGCCGCTGCTCCATCGTGAAGCGCGACGTAACATCTTCCAGCAACAGCAGGCCAAGCCGAACGCCGCCGGCGGCCGGGTCCGCCAGCGTCGAAACCGTCGCATTCACGTATCGCGCAGGCGACCCGTTTGCTCGCACCGTAAGTCCGTCGAAACGCTGTGGTGTGGTCTTCGCCCACACCGCTTCGAGATCGGCCTTCCACGACTCGAACCGGCTGTCGACGACGTCGCGCGTCATCGCCGCGGCCAAGTCGTCCGCCGCCGGCACCATGCACCGCGCCAGCTCATTCTGATAACAAACGTGCAATCGCTCGTCGAAGACGATCACCCCGAGCGGGAGGGCATCGAATACAAACGCAATGCCCCGCAGCGACGGCGAGAGAGCGGCCGCGGCAAGATCGGTTTGTTGCGTTGGTGCAATCATTGCAGGTACAGCCGCCGTCGCAGCCGGTGGACACACGGCGACGCCCCATCGGTCGGCCGTACGAGAATGTCCCCCCTCCGACGGTCGGTTCAATCCGGCGGCGGCTGTTGCAAAAAAACATCGTTTCGGCGGCGGTCGGCATTATCCGGCCGTCAATCCTCGCCCGTCGTTCGCGGCGTGGATAGACTCCGAAACCGATGAATCGGCCGCGCTCGTACAGGTTTGTCGCGCTCTACGGACTCGTGTTCGTTGTTGCGCTGACCGTCCGGCTCGTCTACTGGTCCGAAATCCGCGGCACGCCGCTCGATCAGTGGCACCTGCTCCAGGAGTCGGACATGGCGACTTACGTCGAACAAGCGCGACAAATCGCCGCCGGCGACTGGCTCGCGCCCAACCCCTATCACCCCTATCACCGGTGGCAACACGGCTCCGGCACAGCCGCGGAATGGTTGGCCTGGTACGGTCCGCACGGCTTCCATCAGGCGCCGCTGTACAGCTACGTGCTGGCCGCCGCGTCGAAGGCGACCTCGGATTACATCGATGCCGCAAAGATCACGCAGCTCGCTCTCGGCGCGGGCACGTGCGTGCTGCTGGCGCTGATCGCCCGGCAACTGGCGGGCGAAGTCGCCGGCGTCTCCGCCGGATTGTTCTGCGTGTTCTACGGTCCGCTCTACTACCTCGAAGCGCAGATTCTCCGCGAAGGTCCGGCCATCTTCGGCCTGGCCCTGCTGGTCTGGCTCGTCTTGCGATACGTCCGCGTCGATGCATCTCGCCGCCGACTCATGCCGGCAGCCATCGGTATCTTTCTCGGCGTCTTCGCGATGTTCTACGAGTTTGCACTCGTGCTGTTCGTTGCGACGCTGATCATCCTTTTCGCGCACGATGCTCGGCGGTCGTTCCGTGGCGCGGCCGCCACCTTGTCGTTCCTCGCCGTCGGCTGGCTCGTCGGCTTCGCACCGCTGCTCGTGCGCAACCTGGCGGTCGGTGCGCCGCCGCTCTCGGTCTCCTCCCGCTCCCACCTCACACTCGCGTTGGCGAACATGTCGAGCGCAAAAGACGGCGGCGTCATGTTCTCCGAGCCCGGTCCGCAGTTTCGCGAGATCATGCTCGCCTCCAACGGCTCGACGTGGGACGTGCTTCGGGAAGTCTGGCGCGGCTACGAAGGCAACCCCGGTCGGCTGGTCGCGAATTGGGCACGCCGGCTGGTTGCCGCGATCGTGTCGGTCGAGATTGCCGACAACACATCGTTCAGCTTCTATCGCGCCTGCGCGCCGGTGCTGCGCATCTGCGTCACGTTTGCGTGGATTCTGCCGCTGGGGCTGTCGGCGATCCTCGCTTGCCTTGCGGCCGCAGCACGCAATCGGCTGCACCCGGCCCCGGCTTACGCGCCGCCTGTGCGACCGATTTCATCGATCTGGTCCGAGCACCGCACGGCCCACCACACGCTGCTTACCTACCAGCTCTTATTCCTGCTTGCAGTGTCATTGGTCAACGTCCAGGCCCGCTACCGAATGCTCATCGTGCCCATCCTGATCTGTTACGCCGGCGTCTTCATCGCGATCGTCGTTCGCTCGCTGGCCGCCCGCCGTTTCGCACCGCCGCTCGCGCTCATGGCAGTCGCCACTGCCATCGTCGTCGCCCAGTACCGCCTCTCGATCCCCCTGCGACGCCTCGATCGCCGCGTCATCGATCGCGCCTTCGTCGCTGAGCGCTACGAACAGGCGGGTCAACTCGCCGAGGCCCTGCCCTACCTCCGGGCCGCGCTCGTTCTGACGCCCGATGACCATGAAGTGCGCCTGCATTACGCCAACGACCTCGCGCAGCTCCGCCGCTACGACGAAGCCCTCGCCCAGTTTCGCCGGCTTGAATCGACCAGCGTGCAACCCGAAGGCGTCCGCAACGCGATTCGATTCCTCGAGCAAAAGGTGCGTACCGAATCGCAGCCGGCCAGGTAAGTCGCCACCGACGAACGCAGCCCGTTTACCCCGCCGCGCCCGAGTCGTATAAACAGTTTCAATGAACCGCGGCCTTCGTGAATTACGATCTTCCAAGCAGTCGCCCCACACGGAGCGGCCTGCCGCCGTGCCCGATGTCCGTCCCGTCCCGCCGCTGCGCTACTCTTCCACGGGCGACTGCATCTTGCGGCTGCTGTTGCCGATCCTCATCGCCGCCATCACCGTCGCCGTCTTCTCGCCGGCCATGACCGGCCAGTTCCTCAACTGGGACGACGACTTCATGTTCCTGCTGAACCTCGGCTATCGCGGCCTCGACGCCGATCATCTCAAGTGGATGTTCATGGTCGGCCACATGGGTCATTACCAGCCGCTGGCCTGGATCACGCTCGCGATCGATCACCATTTCGTCGGCATGAAGCCGGAGATGTATCACGTCATGAGCATCGTCTGGCACACGGCGACCGCTGTGCTTTTCTATTTCCTCGCTCGGCGTCTCATTGCCCTGGGGTTGCGACACGAACCCCTGCCTGCTTCATCGACAGCAACGCTGCCGGTCAGCCCAAACGTCCTCTGCATCTCTGCGACACTGGCCGCTCTGCTCTTCTCCGTCCATCCGCTCCGCGTCGAATCGGTCGCCTGGGTCACCGAGCGCCGCGACGTCGTCTCCGGCTTTTTCTTCGTCGCCGCCCTGCTGACATATCTCCGAGCCGTCTCGCCGGGACTCATCCCGATTCGCAGCCATGGCTGGCATTTCCTGTGCGTCGTCTGCGTCGTCCTCTCGCTCATGGCCAAGGCCTGGGGCATGGCCCTGCCGATTATCATGCTCGTCCTCGACATCTACCCCCTCGGCCGTCTGCCGGGCGATCCGCGCCGCTGGCGGGCCCCGGACGTCCTGCGAATCATCTATCAGAAACTGCCCGCGCTCCTGCTCGCCTTCGGCGCGGGAATCGCCGCGCTCCTGGCCCAGCGCACCGTCGACTGGGGCGTCATGTCGCTCACTCAGCACAAGCTCGACGCCCGAATCGCGCAGGCCATCTTCGGAATGGCCTTCTATCCGCTCCGAACACTTCTGCCGCAGGACCTCGCAACGATCGTGCAGATCCCCAAGGGCTTCGGCCTGCATTCGAATTCGGTGTTGCTCGCGGCCGGCGTTGTCCTGCTCGTTACTACCGTCAGTCTGCTCCTGCGCCGTCGCTATCCCGCCCTGCTCGCCGTCTGGGTCTGCTACCTCGTGACCGTTTTCCCCGTCCTCGGCGTCGCCCAGAGCGGCCAGCAGCTTGTCGCCGATCGCTACAGCTACCTCTCGTGTCTCGGATTCCCCTTGCTCCTCGCCGGCGCCGTCGCCGTGCTGGTCCGCGACGCGAGTCTCCGCTGGCTTTGGAGCATCGCGACGGCCGTCGTATGCCTGGTCATCGCCACCTTCGGCGTCATGTCCTTCCGCTACACAACATGCTGGCGAACAAGCGAGTCTCTCTGGGCCTACACCGTCCCACGGGTCCCCGACAGTTGGATTGCCCGCATCAACTACGGCACCGCCATGTTTATTAATGGAAAGGTTGCCGACGCCGCCGAGCAACTTCGCACGGCCACCGAGCTGAATCCCAAGTCCGGCCATGCCTGGCACAACTACGGCGTGGTCCTCTCCTCCGCCGGACGTGACGCCGAAGCCGAACAGGCGTTCATCAAGGCCGTCGAGTTCTATTCAGCGCCCCGCAGTTCCGAACTGCAGTTGGGATACCTCTACCTGAAGCAGAAGCGCTTCAACGACGCCATCCCCAAGTTCATCGAGGCCATGCCAAGCCCCGACCTGACGGCCCAGGCCCACGGCGGACTCGGCTCGTGTTATCTCGGATTGGGTCAGCTCGATGCCGCGATCGCCGAGCTCGAAATGTCCGTCCGACTTGATCCCAGCTTGCAGCGCAACAAGCTGCTGCTCGAGCGCGCGCTGCGGCTCCGTGAGAAGCGATCCCAATAATATTGATGGATTCGGCGATAGCGCCGATCAGCGCGGCGCAGCTTCCGGCTTCACCTCGTCGGTCCCGGCCGGCGGCGGCGTGTACTGCGTCGGATGCTCGGGATTCGGCGTCGGCGGCGGCTGCCAGTTCATCTGCGACTCGGGATTCTCCGCGCCCGTCACTTCGCGATACGTCGTGCGGCGCCGATCGTTGTAATCCGGCGGCTCGTCACCCGGCTTGGCGTACATGTCGTCATAGTCATACTGGCCAAACCACTTGTGCAGGCGCCCGTCGCTGGCCATCAGCATCCCCGGCGGCTGCGGCACGATCGACACCGGCACGCCGAACGCGTTGAGCGCGAACCGTGCCGGCCCGTAGGCGATGTCGAGGAAGTCGACCGCGTTCCAGGCGAACACGTTGTCGACCGGGTCGTGATTATTCGGATTCGTGACGTCGTTGCCCTTCGTCTCGAACGGATCCTCAAACCACAACGGCCAGTGCGTCACCAGACCGCTTTCGTAATAGACGTCGGAGGCGGGGATGTCTCGTCGATAGATCGGCGGCAATTCGCCCGGCGTGTGCTCGACATAGGCGATCACCGACGGCGTCGTCCGATCATCGAGCATGTAGGGCGCCGAATCCTTGAACGGGTTGTTGAGCTGCTGCGACGCAATGCCGACCCGGAACGGGTTGGCCGAATCCTGGTGGATGCAGCCACCGAGCAGGAGCAGACCGTAACCGGCCCCGCAAAGCGTTTTATTCAAGCGACGTATCGAGAGCATAATTCGGAGATTCCTTCGTAATCGATATATCGTGCGGGTGGGATTCTATCATGCTGGCTTGTGAAACGCGAATGAACCGGGCATCACGCCGCAGGTCCTCAATCGTCCGCGCCCCGCAATAGCCCATCCCGGCACGAATCCCGCCGACGAGCTGATAAACCAGCTCCCGCAGCGGTCCGCGATAGGGAACGCGGCCCTCGACGCCCTCGGGCACGAGCTTGTCGCGATCCTTCTCGCCCTTCTGTCCATATCGGTCGGCACTGCCCGACACCATCGCCCCAAGTGAGCCCATCCCCCGGTACTCCTTGAACCGCCGGCCGCGCCACAGCACCACGTGCCCGGGAGACTCATCCAGCCCGGCGAAAAGCGATCCGATCATCACGCAATCGGCACCGGCAGAAATCGCCTTCACAATATCGCCCGACAGGCGAATTCCGCCGTCGGCGATCACCGGCACGCCCGCCGACCCCGCCGCCGACACCGCATCGAGGATCGCCGAAATCTGCGGCACGCCGACGCCCGAAACCACCCGCGTCGTGCAGATCGAGCCCGGCCCCATGCCGACCTTGATCGCATCCGCCCCCGCGTCGATCAGGTCCTTCGCCCCGTCCTTGGTCGCCACGTTGCCGGCGATGATGTCGATCTGCCAGCGCCGCCGCACCTGCTTCACCGTTTCGATCACGTTTTCCGAGTGGCCGTGCGCCGAGTCGATCACGATCGCATCGACGTCGTGCTTGATCAGCGCCTCGACCCGTTCGAGGTCGTTCACGCCCGCCGCCGCGCCGACCCGTAGCCGGCCGCGCGAGTCCTTGCACGACAGCGGAAACTGCCGGCTCTTGTCGATGTCGCGCATCGTAATGAGGCCGCACAGCTTGAACGCCCCATCGACCAGCAGCAGCTTCTCGACCTTGTGCTTCTGCAGAATCTTGTCGGCCTCGTCCAGCGTCGTCTGCGGCGAACCGGTCACCAGCTTGTCGCGCGTCATCACCTCGCTGACCGGCCGCGACTGCGACTCGAGAAACTTCAGATCGCGCCGCGTGATGATGCCGACCAGCTTGCCGTCGGACAGCGTGACCGGGACGCCGGAGATGTTGTGCAGCTTCATCAGCTCGGCGACATGGCCGACCGGCTCCTCCGGACGCACCGTCACCGGGTCGAGGATGACGCCGTTCTCGCTGCGCTTGACCTTCTCGACCTCGCGGCATTGGGACTCGACCGAAAGATTGCGATGGATGATGCCGATCCCACCTTCCTGCGCCAGCGCAATCGCCAGCCCGGCCTCGGTCACCGTGTCCATCGGCGCGGAGACGATTGGAATGTTCATGCTGATGCGGCGCGTGAGCCGCGTGCGGACATCGGTGTCCTTCGGCACGACCGACGACCGCGCCGGAACCAGCAGCACATCGTCAAAAGTGATACCGTCGCCGATGATTTTGGGATGCATGTCGCGAGGCCTCGGGGGAACGAAGATATGCAACGGGATTATGACGCGTCGGGCGGATGATGCAAGTGCGACGTTAGATCAGGGCGTGAACGCGATCGATTGAATGGCGAGTCATCGGCGGTTTGTAGGCGGGTGGATTCGAGGTAGCATCTCAGTCATGCGCCGCACACTGACTCGTCTGCATTCGATCTCTGTTCTGGTTGTCGGCGCGACTCTAATTTCCGGCTGCAGCGACAGGCTCGGCGCCCTGACGATGCGCGCCAATCCGACTCAACCGGAGTTTACGACGAGTCAGCCGGTCTGCCTTCAGGTCGATCTGCAGGCCACCGAGATGGTTTGCATTTCGCGGGACTATTGGTTGGATGCCGATTTCACAAACCTGCGCGACGGGTGCACGGCGCTCAAGCTTGGACGCCCCTACCAGTGCGGGCTTCCGGCGCTTGGGTATCTGTTGACGCTACCGATTAGTGGGCCGGTGAATGCGCTCGATGTCGCCGACGTCCGCGGTCGTTTCCATGTGATTAGCCAGGAGCACTCGCGGACAGCGTACATCTCGATCGCGGAACCCGGCAACGGATTTCCGGTAGCGGTCGATCGAGGCGATGCGACCGATCGATTTCTGTACCGCCTGCCCCTGGAGCCGGGTGAGTATCGCGTGAGCGTTCGGCTTCGGAACGATCAGTACTGGAGGCCTGCGCCGCTGTTTTGGAGCCCCTACAGTCATGAAGCACGGGCAGAGACGATTGTCCGCATTTTGACAGATTCGCCGGCCGTGGCAGAGGTTTCGGCCAGTAGATAACCGCGCGTCCAGCCGACAGAGCGTATAGAATAGTCTGTCGCCCGACGGTTGCGGGCGGAGATGCACGAATGAACCGCGACGAAGTGCTCAAGCACGTCACCATCAATCCGGACGTCTGTTTTGGAAAGCCATGCATTCGCGGGACGCGCATCTGGGTATCGCTGATACTGGACATGCTCGCCGACGGGTCATCGATCGAGGAACTCCTGGCGAATTATCCGCACATCAAGCGCGACGACATTCTGGCCTGCATCGGGTACGGGGCCGAAATGAGCCGCGAGCGATATGTCGAATTTCCCGCGACATCCGCGACGTGAATCTGAAACTCGACGAGAATCTGGGCGCGAACTTTGCGTCACTCTTTCGAGACGCGGGGCACGACGCGAGCACGGTTCGCGACCAGGGGATGTCGGGCGTCGCCGACCACGAACTGATTCGAACGTGTCACCGCGAGGGGCGCGGATTGGTGACGCTGGACACGGGCTTCGCGAATTCCTTGGTCTTTCCTCCGAAGGAATACTCCGGTATCGCGGTCTTGCGACTGCGTTCAAAACTCCGTCAGACCGACCTGTTCGCTGCGGCCAGTACACTACTCGCCGCGCTGAAATCCACTTCCTTTGCGGGAAAGCTCTGGATCGTCGAACTCAGTCGAATTCGCGAGTATCAGCCGGTCGATGACGACGATTAGTCCGTTGGTCCCGAATAACGCTCGCCGATTCGGAACAGCGTCGCATACACGCGACCGTTCGACTCAAACGACGCCTCGGGCGTCAGGCCCATTTGTTCGTAATTGGATTTGTGCAGATCCGCCAAGCCCGGCCAGAAGCCGTAACGCGAACGCGAGAGCCGCGCGATCTCGCCCCAGTCAGCGTAAAGGTGCGTGTAGCCGTGTTCGCGCAGCCAAAGATCGGGGCGCGGCGCCGATTTTGGATCGCCGAGCCACGCGGCCACCGCCTCGGCAAACGGATTGCGGTTGAAGATCACGTGATAGCCCGGCCGCCCGGCGACGTAGAACACCCGCGCATCACCGAGCATCAACACCTTGCCGCCGTTCTCCTGAATCTTATTGAGCGCAGGCAGATGCGCGTAGCCCGGCCACTGGCCGGACGTCATCCACTCCGTCTGGCCAAACGCTGCGACCTCAAACACGTGCGCTTTACGAAAGAACGCGACCGTCGTGTACGTGTTCCAAGCCGCCCCGCCAATCGCCAGCACGATGACGGCCGTCCTCGCAACGCGTGACGGCGTCGCCGCCGCAATCGCCGCCAGAACGGCCAGCGGCGCAATGATCGCCAAGGCGAATCGATCGATCAGGTGCGTCGTGCCCGCCCAGACGGCCAGCACGATGAGCACAAATGCGATCGCAGCGCGTGTCTCCCGCGGCCACCGACGCAGACCCGCAATCGCTCCCCACACACCAAGGACAAACAACGGCACGCCGAATATCGGATTGGCGATGATTGCGGGGCCGATTTCACGAACACGCATCAGCGGGGAACGCAACGCCGGATCGGGCCGATGTCCCTCGCTCCAACGCGCCGCCGCTTCTTCGCTCCAGATGCCGGCGCGTTCGTGAAACATCGAGCGCGCCAGCGGAAAAACCGGATTACCCGTATTGACCGTGTTGCGAATCAGCCACGGCGAGAACGCCGCGGCCGTGCCAAGCAAGAACACCAGCGCCAAACGCACGCGCGAACGCCCCGCAATCATCCAAGCAACCAGCATCGGCAGCGCCACCGTCGGAATCGCCGTGTACTTGAACCCGCACGCAAATCCCGCGAGCAGCCCGCTGCCAAGCGCCCATCGCATCGGCAAATCGCCGGGACGGCGAACAGCACGCACCACGCACGCCAGCGACAGCATCGCCATCGCGAGCATCCCATTCTCGACGTACGCCATGCCGCTCAGCCACGTCAGAAACGGACACGTCGCCACGACCACACCGGCCACGACACCCGGCAGCCGCCCAAACTCGCGCCCCGCAAGCCACGCCCCCGCCACGGCCAGCACGCCAAGCATGAGGTTCACGAACTGTGCGACATACACGCCCGCAATCGGCGACCCGGCGACCACAAACGACAGCAGATACAGCATCTCCGCGTTGAGCGGAAAGTTGCTGTAGATGTTGTGCGGCAGATATTCGACCCGCCCGGCGACAAACCATTCCTTCGGCGCGCCAAAGTGATATTCGAGCACGTCGTAGCCATTCCCCTCGCTCGGCCAGAGATAGCCGGGCGGACACGTCGCGGCACAGAGCGACAACACCAAGAAGGGCGCCGCACCGAGCCAAAGAAACCAGTACATTCGCGTTTCGCCGCTCGCGGCGGACGTAACGCCCGCACCAATCGGCGAACGCGACGCAGTGCGGATCTGACTGATGCGCCTGACGAGCCATCCGGTCGCCAGCAGGGATAACGCCAAGAACGCAACAACTCGCGAACCGCGCCCGATGAATCCAAGAACCCCGAAACAGAGGACCCACAGCGCGAGCAGACCCGACCCAACCCCGCACCCCAGCAAAATCGCCCAGGACGGCCGCTCATGACGCAAGCCAAGCCACCGTATCACGAGAGCGCCAAGCGCCGTGGCGACAATCATGATCGCCAGCGCGACGCCGCCGTCGAGAATGATTGTGGTGAACAGGGAGAGAACCGCCGCCGCGCTCATGCGGCCGCGATTGTAGCGGCTCAGCTTCGAGCGGAGCGCTCTTCGGCCATCCGCTCGCTCATCATCTTCGCGTAGCTCTGGTACCGCTCGATGTGAATCTCGTCGGCCTCGGCTGCCGCGCGGATCGCGCAGCCGTCCTCAGTCAGGTGCCGGCAGCCGTGATACTTGCACTGGCCCATGCGATCGCGGAACTCGATGAAGTAGGCCTCCATCTCCTCCGACGGCACGTGGGCCAGCTCGAACTGCCGCATCCCCGGCGTATCGACCACGTAGCCGCCGAACGACAGCCGCACCAGCTCGGCCACAGTCGTCGTGTGCTTGCCCCGCCGCGACGTCTCGCCGATCTCGCCGACGCGGAGCTTCAACTCGGGATCGACCGCGTTGAGCAGCGAGCTCTTGCCGACGCCGCTGATGCCCACCAGCACGGATGTCTGGTCCTTCATCACGTCGCGGACTTCCTTGATGCCGGCGTTACGAACCACGCTGATCGGCAGCACCGTGTAGCCGATCTCGTCGTACCGCGCCACGACATCCTCGATGAACTCATCCGCCCGCAGGTCGATCTTGTTGATCACGATGATCGGCTTCAGCCCGCCCTTGTGGGCCGCGACGAGAAACCGGTCGATCAGGTGCGGCCGCAGCGTCGGCTCGTCGGCCGCGACGATGATCAGCGCCAGGTCGACATTGGCCGCCAGCACCTGGATGCGATCTTCATACTGCCGCGTCATCGTCGTCGTTCGCGGCTCGACCTGCTCGATGCAACCCTCGTTCGAGCCGGTCCCGCCAGTGCCCGGCAGGAACCGCACCCGATCGCCGACGGCCAGCGGCTGCCGCTCGCTCATCAGACGCGACCAGAGCACCCGCCGCACCGTGCAGTTGCAGCGCAGCTCGCCGTACTCGACTTCGCAGACCAGCCCGCGCACAGCCACGACCACGCCGCTCTGCAGTGCAGCCGGATCGCCCGGCGACGGTTCGTTCTCGCCAACGAGAATCGTCCGCTTCCGCGACAGGTGTCCCTTGCCGGTCGCCGACTCGCGCGTCGCGGCGTCGTCAGAGCTGACGTGCTCACCGCGAAACCCGCGCGTCCACGCCCCCTTGTCCCGCGCAATCTTCCCCCGGTTCCGCCGCATATCGACGCGAACCTTTTTCTTCCGATCGCGCGGCGTTTCGCCGTCAGGGGGCATCGGACGAACTCCGCGTGGCAGTTGGGGCCGGCTCTTTGAACACAAGCACTCGTACAATCACTGTTATCCACGGCGAAGCGCGTTGCGTCGCTGCCGTGTACGCCGATTCGATGGCAGTGCCCGTGATCTTCCGGCGCACGAGTGGGTAATCATCCCTCGATTGATGTAGACCCTCGCCGATCGATACGCCATCGGCGAGGCTCGCGCGCCAATGCCAATCTTTGGTGTCAAACTCGCCGAGTTGAGATTCGTTCGCGTTTGACGAAATTATTCGGACGATACGTTTCACCCAATTGCGTTCGCCGTGTACCTCGTAAACTTGTTCGTACAGCAAGTCGTCGCGGCGATGTGCGTATGACGACTCCGACGGAACCTTAACGTCGTCAAAATACTGGACCGCATCGGGTTCATTGGAATCCTTCGGAATGCCCGTGTTTTCGATTTCCGTCACGAACCCGTGCAGGGTCGAGCGATCACTATTGCTCGTGGACGCCTCCGACCGCGCTTCTTGAAGAACGGAGTTGATGCTCTCTGCTGATTCGCCATCGACGAACAGCCAGACGATTCGCTCGCTTGTTTCCCAGCCGAGTGGCTGCACTATCACCGGCGTTTGCGGACTGCGAGCTTCGCCAATCGCATGCAAGGTATTCGCGCTTGTTACGACATGGTGCGCCGTTGGGCCCGAAGTCACCTGCAACCGTTCGACTCCAACCGGGCTGGTTGCTTGCGTGTCGCCTTCACTCTTCCTAGTCATGATTCGCGGACGATCGTCTGCACGACTTCCCGCCGGCACGGCCACGGCTAATCGATCCTGTTCAAGCCGCGCGCCCGCAATCTGCGCCACGCGCAAGTCTTCCTTTTCATCCTTTCGCGCGAGAGACATCGTTTCAGTTGCGGGCAGCGCGGGTGCTGGCTCCGTTAACGCCACGTCAAACTTCAACTTGCTTTCGGCTCCCCAGCGCGCATCTGGCGAAGCTCCCGATCCCGTCACAACCTCCTTGTGCAAACTCAGTTCGTTCTCATTGCGCGCCGGCGCATGTACCGCCGTCCCGCGCCCGAGAAACGCCCACGATCCCACCCCTGCCGCCAGGAGGATCACTGCCGCCACGGCGTAGCGCCGAATCGTAACAACGCGCTGACTCCAATGCGGCCTGGGCATCGGCGCAGCCGCCGCCGCCGCAACGCGCTGGCGATGATCCGGTTGCCCCATCCGCGACGCAACGCCCGCCGCCAGCCCGGCCGGCGCCCGCTCGCGCGGCAGCGCCCGCACCGCAACGACCGCCCGCCGCATCGACTCCAGCTCGCGCCGCAGCTCCGCGTCGCCGGCCAGCTGCCGCTCGACCATCGCCTGCTCCGGCGGCGGCAACTCGCCGTCGAGATAGGCGCTGAGCTGCTCGAGTTGTTCCGGCGACGGTTTCATCCGTCCGCCTCGATCAGGAATTTCAATTTCTCTTTCAACATCATGCGTGCACGAAACAGCCGCGACTTCACCGTCCCCACCGGCACCGACAACACCTCGGCGATCTCCGCATAGTCAAGCCCGTCGATGTCGCGCAGCACCACGACGGTGCGAAATTCATCCTCCAGTTCCTCCACGGCCGCGGCCACCAGCCGATGCTGCTCGGCCCGCGACGCCCGCTCGTCCGGCCGCGCGTCGCCGCCGGCCAGCCGCTCGCCGATGCTTCCGCCGCGTGCCCCATCGCCGTCGCCCGCTTCGAGCGACAGCTTCGGATGCCGCACGCGCTGACGTCGCCGATCGATCGAGAGGTTCACGGCAATTCGATAGAGCCAGGTGAAAAACTTCGCCCGCTCGTCGAACCGATCAATCGAACCGACCGCCCGCACAAATGTCTCCTGGGCCAGGTCGGCCGCCGCATCGCGGTCGCCGCAAAGCCGCACGCACAGACCGTACACGCGGTCCTGGTAGAGCGATACCAGCTCGCCCAGCGCCGCGCGGTCGCCGCCGCGACAGCGCGCCACGACCGCGGCCTCTTCGACCGGCGGACTCATCCCGACAGCGGGTATCGCCGCGGCTTCCATCTGTGTTGGACGCCTCCAAGCCCCGGAAGTTCTCGCGCATCGCCGCGCGACGCCCTCCGGCCCGCAGAATCATAACAATCGAGGGGCCGAAGGTTTCGGAATTCGGACCGTCCGAATTCGAATCGCGGCGGACTCGCGTCCATCGGATTTGGCCGTAGTAAAACGTTTCACTTGTGATTCTGTCGCAATCCGATACAATGCCTTCCATACGCCGAACGCTCGTCCGAAAGGCCTCTCGGCTATATCGCCGACTCCGACGCAGGTATCCTGCCCGGATGATTCGCCATCGGCTGGATACACACACAGGATGCGACGATGACCCGTTTTTCGACCGATGCCGCTGAGATGATCCCCGACGACGCTGACTCTGGCGGCAACGGACACAACTCGAATGAAAACCTTGTTCAGGAAGGACAGGAAGTACTCGAATCAATGATCACACCCGGCGAACCCACCACTGAAGTTCCGACGTTTGAAGAGCCGGCCCCGCCCGCCGTCGAAATCGTTGAGACCGAGGACGAACGCGCCGAGCTGAACGACTGGCTCGAATCGCTCGACGAACTGCACCTGCGCGGCGGTGCGAAGCAGACCCGCTCGCTGCTGGCCCGCATCGTCTGCCACGCCCAGAAGCTCGGCGTCGCCCTGCCGTTCGCCGCGAACACACCGTACATCAATACGATTTCCGTCGAGCAACAGCCGGAGTTCCCCGGAAACCGCGAACTCGAACGCCGCATCAAGAGCATCATCCGCTGGAACGCCATGGCGATGGTCGTCCGCGCCAACAAGCAGTTTCCCGGCATCGGCGGCCACATCTCGACCTACGCCTCCGTCGCCACGCTCTTCGAAATCGGCTTCAACCATTTCTTCCGCGCCAAGACCGAGGAGTTCAACGGCGACCAGATCTTCTTCCAGGGCCATGCCTCGCCCGGCATCTACGCCCGCGCCTTCCTCGAAGGCCGGCTCAGCGTCGAACATCTGAAAAACTTCCGCCGCGAACTCGCCCCCGGCGGCGGACTGTCGTCCTATCCGCACCCCTGGCTGATGCCCGAGTTCTGGGGCTTCCCGACCGTCTCGATGGGCCTCGCCCCGCTCACGTCGATCTACCAGGCCCGCTTCAATCGCTACCTTGCTCATCGCGGACTCGCCAACACGGCCGACTGCCGCGTCTGGGCCTACCTCGGCGACGGCGAAATGGACGAGCCCGAAGCCCTCGGCGCGATCACCCTCGCCTCGCGCGAGCGGCTCGACAATCTCACCTGGATTGTTAACTGCAATCTGCAACGCCTCGACGGCCCGGTCCGCGGCAACGGCAAGATCATCCAGGAACTCGAAGCCGCCTTCCGCGGCGCCGGCTGGAACTGCATCAAGGTTGTCTGGGGCAGCGAGTGGGACGATCTGCTCGCCGCCGACCGCGACGGCCTGCTCGTCCAGCGCATGGGCGAAGTCCTCGACGGCCAGTACCAGAAGTACACGGTCGAGTCGGGCGGCTATGTCCGCCAGGACTTCTTCAACACCGACCCGCGCCTCGCCGCATTGGTCGAGCACCTGAGCGACGAGCAGCTCATCAAGCTCAAGCGCGGCGGCCACGACCCGGTAAAGGTCTACGCCGCTTACAAGGCCGCCACCGAGACAAAGGGCCGCCCGACCGTCATCCTCGCTAAGACGGTCAAGGGCTACGGCATGGGCGAAGCCGGCGAAGGTCGCAACGTCAGCCACCAGCAGAAGAAGCTGAACGACAAGGAGCTGAAGGACTTCCGCGATCGCTTCAACATCCCCATCTCCGATCGCCAGATCGCCAGCATGCCCTTCTTCCGCCCCGACCCCGGCAGCCCCGAACTCGAATACCTGATGGAGCGGCGCCGCGCACTCGGCGGCTTCGTCCCGCGTCGCGCCGCGGGCGTCGTCAATCTCCCGCCGCCGGCCAACGTCTTCGAAGAATTCGCCGCCGGCTCGGGCGATCGCGAAGCTTCGACGACGATGGCCTTCGTCCGCATGCTCGCCAAGCTGCTGAAAGACCCCAAGCTCGGCAAGCTCGTCGTTCCGATCGTCCCGGACGAGGCCCGCACCTTCGGCATGGAGTCGCTCTTCCGCCAGTACGGCATCTACTCCTGCCGCGGCCAGCTCTACGACCCCGTCGATTCGAACACCCTGCTGTACTACCGCGAAGCAAAGGACGGCCAGATTCTCGAGGAAGGCATCACCGAGGCCGGCTCCATGGCCTCATTCACCGCGGCGGGCACCAGCTACGCAACGCATGATGTCCCGTGCATCCCGTTCTTCGTCTTCTACTCCATGTTCGGCTTCCAGCGCATCGGCGATTCGATCTGGGCCGCCGCCGACATGCGCACCAAGGGCTTCCTGCTCGGCGCGACCGCCGGCCGCACGACGCTGAACGGCGAGGGCCTCCAGCATCAGGACGGCCATAGCCAGCTCCTCGCCGCGACCGTGCCAAATTGCGTCACCTACGACCCCGCGTTCGCCTGCGAGCTGGCCGTCATCATCCAGGACGGCATCCGCCGGATGTATCAGAACGACGAGTCGATCTTCTACTACATCGCGCTCTACAACGAGAATTACGAGCAGCCGCCGATGGTGGAGGGTTCGCGAGACGGCATTCTTCGCGGCCTCTACAAGTTCCGCCCCGCCGTCGAACCCGAGGGCAAGCCGCGGGTCCACCTGTTCGGCAGCGGCACGATCCTCCGCGAAGTCCTGCGCGGCCAGCAGATCCTCGCCGACAAGTTCGGCGTCGCCGCCGACGTCTGGAGCGCCACGAGCTACAAGCAGCTCCACCGCGACGGCATCCTCGCCGAACGCTGGAACCTGATGCACCCGGCCGAAGAGCCGCGCAAGCCCTACGTCACCCAGGCCCTCGAAGCGGAGCCGTGGCCGGTCATCGCCGCCTCCGACTACATCAAGCTCGTCCCCAACCAGATCGCCCGCTGGGTTCCGGCCGGCCTCCGCGTCCTCGGCACCGACGGTTTCGGTCGCAGCGACACGCGCGATGGCCTGCGCCAGTTCTTCGAGATCAGCGGCGAGTTCGTCGCCCTCACGGCCCTGCACGAACTCAGCCGCCGCGGCGAGTTCGACGCCGAGCGCGTCCAAGCCGCCATCACCGAACTCGGCATCGACCCCGAGAAGCCGAATCCCCTGTTCTCGTAGCAATTCCCTAAACATTGCACAGGCAGTTATTTAGCACCACGACGGCGCGTCACAGCTCTGTTGACTCTTATAAGAGTGCCGATACACTCCTATAAGAGTCTCAGGAGTCTGACATGCCCAAACCCAAGAAGCCGCCCGCCGATCGAACCGTCACTCTCAAGCTGCCCCGCGAACTCTTCAAGAACCTCGAAGCCCTCATCGAGAACACCGGCTTTCGCAGCGTCACGGAGTTCGTCATCTACGTCCTTCGCGACGTCGCCTCGGGAGGCAAGCTCGACGACTCGCAGCAGCCCTCCGGCCTCACCGCCCGCGAACTCGACATCGTCCGCAAGCGGCTCCGCGCCCTGGGGTACATCGAATGACTGCGAACCGCGCGCCCACCGCCGCGCACCGCCCCGCCTTCACGCTCATCGAGCTGCTCGTCGTCGTCTCGATCATCGCCGTCCTCATCGCCATCCTGATGCCGTCGCTCGCCGCGGCGCGGGCCACGTCGCGAAATGTCGTCTGCCTCTCCAATCTCCGCACCCAGGCCCAGATGACCCAGTTCTACCTCGACGCCAACGACGATTGGTACCCCACGCGAACGTCCGGCGCGGCCACCGGCGGCGGAAATGTCTTCAATGCCTTCCTGCCCCAGCGGACCATTCTCCAGACCGATGCCCGCCCCGTGCAGATCCTCACCTGCCCCGACGACTCCGACCCCGTCCGCGACTACCCCATCGGCGACTCTTCCGGCAGCGACCCCAACGCGCTCGGCATCGGCGACTTCTACGGCTTGCCGCCCACCACCGTCGTTCGCGTCGGCTTCGGCATCAACAATATGACCGGCATCCCGCCCACCACGCAGGAAGAGGCCGTCATCTTCAACCCCAAGGCCAACGCCTACCGCCAGCCCGCCCGCACCCTGATGTACGCCGACTGCACCTGGGTCAACGCCCGCGGCCACAACACCGTGCTCAACGACGCCCCGCCGCTCAAAGGCCGCGTGGCCAACGCCGCCGCCCCGCTCCGCATGAACACCCTTGCCGCAATCCCGCCCCAATACGGCGAGCCCGTCACCGACTCCCGGCGGCACCGCGCCGGAAGCAACATCGTCTTCATGGACCACCACGGCGAGCCGCTCTCGCAAGCCGACTGCTTCAATAAGTTGATCTATTCGTGGTCGGAACCGTAGGCGGGTGCGCCCGCGCGCAGCTACTTCGGCGTGCCCTTCAACCAATCCTCGACATTCCGCGCCAACACGGTCGGATCGCGCTTCTCCAGGATGTGCGCCGCGATCGTCTCCTTTACCTTGAGCTGCTTCATCGCCTTGTCGACCCGCTCCCACAGCTTCTCGCGCTTCTTGTCCGTCTCGGCCAGGAACAACTCGCTTGCCAGCTCCTGCAGCTTCGTCAGCATGATCGAATCTTTGTTGTCGAAATACCGCTCGATCAGCTTCTTCTGATAATGGGAATATTCCCGACCGCCCGCCATGTCACGCTCGCTTCGCCTGGCCGGCCGGCTCGCGGGCTGGCGGCCAGATCGTCCGAATCGCCGTCAAGATCGTCCGCGTCGCCGCCGACTTGTTCAGCGTATAGAAGTGAATCCCCGGCGCGCCTTTCTGCACCAGGTCGAGGCACTGCGCCGTCGCGTACGCCACGCCGAGACTCAGCACCGCGTCCTCGCTCTCCTTCACCCGCTCCAGCTCGTCCAGCAACGACCGCGGGATCGTCGCCCCGCACATATTTGTGAATCGCTTCACCTGCTCCACGTTCGTGATCGGCATGATGCCCGGGATGATCGGCACGCCGATCCCGGCCGCCCGCGCCCGCGACACGAAATCAAAATACTGCTGGTTGTCGAAGAAAAGCTGCGTGACGAGAAACTCGACCCCCGCGTCGATCTTCTTCCGCAGGTTCGCCATGTCGCGCGCCGCGTCGCGCCGCCCGTCGCCGTTCGTGCACTCCGGGTGCACCTCGGGATAGCACGCCCCGCCGAGGCAAAACCGATACTTCGACTTCACGAACTCCGCCAGCTCGTTCGCATAGCGAAAGCCGTCGGGCGCCGGCTCGAACTGCGTCGTCCCTTTCGGTGGATCGCCCCGCAGCGCCAGCACGTTCTCGACCCCCGCCGCCGCCAGCCGATCCAGCACCGCCGTCAGGTCGCTGCGCGACGATCCCACGCACGTCAGGTGCGCCATCGCCTGGAACGGATTCTCACGCTGAATCTCCGCGACCAGCTCGACCGTCCGGTCGCGCGTGCTGCCGCCCGCCCCATACGTCACCGACACGTACGTCGGCTGCAGGTCGCGCAACGACTGCACCGTCTTGCGCAACCCCTCCAGCCCTTCGTCCGTCTTCGGCGGGAAGAACTCAAACGAAAAGCTCGGCCGCCCCGTGCTCAGAAGTTCGCGGATTCTCATACGCAGTTTATCGGTGCCCGGCCGGCCTCGCTCGACTCTCCGGTGGGATTTGCTCAGCCCTTCTTCGCATCCGCCGGCTTGGCCGCCAGCGACTTCTCCAGCGCCTCGATCAGCTTCTTGTTCTTCAGCGGCTCGTCCGACGGCTTGAACCGCCCGACGATGTTCCCGTCGCGATCAACGAGGAACTTCGTGAAGTTCCACTCGATCGGCCCGGCAAACTTCGGATCGGTCTCTTTGCTCGTCAGAAACTTGTACAAGTCGCAGGCGTCTTTCCCCTTCACCTTGACCTTCGAAAACATCGGAAAGGTCACCGCGAACTTGTCGGTGCAGAATTTCTTGATCTCCGCCTCGCTGCCCGGCTCCTGGCTGCCGAAGTCGTTGCACGGGAACCCCAGCACGACCAACCCCTGCTCGTGGTACTTGCCGTAGAGCGCCTCGAGACTCTTGTACTGCGGCGTGTAGCCGCACTTCGACGCCGTGTTCACGATCAGCAGCACGCTGCCCTTGTACTTCGAGAGCGCGACATCGTTCCCATCGATGTCCTTTGCCTTGAAGTCCAGCACGCTCTCCGCCTTGGCCGCGTCGTCGCTCTTCTTCTCGCCGGCCGCCTTCGCCTTGGACATTGGCTTGGGATCCTTCGCCAGCGCCACCGCCGCCAGGCCCGCAATCACCACGCCCGCCACCATCCGCCGCATTGTCGCCGCACTCATCGTATTGCTCCTTGCTAATCCGAACACGGGGCGCGCCACCCGCGGGGCACATTATAGTGCATCCCGGCAAACCGCGTGCAGCCCCGAATAGACAGTCCCGCCAATTGACAGCCCGCCCGCGCCGCTTCTAACCTCGCCGCCTGACCCGGAGACCCGCCGTGAACGTCGTCGCCGTCATCCCCGCCCGATTCGCCGCCGTCCGCCTGCCCGGAAAGCCTCTCCTCAAGCAGACCGGCAAGTACCTGATCCAGCACGTGGTCGAACAGGCCCAGAAGGCCCGGCTCGTCTCCGAAGTCCTCGTCGCCACCGACGACATCCGCATCGCCGACGCCGTCCGCTCCTTCGGCGGCCGGCCGGTCATGACCCGCCCCGACCACCAGAGCGGCACCGACCGCATCGCCGAAGTCGCCGCCGGCCTCGACGCCGACATCGTCCTTAACGTCCAGGGCGACGAACCCGAAATGGACCCCGGCAACATTGACAAGCTGGTCGCTCTCCTCCGCGAACAGCCCGACTGCCCGATCGGCACCGTCGCCTGCCAGTTCCCCGCCGACACCCCGACGGCCGGCCCCGGCTCGCCGCAAGACCCCAACTGCGTCAAGGTCGTCCTCGACGCGCACGGCCGCGCGCTCTATTTCTCGCGTGCCCTCATCCCCTTCCCGCGCGACCTCGCCAGCGCCGGCAAGCTCGGCGAGTTGCCGATCGCCAACTACCTGCTCCACCTCGGCCTCTACGGCTTCCGCCGCAAGTCGCTGCTCGAACTGGCAACACTGAAACCGACGGAGTTGGAGCAAACCGAACGCCTCGAACAACTCCGCTGGCTCTACCACGGCCACAAGATCGCCGTCGCCATCGGCACCAGCCCGTCAGCGGGCATCGACACGCCAGCCGATTATGCGGCTTTCGTTGAACGGCAGCGTATGCGTAGCTGCGTCGCTTAGGAATTGGAAAATGAACGATTGGCGACTCCAAGGGCAAGACCGCTACCTTCGTGGGGTTGCGTTGGCGCGAAAGCGATACCAACGCTATCGCACGGGTTGGGAGCACGATCACTGCGAGTTTTGCGGCGACAAATTCTCCGAAGACTCAGACGACTTGAGTATTGGGTATGTAACAACTGACAGCAAGCACTGGGTCTGCGAAACGTGCTTCAAAGATTTTGTCCGAGAGTTTCAGTGGATCACCCTGCCGAGTGAGGTCGATTAGAGGCTCGAAAGCTGCCGCCGCTAAATTCCAACAAACCGACCGATGGCCACTGCGGGTAAAATAAGATCCGAATGGCCACCTTTGACCTTGTAGTTAGCGCCGTCCGCTTTGCGGCCACTATCGCCTTCGGCCTGCTCGCTGCCTGCACCGCCAAGCCGCCCGCCCATCTCGCCGTCTGGAGTGAGACGCTCGCTTATCCGCAGATCGCCGCCGAGCTGCCAACGCTCGCCGAGTTCAACGCCGACCTCTACCTCGCCATTCGCCCGATCGACCTCAATGATTCGCTCTGGTCGCTGCTCCGCGCCGCGTCCGACCACGGCGTCGCCGTCCGGCCGTGGCTGCTCATGCCCGACGAAGGCGTCTGGCTCAACGAGAACAACATCGCGGCCTTCGCCGATTTCGCCCATCACTTCCTCGATCAGGCCGCCGCGGCCGGCGTGCCGATCGACTGGCTCATCTTCGACATCGAGCCGCCGTTCGACCTCGCCGAGTCGCTCAGCGCCGACAGTAACGATCCGCTCGCCCTCATCGCCCAGCTCGTCGAACAGGCCGACGCCGCCGCGTTTGCATCCGCGACCGCCGAGTTGCAAAACCTCGTCGCCGGCCTGCAAGGCCGCAACGTCCGTGTCATGGCCGTCATCCTGCCCTGGATCGTCGACGACCTGCTGGACGGCGACAACGACTTGCAGGACCTGTTCAACACGCCCTTCGCCGACGTCCCGTGGGACGAAGTCTCGGTCATCGTCTACCGCCCGACGCTCGGCGAATTATTCGGCGTCCCGCTGCCGCCCGAGTTTGTCGGCCGCTACGCCGACGACGCCCGCCGGCTCTTCGGCGAGCGGGCCTCGCTCGCACTCGGCAACGTCGGCACGCCCGGCCTGCTGGTCGCCCCCGGCTACGAAGACCCCCCGCCGCTGCTGGCCGACACAGCCGCAGCCGCCCTCGCCGGGGTCGACCGCGTCAGCGTCTATTCACTAGAGGGAATGATCGAGCAAGGCGGCCTTCGCCGCTGGTTGCTCGCGCTGACAACCCCGCCGCCGCTGCTGCCGGGCCTGTTCGCGCCGCAAGTCGATGCGCTCCGTACCCTCATCGCGGCCGGTGACACCGCCGCAACACTCCTCGGCACCGGCCGACCCTGACCCCCCGCATCATGCGGCGCGCCGATCACGCCGTTTCCGGCTCGGCAACCGCCCGCTCGCCGCGCCCGCCGAGCCGCGGAAACAGCCCGCCCACGCGCTGTCGATACCGCACATACGAATCGCCGAACCGCTTCACCAGGTCGCGCTCCTCGATCGGTATCGCAATCAGCATGTACGCCGTGTTCAGCACCGCGAACACCAGGTGCGAGATCGTCATCGTCGGCGTCGACCAGAATGCCAGCATCCAGCCCACGTACAGCGGATGTCGCACGAAGCGATACACGACCGGCGTCCGGAACGGCCGGTCCGAATACGACACCCCGCGCAGATGCAGCCAGACTTGCCGCGTGCCGAACAGATCGAAGTGATCGATCAGCACGCTCACCAGCGGCACCGCGAGCCAGCCCACCGCGAACAGCCCATGCAGAATCATCCGCCCGGCCGGGTGGGTTACGTCCCACACCACGCCGCCCATCGGCCGCCACTGCCAAAGCAGCAGAGCCATCAGCAGGCACGACACCAGCACGTACGTGCTCCGCTCGATCGGCTCCGGCACGAACCGAGTCCACCACCGCTTGAACGCCGGCCGCGCCATCACCGAATGCGGCACGGCAAACGCCGCGACCAGCAACGCATCGATCACGACCGCGCCGACGAGCGATCCCGTCGCCGGCCCGTCAATCGTGGGGATAAATCCAAATCCGAAGTTCCCGACAAACGCCGCCATCCAGGCGTACACCGCCAGGAAAAGTGCGTGACACGCCACGCCATAAACAAAGAAAGCACGCCGCATGAGTTCTCCTTTTTGCTCACCACTCAGATGCAATATGGCGTCCGCGGTTTCCGCCGTCAGTGAACTACCGGTTCACCCTGGGTTGACTCGCGGTGCACCAATAGGGGGTAATGCGTAAACGAGCCGCGACGGGCGTCAGCGTCAATTCTGCCCCATTTCGCCCGCTTTTTGAGATGATTTGTAGCGTAGGAAGGCGTACCGTCAGAGTCCGAAGTGCAACGTGGAATTCTCCGCAGGTTCGCTTGATACGCACGTTGTCCGTTGCGGGTTTTCCCCCTCATCGGCTCGTCGAAATCCACAAAATCCTCGTTTGCAGACGCAAAGCGCCCTTCAGTCGCCACCACGATTCTGCTCGCCGATGGCACCCAGATTGCACCCCGTTCTCGCATTTGGGCGCGGCGGTAACCGGACGGCCAGCACGGCCGCGCACCACGCGTCCGTCACGTGCGCTCTCGTGCCGGACTGCGCGAAAGTTCGGCCGCGTTTGCGGGTCTACGCAAGTAGAGGCACAGCGACGAGCGCGCGACACGTGGACGTGTTCGAAGCGAAAACTCTCCGGACGAATGCGAGGCAGACGTGAGTTCGGCGCGGGCCTCGGGCGGCATAGCGCTGGACCCTGCCGCGATTAGGCAAGCAATGGATCAGTGGTAGCACAACTTTGACTACCATCCTCTGAAGGCTTGGCAATTTGGTTACGAGCTCAAAACAAAGTTTATCGAACTTGGTTTTGATCTCCGAACAACACTTGCCGATGGAGGGGCGCAGCCATGAGACCGAATACAATTGTTGTCGTCGTTTTCGCGTTGGCGGGCATCGCGCCGGCCAACGCGCAGGTGATTGTCGATCACGCCCCGTATCCTTCCGGCGGTTCCGGATCAGACACAGCGCTTCCGAATTCCGCTGCGCCGTTCACGTGGCAGCAGTCCGCTGACGACTTTCGGGTGTCGGCGGCGGCGGAGGTCACGCATGTCAACTGGTGGGGCTTTCACATCGAGAATATCGCTCCGCTCGCGGAGATCATGCAGATACGCTTGTACGCCGAGCAGGCCGGTGACGGCCTGCCGGGCGATATCCTCTACGAGGAGACGTTTGAAAACCCCGAGAGGGTCGATACCGGCCGCCGGATCGGCATCGTTGGCCGACCCCACGAGTATCGCTATCACGCGAAACTAAGTGTTCCAATGGAGTTGAACGCCGACGTGGGCTACTGGCTCGAAATCGCGCAGCTTGGCGACGGCACATCCGGGTTTCAATGGGAGCTCTCACGCGTGGAAACAAATAGCTACGCGTTCCAGAACAATTTGTTCCCTGATTGGCGACGAACAACGGCGAGTTCAGACCTCGCATTTCAGTTGGTGGTCCCCGAGCCATTAACTGCGTCGCTGCTCCTGCTCGAACTTGTCTTCGCCGCGGGCCTTCGCGCCCGCGGCCATCCTTGACGACCAACCCCTCGCGAAGTTCGCCCCCGTCCGCGCCCAGCGCAATGGAACGCTGGGCGCGTCTATAGGGTGAAGATCGCGGGGCGCGTTTCCCCCGCACCGAACGCTTGACCAGAGCCGTACGGCGACTCCGCGTAAGCGGCATCCCGGGCGGCCACGGAGAAACTGCGCGCCGACATAACGCAAGCGAGTTTTCAATGCCGACTGAGATTCGTCCCATCAAATCCCGTCTAATCCCGTCAAAAAAAAGGCCGGAGATTACGCAATGAGCCATGACCCACCCACCCGCCGCCGAACACGACCCGCGCCCTCCCGTCCCAATCGCCCCCACTTCGATGTTCCGACGGTTTCTGGCGCGTTGTTGCGGGTTTCACCGCGTTATCCGGGCTTATTCAAAACGCGCCCCCGACCACCGGTTCACCCCCTCTCCTTCCGGCTCTTGCATGTTCTTTCGGGTTTTCGAAAGTATTTCAGCGAGCGCCAGTGGCGGCCCCCCAGACCGCTTCGCCCGACCCCTTCGTCGCTCCGTGGCTTCGTCGCTTGGGTTGCGGGCGAAGCTGCAAATGCTCGTCAGCGCTTCGCCGCGTCGGATTCCGGCCGCTTCTCCCCACCCGCGATCCGCCCCCGAATCGCCTTCGCCTGCTGCTTTGCTTCCGCCGCCCCGGCCGCGTCCCCCTTGGCCTGCAGGATCATCGACAGGTTTACAAGTGTGTCTGCCACAGATGGATGCTCGTCGCCATAGTATTGCCGGCGGATCGCCAGCGCTTCGCGTGTCAGTTGCTCCGCCCCCGCCGCGTCATTGCGCTGGTGGAGCATCATCCCCGCAACGTTCCCGAGGAATTGGGCCGTCTGCGGGTCGTTCCCGCGCAGCCGCCGTCGCGTCTCCAGCGCCTCGCGCAGCAGCGGCTCCGCCTCGTCGTACTTCCCGCGCCCGAACAGACACATCCCCAAGTTGGCCTGCCCCGCCGCCCGATCGAGCGGGTCGCCGTCCGGCCGACGGTCGTGAACCTCCAGCGCCTGGCGGAGATACTGCTCCGCCTGATCGAACTGTTGCTGCTCGTAGCGCAGCATGCCGAGGTTGTTCAGCGTGTCGGACACCGACCGGTCATCCGATCCGAGGACCCGTCGCCGGATCGCCAGCGCCTCCAGGAACACGGCCTCCGCCCGATCGTATTCTTTCTGTTCCCGCAGCGCCCGCCCCAGGTCATTCAGCGACTCCGCGGTCAGCGCGTCGTCGGGTCCCAGCAGGTTCCACCGCGCCTCCGCCGCCAGCCGGAGTTGTTTCTCCGCCGCCGCGTAGTCCCCCAGCGCGAAGTAGCCGTTCCCGATCGTCGCTCGCAGCGCCGCTGCCTCCTCCGGCTGCCCCGCCAGCTCCGTCTCGACCTGTCGCGACGCCTGGTCGAGCACCTCGCGCAGCGTCACCTCCTGCCCGCGCGCCTGCGTCGGGTCAAACCACGCCAGCATCCCCTGCACGTACTTGCTTACCTTCAGCGCCCGGTCGCGCTCCCGCGCCAGCCGCGCCGCCTGCACCGCCGCCGCCACCCCAAACCCCGCCACCAGCAGCACGATCACGCCCGCGAGCGCCGTCGCGACGCGATGCCGCGCAACGAACTTGCGCAACAGGTAAGCCACGCTCGGCGGCCGCGCCAGGATCGGCCGCCGCTCAAGCGACAGCGCGATATCGCCGCGCAGCGCCGCCACGCTCTCGTAGCGCCGCGCTGGCTCCTTCTCGAGCGCCTTCAGTACGATCGTGTCGAGATCGCCGCGAAGCGCCGGAACGATGCTGCTCGGCGCAGCAGGCCGTCGATCGCAGATCACGCGCACGGCCTCGGGCAAGCTCATGCCGCCGAGGTCGAGCGGCAGCCGCCCGGCCAACAGCTCATACAGCACGACGCCGAGCGAATAGACATCGGCTCGGGTGTCGATCTCCTCGACCGCGCCCTGCGCCTGCTCCGGGCTCATGTAGGGCAGCGTCCCGCGAATTCGCCCCGCGTCCGCGTCCAGCGTCACCGGCCCGCTCGCCGAATCAGCAATCCGCGCCAGGCCGAAGTCCAGCACCTTCGGCGTTCCGTCCGCCTCGACGAGGATGTTCGACGGTTTCAAATCGCGATGAATCACCCCGCGCTGGTGCGCAGCCGTCACCGCATCGCACACGCGGCAGAAGAGTTCGAGCTTCGCCGTGAGCGAAAGGCCCTTGTCGCGCGCAAACGCCGTCAGCGGAACGCCATCGACAAGCTCCATCGCGAAAAACGGTGAAAGGTCCGGCGTCACGCCCGACGCATAGATCGCCGCAATCGACGCATGCTTCAGCCGCGCCAATGCCTCGATCTCGCGCTCGAAGAATTTCAGCCGCGACCCGTCCGCCAGCGGCCCGTCGCGAACGATCTTGATCGCGACCTTCCGCCGCGGTTCGAGCTGTTCGGCCTCGTAGATCCGCCCCATCCCCCCCGCCCCGATCGGCCGGATGATCCGAAACCCGGACACCCCGCCGACCTCGTCGATGCCGGCCGGCGCGGCCCGCCCCTCGCCGACCGCTCGCTGCACGCGCCCAAGCAGCGCCTCGTCCTGCCGCGCTTCCTCAACCCACGATCGGCACTGCGGGCAACTCGACACGTGCGCATCGACCTCCACCGCCGACTCGTCCTCGGCGAGGCCCGCAAAGTACAGCTCCAGTTGCTCCTCATTCGGACAGGCCGTGATCACCCTCGACTCCCGACTCGAGCCGCGCAGCCGCTTCCCGCCGCGGCCACCCTCACATTGGCCTCCGCGCACTCGTTTCTGCCGCGCGTCTCCCCAATTTCGCCCGACCTACCAGTTATCTTCCATCTGCGCCAGCAACTCCCGCGCCCGCCGCAGCACCCGCCGCTTCGCCCCGAACACCGCGTTCTGCGTCATGCCAAGCTGCGCTGCCACCGTCGTCGCCGGCACGCCCTTGCATGCGAACAGCTCAAACGCCTCAAACGTTTTGGGCTCGACTTCGGCCCGCACCGCCCCGAGACACTCCCGCATCACCGCGCTGCGCCACTCATCGTCCCACAGCGCCGAAAGCTTCTCGTCGTCGGGCACCTGGTCAAAAAGATCGGTCCCTCCAAACGCCGCCGCCCCCCGCGCCGCTCGCCGCCGGTGGTTCGCGACCTGGTTCCGCGCGATCCCGAACAGCCATTCCCGCAGCCGCCCGCGCTCCCGGTCGTACTTCCCTGCCCGATATGCCTGGGAGAATTCGGCCAGCACCTGTTGCGCGACGTCTTCCGCATCGGCCGCCTTCAGCCCCAGCCGAACCGAATATGCCAGCACCAGCGGCCGATACCGGTCGACGTACTGCCGCCAGACATCGTGATTCGCCGGGTTCTTCAGCCGCTCGAGCAGCAGCGTGTTCGTCAGCGTCAAACTCGCCGGGTCGTGCTGATGCATGCGTCGTCCGTCCAACCGACCGCGCGGCCCGCCATGCGCGGCCATATCTCCATGATACAACATATCTTACGGATACCTCCCAATTGGGGGAGAAAAATTGTCTATTTCGCGGCA
The DNA here is from genome assembly GCA_964549445.1 of uncultured Planctomycetaceae bacterium. Lineage (GTDB taxonomy): Bacteria > Planctomycetota > Phycisphaerae > UBA1845 > UTPLA1 > SpSt-539. Next base: position 149,247 of record CAZJVS010000006.1, read on the forward strand.
GATTGCCGACCGCCGGACCAATTAGAGTAGGTGATATCGCACAATCGGCCGTCTCGCTTCCTCGCGCTGCGATCGGCCCATTTCTTGAAAGGGAGGAGCTACCCAATGTCTTCCGTCCAATTCCTCGCGAGTAAGTCGTGGGCGTTGGTCCTGGCACTCATGGTCGCCGCGGTGCTGTCGTGGGCGGTACCCACTCGCGCCGCGCCGCTCTCCTGGAACAACGCCGCCGGCGGGGCTGCCGGCACCAACACGAATTGGACGCCCAACGCGATCCCCGGTGGGGCCGACGATCTGACCTTCAATCTCAACGCCGCGTATTCGGTGACGTTCGGCGCAACGGTAACGGCGTCGCGCACGCATACCTACCGGCTCGGGACGGTAACGCTCACCATGTCGTCGCCCCACGCCGCATCGACCGGGCTTACCGTCGGCGATCTCAATCTCGATAATGCAACCATGACGCTGACGACGGGCACGTTTACGTCAAACGCCAGCGCTGTGGTCGGCGACGCCGCTGGGAGCATTGGCACGCTTAACGTCAACGATTCTGACGCCGATTTCGTCGTTGCCGGCGCCACGTCCGATTTGACGATCGGAAACAGCGGCGACGCAAACATGAACATCACCGGCCGCGGACATGTCGAAGTCGGGGATCAATTCATCGCCGGCGCAAGTGCCTCGTCATCTCCCACGATCCTGATTTCCGGCGCACTGGCGACTCCGCCTTTCGGCGTGTCGCTCCTAGACGTGCTGGGAACGGGTCAGTCGCGAATCGGCGCCGGTGGAGACGTCAACATGACGATCTCGAACGGCGGCGTGGCCGACTTCGCCGGCGACCTCGTCATCGCGAACGGATCGGCCTCAAACAGCTCGGTCACGGTCCAGACCGCCGTCCTGCTCAATGCCCGGCTGCAAGTCGCCGGTGATTTGCTCGTCGGTCGAAACATATCCGGAGGAATCGCCGCTGGTACTGCCACGATCAACATTAACACCGGCGGAACGACCAGCGTCGACGGCGACACCTTCCTCGGCGACCCCGACGGAGGTACCGGCACGATCAACCTCGGCGGCGGCACCTTCACGGGAGCGCTGCCCGTTAACATGGAAACCGGTTCGACCATAACTGGCTTCGGCACCGTCAATGCCGATGTCACGGTCGGCCCCGGCAGCATCGTTCCAACCACCGCGGCCGGCATCACGATGAACGGGTTCATCAACAACACCGGCGCAAACGTCGTCGGCACGAAGATTCACTTCGGCGCCACGGGCGGCTACGTCGGCTCCGGCACCTGCCAGGCCGACATCACCGGCGACCCCGCCTCGTCGATCACCGCCACTGGCACGCTCTCGATCGGAAGCAACACGACGAGCGGGTTCTTTTATCTCGGAACGCTGAACGTCGGCGGCAGCATCGTCACGATTCTCGATTCAAACGGCGCGGTATTCGGCGGGCTCACGACGATCAACAGCGGTCGGATTGAATGCGCGAACGGGATCGGCGTTCAAAATGGAGCCACGCTGAAGGGAGACGGGCTGCTCGTGTCAGACTTGACGGTCTCCGGCGTGCTCGATCCACACACCGGTGGGGCGTTGGGAGGCCTGATCACCGTTCAGGGCGACCTGCTCATGAATACCACCGACACCGGCATCATGGACATGGAAATCGGCGGTTCACCAGGCGGATCGAACAACGATCGCGTCAACGTCAGCGGCACGGCGACCTTTAACGGCACGATGCGCGTGAAGCTCAAGAACGGCTACATCCCGCACGTCGGCGAGCAGTTCATCGCCATCAACGCCACCGCCGGCCGCATCGGCACGTTCGACACGATCGTTCCGCCAGCGCCAACGCCGTGCAACAATGTAACCTTTGTGCTGGTCTACTCCAGCACCGCCGCGATCGTGCTCGTCCGCCCGCCGCTTGGCTGCACCGCACTGGGCGACCTCAACTCGAACGGCGGCTGCGAGGGCCAGGACATTCAGCTCTTCATCGAGAGCTTGATCGCAGGCCCTTACAATGCTTGCGCCGACATGAACGGCGACTGCGCGAATACGCCCGCCGACATCCCAATCTTTTTGAACTGCTTGCTGTAGGACGACGGATCAACAGCGGGCCGGGTCGCCGACGCGACTCGTGATGGCCCGGCCGCGACGAGTTCACGGCCGGGCCGTCTTGCTTACTCCGCTCGCGCCGCCGCCTGGGATGTGGTCACCGGCGCGACAAGCTCGACGATCGGCCGTCCCTCAGCCCCCGGCATCGACAGGCCCATCGCCGCGGCCAGCGTCGGTGCGATGTCGATCATCCGCGCCTGCCGCAGCGTAACGCCCGGTCGGACCCCCGGTCCGGCCACGATCAACGCCGCTTCCAACCCGGGCCGATCCGGCAGTTGGCCGTGCATTCCGTGCGTCGTACCCGCCTTCCCGAAGTCAGCGACCGGCTCGCCCGCGAGCCGCGAGCCAAACGTAAAACCGTCCGCCGGATCAAGCATGATGAACGCCTGCGGATTCGAGCCGAGCTTTGCGATTTCACCCCGTTCGAGAATGCGCCGAATCGGACCGCCGGTCCCGGTCGCGTAGGGCGCGAGCGCGGCCCGGATTTTTTCTTGCACGGCCTTGTCGTCCGGATTCTTCAGAACGATCGCACACGACCCGCCCGACGTCCACCCCGCGGCGTCCCATTCGCTGGCCCGCTTGTCGTCCTCCGATGCAAATCGAATCAGGCCCGCCTTTCTCAGCACGACGTTGACGTTGAACTGCTTGTGGATCGCCAGAAAGCCGTGATCCGATACGATCGCAGCCAGCGTCCGATCGAGCATGCCGGCCTTGCGATAGCTTTCGAGCAGCTCGCCGATGCAAGTGTCAATCTTCTCCAGCGCTGCGATGCACTCGGGACTCCCCGGCCCGTGGCCGTGCTGTTCATGATCGGCGTCAACCAAATGCAGTAGCATTAGCCGCGGTTTGTAGGTTTCGACGATGTAGCGCGCCACGCGCGTCAGAATCTCGTCGTTGCCGACGCTTGGGCCGAGGTCAAACTTGGTGAGCACCGCCGCCAGCAGGTCGCGCGGTTTGCTGGCTGCGGACATTGCAATCAGTCGATCGTCAAACTTCTCCGGCACCCACACTTCCGGAAACAGATAATCGGCCGGCGCACCGGCCGTCACCGGCCAACCCACCGCCGCGGTCGACCACCCGACCTGCTTCGCCGCATCCAGAATCGTTGGAACCTTGATGCTCGAGTAATCCCAATACCACCGACCGGTCGACGGGCCCGACGGCGGATCAAATACGCCATTGGCGAGAATGCCGTGCCGTCCGACCGGACACCCAGTGATCAGTGTCGTATGCGACGGATACGTCACCGTCGGAAAGACCCCCAGCACACCGTCGGCGTGGCTGCCACGGGCCATCAGAGAGCGGAGGATGGGGATCTTCAATCCATATTTGTCAGCGTTCGCATAGTAGTCGCCGCGCATCCCGTCAATTGAGATGATCAGCAGTCCCGGCGCGGGCACGTCATTGCCCGCGTTCGCGACACCCCCGATTGAGCTACCAACAACCGCGGAAAGAAGTACAAGACGCGACATTCTCATTCTCGTATTGTACGCCCCAACTCCGGGAGTACGAACATGACGACAGCCGTCCGAGCGTTTGCAATCTTGATTCTGCTGGCTTCGACCGGCATCGCCGCCGACTGGCCAAGACCGCCGCTGCTGCTCGTTGGCGCCGACGTTCTCGACCCCAGCGGCACGAAGTTGCTTACCGGCCAGCAGGTCCTGCTCGATGAAGGACGAATCACTCGTATTGCGGCAAACGCCGAGCCGCTTCCGACCGAGATACAGCGAGTCGATCTGACCGGTCTCACGCTCGTCCCGGGTCTGATCGATTTGCACTCCCATCTCCTGCTCCATCCATACAACGAAGCCGTGTGGGATGACCAGGTCTTGAAAGAAAACGTCGCACTGCGCACTGCCCGGGCCGTCGCCGCCGCGCGGGCCACGCTTGATGCCGGCTTCACCACGCTGCGCGACCTCGGCACCGAAGGAGCGGGCTACGCCGACGTCGGCATTCGTGACGCCATCGCCGCCGGAATCATTCCCGGTCCACGCGTCTTTGCGTCAACACGCGCCATCGTCGCCACCGGGTGCTACGCGCCGCAGGGATACGACCCGCGCTGGGACATGCCGAGTGGCGCCGAAGTCGCCGACGGCGTCGATGGCGTGCGCCAGGTCGTCCGACGCCAGATCGCCGGCGGCGCCGATTGGATCAAGTTCTACGCCGACTACCACCGCCGGCCGGGCGCCCCAACCACTCCCACGTTCTCGCAGGAGGAGATGAACGCGATTGTCGCCGAGGCAACCGGCGCCGGCCTGTCCGTCGCCGCGCACGCAACAACGAGCGAGGGCATCCGCCGCGCCGTGCTGGCCGGCGTGAAGACGATCGAACACGGCTACGAGGCATCGGACGAGGTCCTCGCACTGATGAAGCAGCACGGCGTCGCCCTCTGCCCGACGCTCGCTGCGGCCGAGGCCTATGAAATTTACGCCGGCTGGAAACCGGGAACACCGGAACCGGAGCGACTGAAACGGACCAAGCAGACGTTTGCCCGTGCGCTGAAGGCCGGCGTCGTCATCGCCAATGGCAGCGATGTCGGGGTATTTCCGCACGGCGAAAACGTCCGCGAGTTGGAGTTGCTGGTGGCCTGCGGAATGTCGCCCGCCGACGCGCTGCGTGCAGCGACGGCGACGGCCGCGAAGGTACTCGGCCGCGAGACCGATCTGGGGCGAATCGCCGTCGGCGCGCGCGCCGACCTGGTCGCGGTCAAAGGAAACCCACTGACCGACGTACAGCCGCTGAAAAATCCGATCGTAGTGATCAAAGATGGCCGTGTGGAAAAACGCTAGCGACCGCTGCGACCTAGGACAGCATCGGGTGCCACCCGGCGTCGACCCAGAGCTGACCGCTGACCGCCGAATTGCGAATCATGAAGACGATCGCGTGCGCGATTTCCTTCGGTGAGATGAGCCGCCGCAGTTGAGTCTGCGGCAGGATGTTCTCGCGAATGAACTCGTTCCCGAGCGCCGACACCATGCCGGTGTCCGTATAGCCGGGGTGGATGATCGCCGAGCGAACCCCGTGATAAGTGGCTTCGGCCGCCAGCGTCGCCTGCGCACCTTCCAAGCCCGCCTTGGCCGTTGCGTACGACACTTGGCCCTTATTGCCCGCCGACGAGACGGAGCCGATGAAAATGACGCAGCCCTCGATCGGCTCCGACGGCTCCCAGCGCTTCATGCCGCGTCGATGGCGATCCTCGGCCACGCTCGCGATCGTCTGCATCGCCCAGTAGATCGGCGCGGTCAGATCGACCTCGATCACGCGTCGGAAGTCCTCCTCCGAGTAAAGCTCCGCCCGCCCGGTGTCCTTGTTGATCTTCACCGCGAGCCGGTCGCGCGTGATGCCCGCCGCCGGCACGCAGATCGATACGGGGCCGAACTGCTCGCGCATGGCCGCAAAGACGCCGCGGCGGAACTCGCCGTCGGTCGCATCTCCACGAAACGGAATCAGCACGCGGCGTCCGAGCCGCTTGTTGATGTCATCGGTGATCTGCGGGAGTTCCGGCGTCATATCGACGACGGCGACCGCCTTAACGCCCTCCCGGGCCAATTCAAGGCATGTCGCACCGCCGATGCCGCGGGCGCCGCCCGTGACGACGGCCACCTTCTCCGACAGATCGAGACGCACGTCGTGCCAGGCGTCATCCGGTGGCGTTGCCGGCAGATGACCGCCGTTCATGCGATCGTTCAGGTTCATCGTCAGGGCCCCTTTCTTCCGGCCGGCGCTGGGCTCAAAGCCGGTCCGATCGTTCCTCTAGCCAGTCGCACACCTTGGGCCACAACTCGCGGTGGGCCTTGCTGCCGACGGCCATGCCAATGTGTCCGGCGGGGAAGGTGATGGTCTTTCGATCCGTCGAGCCGACGGCGTCATTAAAAGTCAAGCTTTGGTTCGGCGGGACGAGGTGGTCATTCTGCGCGATGAGATTCAGAATCGGGCAGGTGACCTTCTTCAGATCCACGCGCTCGGTGCCCACCTCAAGCTGCCCCTTGATCAGCCGGTTCTGCTGGAACATGTACTTCACGAATTCGCGGAAGATCTCCCCGGCCACCGGGATGTTGTCGTTCAGCCACGTTTCCATGGCGAAGAAATCTTCCAGCCATTTCTCGTTGTCCATGTTCTCATAGAAACTGAAATACTTTTCCACGAGATTTTGCACCGGCTTGAGCATCAGGAACGAGCTCTGCAACCACTGCGGCGGTGCGTTGCCGTACACGGCGATCATCTGGTCGACATCAAAAATCTTCTCATCGGACCAGATACTCAGCAGGTTTTCCTTGTGCGACCAGTCGACCGGCGCCGTCAGCAGTATCAGATTCTTGACCTTCTCCGGCCGCAAAGCCGCGTAGATCGCGGACATGGTTCCGCCCATGCAGTACCCGAGCAGGTTGATCTTGTCCTGTCCGGTCCGCTCGCGGATGCAATCAACGGTGTTGTCGAGATACCGCAACACGTAGTCGCGCAATCCCAGATCGCGATCCCCATCGGTCGGCACGCCCCAATCGAGGTTGTACGTATCGAATCCGCGATTGACGAAATGACTGACGACGCTCTTGCCCGGCCGCAGGTCGAGGATGTAGGGCCGGTTGACCAGTGCGAAGACAAAGAGAAACGGCGTCTTCACCCGTTGCTCAACGTCCGACTCATATCGCAGGAGCCGGATGCCGTCCTCGCGCCGTACGATTTTGGACGGCGTGGCCCCGACCTGTACCCGCCGCATGACCTCGGCAATCTTCGGCATCGCCCCCATCTTGCTCAGAAAGTCCTGCCACTGCGCCGCCATCGCATCCGGCGAAAAACCCCACGGATTGGTCGTTCCTGCCGTAGACATCGTGCGTCGCTCCTTGCTGGCCCGGCCTGTCTAGGCCTTTGCTGTCTTCGGGCGGCTGGCGCCTTCCAGTCGATCGATGCGCTTGTTCAATTCATCCATTCGCTCGAGCACGCGCTCCTCCATGCCGCGCACCAGCGACACGAGGTGGTCCGAGTCAACCTTGGACGGCATCTGTGCCGCCGCGAGACCTTTCTGCAGGAACTGGTTGATCGACTGCTGCCATGCCAGCGACGTCTCCATGCCCTGCTTCATCATGTTGAGGAACGCCTCGCTCCGCATGAACTGGTCGGCGTGCGTCGCCATCGCGTCAAAGAACGCCCGTCGCATCTGGTTCATGAAATCCTGCGACGGCTGCGGCGTCGGCATCCCCGCCGCGCCCATCTTGCCCATGAAGTCGCCCCAGAACTTCATGAACGGATCGAATCCCGGAATCGACGTATTCTCAGACATCGCACGCTCCTCGCGGCTGAGCGCCGCTTCGATCCGCTTCTCAGCCGACGCGCTCGATCGCGATCGCGATGGCCTCGCCACCGCCGATGCAGAGGGCCGCAACGCCGAGCTTCTTCTGCTTCGCCTTCAGCCCGGCGATCAGCGTCGCCACAACGCGAGCCCCGCTCGCACCGATCGGGTGCCCCATGGCGATCGCGCCGCCGAAGATGTTGACCCTGTCGTGCGGCAGACTCAGGTCTTTCATTGCCGCCATGGTTACGCACGCAAACGCCTCGTTGACCTCGAACAGATCGACGTCCGCCAGCTTGAGCGACAGTTTCTCGCTCAGCTTCTTCATCGCGTGAACCGGTGCCACCGTGAACCATTCCGGCTCCAGCGACGCCGTGCAGTAACCCAGAATCTTCGCCTGCAGCGGAATGTTCAGGGCCTTCGCCCGTGCTTCGCTCACGACAACCGCGGCCGCCGCGCCGTCGCTGATCTGCGACGCATTGCCGGCCGTCACCGTCCCGTTAGGATCGAACGCTGGCCGCAGCTTGGGATACTTGCTCTCGTCAAATTTGCTCGGACCTTCGTCGCGGTCATAAACCGTCGAGCCCTTCTTGGTCGTGATCTCGACCGGGACCAGCACTTCCTTCAGGTAACCCGCGCTATGGGCCGCGATCGCACGCTTAAAGCTCTCGATCGCGAACTTGTCCTGGTCTTCCCGCGTAAAGCCGTATTTCTTGACGCACTGCTCGGCGAAGATGCCCATCGCCTTTCCGGTGTACGCGTCTTCGAGTCCGTCGCGCATCATCGAGTCGAGTACTTGGCCATGACCGAAGCCGTAGCCGCTGCGGCCCTTGGGCATGAGGTAGGGCGCCTGCGTCATGTTCTCGGTGCCACCCGCGACGATCAACTCTGCGTCGCCGCACTGGATGGCCTGCGCCGCGGTCGTGATCGCACGCAGCCCCGATCCGCACATCTTGTTCATCGTGACCGCGCCACACGTCGGCGGCAGTCCCGCGCCCAGCGCCGCCTGCCGGGCCACGTTCTGCCCGAGGTTCGCGGCGATGCAATTGCCCATGTAGACTTCGTCGACGTCCTTGGGCGAGACCTTCGCCCGCTCGATCGCCGCCTTGATGGCCGCACTTCCGAGCTTTGCCGCCGAAAAATCGCTGTAATACCCGTTGAAGGCCCCCATCGCTGTGTAAGATCCACCCGCCAGAAAGACGTTCTTGATCACGGCCGTGACCTCCTCGTGGATGTTTCAGATGAACACGAACGACATGAACACCGGCCCCGATCCGAAATTCGGCATCCGCGGCAGGCGTCGATTTGTGCCTCATGGCGCGACATTTGAATTGCGCAAAAGTATAAGGGACCGCACGTTAAGCGTCAAGGCGATTTCGTGCAAACGCAAAATACGATCATGGGATGCAACAACATTCTTTACATAGATTTGCGTCTACGGCGGTGCTTTCCGATTGACCGATTTGTCCGGCTGCACTATCCTAACCTTCTGCCCGGCCATGACCTGAACGCCGCCGACCGTTCGGGCGCGGTCGCGGGAGCAGCTCATGGCTCAACGAGAAGAAACCCCCCGCAAGCTCACGATTAAGCGTTATTCCAACCGCCGCTTTTACGACACCTCGCAGAGCCGTCACCTGACGTTTGGCGAGATGTACGAGCTCATCCGCCAGGGCTGCGAACTCTCCATCACCGACTCGAAAACCGGCGATGACATCACGAACCTCGTCCTGACCCAGATCATCCTCGATCGCGATCCGCCCAAGCTCGAAATACTCCCCGCGAATATCCTTCACGAACTGATTCGCACCCAGCAGCAGCTACTTGGCTCGGTCGTCGAACAGTACTTCCGACAGGTTGTCAATGCTCAGCGTGCCTCGCAGGACCGCTGGGCTTCCTTTCTCAAGAACACGCTCGGCTTCTCGCCCCTGCCGTCCATGAACCCGCTTGAGTGGGCTAACATGTTCATGCCGAATGGCGACCGCACGTCCGCTGCAGACACGACGTCATCGCCGCCGGCCGACGCCCGCGACACCGAAATGCGCGAACTCCGCCGTCAGGTGGACGAGCTTCGACAACAGATTCAGTCCGATTCTTCGCCGCGGAAGAAGAAGACCCGGTGACCACTGACGACGCGTCACAAGAAGCGAATGCCGCCGCCCCCGAAGTAACAGCGCCGAGCCAACCCGGCTTGCTGTTCGAAATTGCGTGGGAGGTCTGCACCCAGGTCGGCGGCATCTACACCGTCCTGCGGAGCAAGGCGCCCGCCACGGTCCGGCGCTGGGGTAACAACTACTGCCTCGTCGGCCCGTACCGCGAACATTCCGCCCGCGTCGAACTCGAACCCCAGCCGCCATGGGGCCCCATCGCCGAAGCGATGAAGGATCTTAGAGCTGCCGGCGTGAATGCCCATTTCGGCCGCTGGCTGATTACTGGCCGCCCGCAGGCACTGCTGCTGGAAACGGGCGCTGCCTTTCCGCGCGTCAACGAGCAGAAGTTCTACTTGTGGAAAGACCACGGCGTCGACTGCTCGCCGCCCGACGGCGAATTCGACGAGGTCGTCGCCTTCGGCCTGCTCGTGCAGGACTTCCTGCGTTCACTCGCCCGGCACGCACCGGCCCAGCCGGTTCTTGCTCACTTTCACGAGTGGCAGGGCGCCGCCGCGCTTCCGGCCCTCGCCCGCTCCAACGCCCGCATCGCCTCCGTCTTCACGACTCACGCCACGCTCGTCGGACGCAGTCTCAGCTCCGCCAACGTTAATCTTTACGATAACCTTAAAGGCATCGACGCCGATATCGTCTCCCGCGTCCACGGATTCCAACATCGCCACGGCCTTGAACGGGCAGCGGCCCAGAACTGCGACGTCTTTACCACTGTCTCCGGCATCACGGCCATGGAGGCCGAACAGTTCCTCGGCCGCCGCCCCGAGGTCGTCCTTCCCAACGGCCTCAACGTCGAGCGATTCGCCGCCCCGCACGAGTTCCAAGTTCTCCACCAGCAGGCCAAGCAGCTCATCAACGAGTTTGTCATGGGCCACTTCTTCCCCAGCTACACTTTCGACCTCGATCGCACCCTCTACGTCTTCACGGCCGGCCGCTACGAGTACCGCAACAAGGGCCTGGACGTCTTCATCGAGTCGCTCGGCGAGTTGAACCGCCGCATGAAAGCCGATGGCGCAACGTCGACCGTGGTTGCGTTCATCGTGACGCGCGCGAATACGCGTGCACCCAACGTCGAAACGCTCGGTCGGCACGCGATGTTTCACGAATTGCGCGACATCTGCGAATCCATCAAGCACGACATGGGCCGCCGTCTCTTTCACACCGTCGCCCGCGGCAAAATGCCGACAACCGACGACCTCCTCGGCGAGTACGACGCTGTTCGTCTCAAGCGCATGATGTACGCCTGGCGTCAGGGCATGCCGCCGACCATCGTGACGCACGATATGGTCGACGACGCAAACGACCCGGTTCTGAAGCACCTCCGACACCGCGGCCTTTTCAATCACGCCGACGACCGCGTCAAGATCGTTTTCCATCCCGAGTTCATGTCCGTCACGAGCCCGATCCTCGCGATGGAGTACGACCAGTTTGTCCGCGGCTGCCACCTTGGCGTCTTCCCGTCCTACTACGAACCGTGGGGCTACACGCCGCTTGAGTGCATCGTTCGCGGTGTCCCGGCGGTCACCAGCGATCTGGCCGGATTCGGCAGCTACGTCATGGAAAACCACTCCGACCACAACGACAACGGCATGTTCGTTGCCCGTCGCCGCGGCGTCGGCTTCGAAGCCACTGTGAACCAGGTTGTCGAGTGGCTCTACGGCCTGACGCGCATGTCGCGCCGCGAACGCATCGCCCTGCGCAATCGAGTCGAGGCCCACGCCGAGGACTTCGACTGGACAGCGCTCATCGAGCACTACGTCGTCGCCCACGAGATGGCGCTCAAGCGCCGTTTCGCCCTGCCGATCCCCGTTCCACCCGATCCCGAAGCCGTGGTCTTCCGGCAGAACCGGGCCGAGGACGCCTCCACGCGCCCCGCCCAGCGCCGGCCGCGCGGTGGCTCGCGGGCAACACCAGGCGGAAGCACTGAATAGCCCGGCGACTCCGCTCGTCGCGTTGTTTGACACCCGCTTCCCCGCCACCTTAGTCTGCGTTTTTGGAGTGGCCTCTTTCCAACAGGATTCAACATGAGCACCGGCACGAAGATTACCTCCAAAGACGGCGTTCTCGTCGTCCCCAACGATCCGATCATCCCCTTCATCGAGGGCGACGGCACCGGCCCCGACATCTGGCGAGCCTCTGTCCGCGTGTTCGAGGCCGCAGTCGCCAAGGCCTTCGGCGGCAAGCGAAAGATCGTCTGGAAGGAAGTGCTCGCCGGCGAGAAGTCCTTCAAGCTCACCTCGAACTGGCTCCCTGACGAAACTGTCGCCGCCTTCAAGGACTATCTGGTCGGGATCAAGGGACCGCTGACGACGCCCGTCGGCGGCGGAATTCGCTCCCTCAACGTCACGCTGCGCCAGATGCTCGACCTCTACGTCTGCCTTCGCCCCGTGCAGTATTTCACCGGCGTGCCGTCTCCCGTCCGCCACCCCGAACACGTCAACATGGTCATCTTCCGCGAGAACACGGAGGACATTTACGCCGGCATCGAGTACGCCATGGGCTCCCCCGAAGCCCAGAGGCTGCTCGACTTTCTCTCGCGCGAGTTTCCCAAGGACTTCAAGAAGATCCGCTTCGGCACGAAAGACGCAACTAATGAGTGGGCCTCCTACTTCGAAAAGAAGGCGTGCGACCACCCCGTCTCGGTCGGCATCGGCCTCAAGCCCATCAGCGGCATCGGCTCCGGTCGCCTGATCCACGCCGCCATCAGCTACGCGCTGAAAGAAAAGCGCCGCTCGCTCACGATCGTCCACAAAGGCAACATCATGAAGTTCACCGAGGGCGCCTTCCGCGACGTGGGCTATGCCTGTGCCGCGGGCTACTTCCGCGATCAGACCGTCACCGAGCGCGAGTCATGGATTCTCGGCAACAAGGAAGGCAACCCCGACGTCTCCGTCGAGGCCAACGCCCGCATGATCGACCCTGGCTACGACTCGATGACACCCGACCAGCAGAAGAAGATTGTCGCCGAGGTCGAAACGGCCTTGAAGCTCTGGCCGACGCACGGCGGCGGAAAATGGAAGCAGAAGCTGCTGATCAAGGACACGATCGCCGACATTACGCTTCAGCAGGTGCTGACGCGACCGCGTGAGTTCGACGTCATCGCCACGACGAACCTCAACGGCGACTATCTCTCCGACGCGCTCGCCGCCCAGGTCGGCGGCATCGGCATCGCCCCCGGCGCGAATATCAACTACATCTCCGGCCACGCCATCTTCGAGGCCACGCACGGCAC
>CAZJVS010000007.1:0-10230 GCA_964549445.1 uncultured Planctomycetaceae bacterium
ACGTGCTGCGGGGGTTCGATTTTTTTCATTTTGCCGGCGGCGAGTTTTTTCTGGTAGTCGCGCCACGTCAGGGCCGGCTTGCCGGTGTCGATTTCCTTCATGGTGATGCAGCCCTGGACCGGGCAGACCAGCGAGCACATGTTGCAGCCGACGCAGGTGTTCTGGTTGATTTTGTAGAGGTTTACGTAGCCGTCGCCGGCGCCGTAGATGTAGCGGTCGGTGCCGCTGATGAACGTGCGGTCGCCGTTGTTGCCGCCGCGCTTCAGAAATTCTTCCTCGGTGACTTTTTCGCGCTTGATGGATTGGTGGCAGCCGTCTTCGCAGGCGATGTAGCAGAGGCCGCAGTTGATGCACTTGGACTGGTCGATCTCGGCGACGACCTTGTAGTTCAAGTCGAGGTCGCCCCAGTCCTTGATGCGGTGGACCGATGCCCCGATGAAGTCGCCCACCTTCGTGTAGCCCTTCTGGCGCATCCAGCCGGACATGCCGTCGATCAATTGCTGGACGATGCGGAAGCCGTAATGCATGACGGCGGTGCAGACCTGCGTGGAAGTCGCACCGAGGAGCATGTGCTCGACGGCGTCCTGCCAGGCCTGGATGCCGCCGATGCCGCTGATCGGGAGCTTGATCTGGGGGTCGGAGGCGATCTGCGAGACCATGTTCAAGGCGATCGGCTTGACGGCCGGGCCGCAGTATCCGCCGTGCGAGCCGAAGCCGGCGACATGGGGCTTGGGGTAGAGCGTTTCGAGGTCGACGCCCATGACCGAGTTGATGGTGTTGATGAGCGAGATGGCGTCGGCGCCGCCTTTCTTGGCGGCGCGGCCGGCGGCGCGGATGTCGGAGATGTTGGGCGTGAGCTTGACGATGACGGGAATCGTCGCGGCCGCCTTGACCCATTCGACGATCATGCAGGTGTATTCGGGGACTTGGCCGACGGCGGCGCCCATGCCGCGCTCGGACATGCCGTGCGGGCAGCCGAAGTTCAGTTCGATGCCGTCGGCGCCGGTGTCCTGAGTTTTCTTGACGATGTCCTGCCAGGTTTCCTTCTTCGACTCGACCATGAGCGAGACGAAGAGCGCGTGCCTGGGGAAGGCGCGCTTGACGCTGGCGACTTCCTTGAGATTTACGTCGAGCGAGCGGTCGGTGATCAGCTCGATGTTGTTGAGGCCCATCACCTTGCGGCCGTCGTAGTCGACGCCGCCGTAGCGCGAGGAGACGTTGACGATGGGGTCGTGGGTGAGCGTCTTCCAGACCGCGCCGCCCCAGCCGGCCTCGAAGGCGCGGCGGACCTGGTACTCGGAGTTGGTCGGCGGGGCCGAGGCGAGCCAGAACGGGTTGGGCGAGTAGACGCCGCAGAAGTTGACCGAGAGATCGATCGGGGCGTACGCGTGAGACTTCGGCGTGGCGGCGGGCTTTTGCTTGTGGCTGCCGTTGCCATTCGATTTGCCGTTTGATTTACGTGACTTGGACGAGCGTTTGCTCATGGCCGAGGTCTCCCGATTCAACGCGCGCATTGTATCGCCGCCGCTGCGGTGCGGACACGGCTTGACGGACTAATCGCGTGGCTCAGCGGGGCCGATCAGAGCTTGTTGGCGTAGAAGATCGGCAGGTTCTCGATGTAGGCCAGCCAGAAGGCGACCGGCGGCGGCAGGGGCGGCGGGCCGAGCGGCAGGGGCGTCACGGCCTTCTTCTTGATAACGAGATCGGCGTCGATCACGTCGGCGATGAACTGGCCGAGGATGGCGTGCGAGACTTCCGTGGGGTGGACCGAATCCCAGAAGACGTGGGTGTCGGGGTCGGAGACGAGCGTTCCGTGGCCGAGATAGCCGAGGAAGCTGCCGGACCACGCGGGCTGAGTGGTGTTGGTGATGCCCGGCGGCGGGTTGGCGATTAGCTGCTCGAAGAGGTTGAAGACGTCGGGGCGGTAGATGGTGATGTCGGTCAAGCTTTCAAGTTGTTCGAGCCGGATTGCCAATGCGGCGTTGAATTCATGGGTAAGCTGCGTGGCTTCGGCCTGCTGGTCGGTGCCGAGGTACGACGGAATCTTGCCGATGTCGGGCAGATTGCAGACGAGGAAGGAGCGGCCGCCGCGATTGTACAGGGTGCTGACGGCGAGAAAGAGGTCGTCGGCCATTTGCTGCGGAGTGAGCTGACCAACACCAGCCAGAACGGCGAAGAAGTCGTTGCCGCCGCCCCAGACGGCGATCAGCTCGGTTCCGTCGAAGACGCCGGGGAAGAGATTGACCTGTTCGCGAATGTTTGGCCCGAGCGGGATGGGCTGACCGGGCTCGAGGTCGGCAAAGGCGAGGCCGGTGAGCGAGCCGCCGGTGGCGTAATTGGTTCCGCCGATGTAGCTGGGCGTTAGCGGTAGGCCGAAGTGTTCGGCGACATGCTGCGACCAGACTTTGCCATTCGAGAAGCGGCCCTCGGAATAGGGCGCGAAGGGAATGACACCGGTCTCGAGATGAAGGTTTCCGACGTCGGAGAGACTGTCTCCGAAAACGAAAAACTTCTTGAACGGCGGCTTGGCTGGAGGGTTTGTTCCGCAGCCCGCAATCGCGGTCAGCGCCAGGAGGAATGATCCGATCGTAATGGTTCGTCGCACGGGCGAACTCCCTTCGCGAGGTCGGGGATATCGTTACCGAAAAACAGCTTTACGGGAAGGCGACTTCGACGGTCCGGACCGAGGCGACCCAGCGATAGGTCAGGCCGACGTTGTCGCCGCCGTTGCAGTGGACGACCAGCGCGTCGTTCACGTCGTCGGCGACGACCTCGGCATCGGGCGAGCCGGTCAGGCCGGGGTCGAAGTCGGAATTGACCAATTGCTTCGAGCCGAGCAGCGTGGTCGTGCCGCCGATGTTGCAGATGACGCCGCTGAAGTGGAAGCCGAGCGTGAAGCCGTTGCCGGCTCGGCCGACGATCAGGCAATCGAAGGTCACCGAGCGGCCTGGGGCGACGGTAAGGCGCTCTCCGTCGCCGTCGAGGAAGAGTTCGACTTGGGCGGACTCGGTCGAGCCATTGCGGAGGACATAGTTGCAAGTCTGGGCGTCGCCGGCGTCGGCGAATGCGCCGTTGGCCATGGCGAATTGGCCGCGGTGGATGGTCTTGGCCTCGATGCCGCCGGGGATCGCTGACGCGATGCCATCGGCGATGTTGCCGTTGCCCGCGCCGATGAAGGTACGCGGTGCGGTCGCCTGATTGGATTCACCCGCGCCGACGGCGGCCTGGTCGCCCGAAGTCAGGTTTTCGGTGCCGGCGCCGATGAATGAGGCTAGTGCGTTTGCCTGGTTGAGGTTGCCGGCGACGATAGCGGCCGTGGTATTGCCGGCGATGTTGCCGGCGCCGGCGCCGACGAAGGCGTCCGTGCCATTGGTCTGATTCTCGAAGCCGGCGACGATCGCGGCGTTGGTGCCGGTCACGGCGTTGCTGTCGCCCGCGCCGATGAAGTTGTTGTCGTCGTTGACTTGATTTCCCGCACCGCCGCCGATCGCGGACCACTGGGAATTCACACCGGTCGAGTTCTGCGTGCCGCCGCCGATGAAGGAGCCGAAGGCGGTCGTGGTGTTGTCGAAGCCGGCCCCGAGGAACGAGAGCGGACCGCCAGCCGTGTTGGACTGGCCCGCGCCGGACATGGCGAACGTGTTGGTCGCCTGATTCGCGCTTCCGCCGGCGACCGCGGCGCCGTTTCCGCTGGCGGTGTTGGCGGTACCGCCGCCGACGAACGCGGCGGTCGCCGTTGCCAGGCATTGCGTTCCGCCGGCCACGGTGGCGTTGTCGGCAGTCGCGGAATTGCTCGCGCCGCCGCCGACGAAGGAAGTTCCACCCGACGCGGTGTTGGACTGACCGCCGCCGATGAATGCGCCCGCGCCGGAAGCGGCGTTGCCGGTTCCGCCGGTGACCGCGGCCTGCGCGTTGGAGGCGAAGTTTGAAGAGCCGCCGCCGACGAAGGACTCGTTGCCGGTGGCGCGGTTGAGATTGCCGCCGCCGACCGTTGAATAGGACGCGCCGGCCTGGTTGTTCTCTCCACCGCCGACTGATGCATGCTGGGCAGAGGTCGGGGCGCCGTCATTGCTGCCGGCAAGATTGCTGCGTCCGCCGCCGATGTAGCCGTAGTGGTCGAAGACGAGGTTCCCGAAGTTGGTATCTCCGCCGCCGGCGATGGTCGCACCCCAGGCGCCGACGAAGACGGAGTTGGCGTTGCTGCCGCCGATGACGTTGGGGGCGCTGATCGTGGGTTCGAAGCGCTGGGCTCGGACGCCGTTCACACGCATTTCGAGCGGCGTTTCGTCGGTTGTTCCCACGAAATCCTGTGTCGGATCGGTGCCGGCATTGCCGGGGAGGTGCCAGTCGTCGGTCGCGACGTTGCAGCCGGCGACAACCAGGATCATGCCGACAAGCGCGGGTCTGAGAGAGGAATTGAACGAACGAGGCATCCAGTACTCCTTTACTTGCTCGTTGTCGTGGGGCGCGCTCCGATCGCCGCCGAGCTCAGCATAACGGGTGACGTTCCTGTGTGACAAGACAGGCGGGTTCAAAATTATTGCAGACTTCGCGCTACGGCAGGGCGTCGCGAAGCTCTGACGGTTCGACGAAGAGTCGCCAGAGTTGATGCGGCAGGTTGGCGAAGGCGGTGGTGAATCGGGCGCGATCGTCAGGGAGAGTTTCCGGTGTGCGGATCAAGATGCGGACGATCTGATCGCGGTGACGGCGTGCGAGTTCGCCGTAGATTTCGGGGTCCTGTTCGCCATCGTCGCCCACGAGTGCGAACTTGCGTTGCGGGAAATCGGACAAGATACGCTCGATGACTTCGGTCTTGTAGCGGGTCGGTGAGCCAAGAAGCTCAACGGCTGAGCGCGGGCTCCACTTGACCGTTCGGAGTTGGAGTGTGCCCTCGGGAAAGGCCTCGGAGAGCAGAAACTCGCTGAGCGGGTCGAACAGTTGCCACGGGCTGGCCGACACGTAATGGAATACGGCGTCGCGTTCGGTGACCCAGCTTCGATAAAGCTCGGCCATGCCGGGGACGGGGCGAAACTCTTCGACGAACGTATTGAGCAGGAGGGCGCGGCGGTCGGTGACGTCGCTCAGCTTGATGGTGTCGTCGATGTCGGAGATGACGCTCAGGCCGGTCGGCTCGATGAAGTAGATGCGGCCGTCGGCGGTGCGGCTGTCGCCGTTGGGGAAGACGACGGAGTATTTTAGACGGTCGTTGCGGAAATCGCCGGCAGCGCGAATTGTCTTGACCGCTTCGGGTGCGATGCGGATTTCTCCGCGAAAGTGACCCGAGTCGTCGGTGCGGCCGACGCGGAAGGTGGCGCGGCAGATACGGATGACGATTCGCTTGCCGGATTCGCTGTCGGCGAGGAAGGGCGTCAGGCGGAGACTGGCGCGGGCTCGGCCGTCGGGATCGGCGACGTTGAGCGGGATATTGGCGAGATCGGCGGCGAGGCCGATGAGTCCGGGGCCGATTTCGGTCTCATAGACCCAGCCGTGGACGCGGAGGTTCCAGGTTTCGCCGGGGCCGACGCGAGTCGCGTAGGTTGGGAAGAGGGCGATAGATTCGTCGGACTTCAGATCGGAGACATCGGGCGTGATGACTGCAAACAGGACGAGCGCGAGCATGCGACTCAGTTCAGTCACAACTTGACCCTCCGTACGGCCCCGTGGCTCACGAGTCGCGGTCGGCGTCGAGCGTACCTGCAAGGATTTCGAGATACTTCGGGCGGACGTATTCGTTCAACGAATCCGCGAAATCTCGCGAAAGCTTCAAGACGCGGATGAGTTCCTGGACATCGGCCAGGTCGCGCAATCGGCCGGGATTGGTCATTCCCGAGGCGAGCTTCATGTCGATCAGTGCCGGTAACGAAACGTATCGAATTCCATCGATCAGGACTGCGGCGTCCTGCGGCGGGGGAAATGCGACAGGCTTGGGCTTGCCATCGCCGGGAAACTGCCCCGTTACGAGGAACTCAATCCTGACGCCGGTATCCACGTCGCGCAAGTTGCGACTACCGTCGAAGGGCGGAAGGTATCCACGACCATCCAGCTCCTGATGTACTTTTTGCAGTCCATCAGAGGTCAGGAGTATGTCCACATCCGCAGTCGTTCGATCGTATCCGTGCGCGACGAGCGCCATTCCACCGGCTATCGCGTATGGAACGCCGAGTTCGTCGAGTCGCTTTGAGATCGTGCGTAACGTCTGGTGTACCGGGTCGGCTTTCATAAAGAAGCGAGACGCCTCCTCGATTGCCGGTGTCCCACCCCGCCGCATTTTGTGCTCAAAGGCCTGCACGAGGTCATTGTATCACGCGGATCCGGTCTCAGCCCCGGCGATTCATACAGCTTCGGATGCGACGAATCGTCGGATCGCGCCCAAGCAGGGCGAGGGTTTCACCGATGGAGGGGCTGATGGTTTTGCCGGTGACGGCGACGCGGAGGGGCTGGGCGACGTCGCCCATCTTGAGGCCGGACTGCTCGCAGAATGACTTCGTAACTGCGTCGATCGCGGAGGGCGACCAATCCGGGAGTTTTTCAAGTTCCGGCAGCAGGCGTTCGAGTGTCGCGTAGCCCTGGCCGTTGTTCTTCTCCAGCACTTTCTTGACGGCCTCGGGGTCGAACTGGATGGCATCGTCCGGGGCGAAGAGCGGGCCGACCTTTGTGTCGATGTCGGCGAAGGTGCGGAAGCCCTTGCAGGCGGAGAGGGCGGCCGAAAGTTTCGCGTCGTCGACGCGGGCCATCGGTGAGCCGCTTACGGCAGCGTAGTCGCGGAAGCCGGCCAGGAGCCGAGCGGGTGTCGCGGCGGCGCAGTAGTCGGTGTTGAAGGAGAGGAGCTTCTCGCGATCGAAGCGGCCGCTGGTCTTGTTGATGCGGTCGAGCGAGAAGAGTGACGTCATCTCGTCAAGCGTCATTTTTTCGCGGTCGCCGCCGGGGGACCAGCCGACGAGGGCGATGAAGTTGACGATGGCCTCCGGGAGGTAGCCGCTGGCGCGGAAGTCGTGGACGTCAATCTCGCGCGGGGGGCGGCCGGCGGCGATGTCCTTGGCCTTGTCACGCTTCGACATCTTCGAGCCGTCCATGTTGAAGACGAGCGGAAGATGGGCGTAGAGCGGGGACTGGAATCCCAACGCGCGTTGCAGGAACACGTGCTTGGGCGTGTTCATCAGGTGTTCCTGGGCGCGGAGGACGTGGGTGATCTTCATGTGCTCGTCGTCGAGGACGACGGCGAAGTGGTAGGTGGGGAAGCCGTCCGACTTGAAGATGACGAAGTCTTCGACTTCGCCGGCGGCGAAGCTGACGTCGCCAAGGATCTCGTCGTGCACGGTGATCGGCTCGGCGGGGATTTTCAGCCGGACGACTACTGGCTTGCCGGCGGCGCGGGCCTTGTCCGCATCGACGCGGCTGGGGAGCGTGGCCGGCCGCGGGTACTTGAAGGCGCGCTTCTCGGCGGCGGCCTGCTTGCGCATGGCGTCGAGTTCTTCGGGGGTGTCGAAGGTGTAGTAAGCGTGGCCGGCGTCGATCAATCGATCGGCCGCGGCGCGGTAGGCGTCGAGGCGTTCGCTCTGGCGGTAGGGGCCGTGCGGGCCGCCGGTGTCGGGGCCTTCATCCCAGTTGATGCCGAGCCAGCGCATGTCTTCCATCAGCTTCGCTTCGGCTTCGGGGATGTTTCGCTGCTGGTCGGTATCTTCGATGCGGAGGACGAAAGTTCCGCCGAGGCGGCGGGCGAGGAGCCAGTTAAAAAGGGCGGTTCGAGCGCCGCCGATGTGGAGGTAGCCGGTCGGCGAGGGGGCAAATCGGGTTCGGAGGGCAGCGTGGTTCATCGGGGGATGATGGAGTTGCGACGGAGAAATCGCAAACCGGCGCGGGTTTGCTTCTTGCGGCCGATGGTTGACTCGCGGATAAGGGAATTGCGTGACGATCGACCGTCGATCTCGCGGGTGAGGCGAAGACGGGGCGTGTGGCGAGGGTGTAGCGGAATGTCTTGTTTCTGGACGGACTGCGGTTCGATGGTTGTGTCGTTGTGCGTTGCGGCGATGTGTTGCGCGGCGGAGCGCGAAGATGGACCGGCGACCCGTGCACCGGCGGGAGCGGACCGCGCGGCTGCCACGACGTCGATGCGTGAGGCGGTAGCGGCGATCGACCTGCAATCGTTTCCGATGCTGAAGCACGGAACGGTCTTCTACCAGTCGGCGCGCAGGGTCGGCTACGCGATGGCCGACAGCGACCTGAATGGCGCGATGAACTTTTATCGCGAGAAGCTTGGCGCGGCGGGATGGAAGCTCGGAAAGGTCGAGTTGCTGCCCGATCAGCATTTCGGATCGCTGGAGGCGACGAGGCAGGGATTCCAGCTCAATGTGAACATCGTCAAGGACCCGCGGTCGGAGGCGATGCACGCTTTTGTCGAGAATTACGGCAACGTCGATGCACGATCGTTGCCGCGCTATGCCGGGGTCGAACCGCAGCAGACGTACTTTCACTCAGCCCACTTTCGCACGAAGGATGGAATTGATCCAGTCGCGCGAGACCTGTTTAAGCGCTGCAAGGCGCTCGGCTGGATCCCGTACACGTCGCACGGTGGGCGGACCGGCAACGTCGAGGGGGAGGTGTGGTACATGCGCTTTGTGCGCGGCGCGATCAATCTCAACATCCAGGTGAAGGCGGAGAAGGGCTATACGGCGATCATGTACGGCGTGTCGCTTCTCAACTATGGCGCGCCGATTCCTCCGGACGTCAGCGAGACAATCGACTTGACCGAAGACCCGACGCTGCGGCTCTTCTACACCACGAAGTTGAGCCCTGCCGACGTGCTGGCCTTCTATCGCCGCGAGCTGCCGCCGATGGGCTGGACGATCGGCGCGGGACCCAAACCGGCCGAGGACGGCGAGACACACACGGCACTGACGGGACCGGCGGGCGAGAAGCTCGTGTTGAAGATTCTGGAGAAGGGCAAGCTGACGGCGGTGCACATCGCACCAGCGCGGAACAATTAATTCTTGAAGCCAAGTCGGTGCTAAGTCGCCGCGAACCGCGTATTTGTGTCAATTCCAGAGACGGGACGAGCATGTCTGAGATTCGGCGGCACGAAATCGGGTGATTTACGTTAGACTGAACGGCTCGGACCGGCTTCACCGGTCCTCGCGCTGGGAAAGGAGAATCCGATGCGACGGTTTTCGCTGCTTGCGAGTGGCCTGGTCTTCGCGGCGACGTGCGGCACCGTTCTGGCACTACCGCCGGCTTACAACATCCTCAGTCTTGGCGTGCTGCCCGGTGACACAACGAGCAGCGGCTTGGGAATATCGCCGAACGGAACTTACGTCTCCGGTTTCTCGAGCGTCAGTGGAGCAAACCACGGATTGCGCTGGACGCAAGTTGGTGGAACGGTGGCGCTGGCGAATCTGCCCGGTCGCTCTTTCATCACGGCGACAGGGGTCAACAACAACGGCGTCGCCGTCGGAACGGGCGCGACGACGTTCTTCGGGTCGAGTCCACTGCCGATCATCTGGACCAGCCCCGGCAGCGTCGCGCAATTGCCGCTGCCGGCGGGCCAGACGATTGGTCGGGCGAACGGCGTGAACCTCAGCGAGCTGGCCGTCGGCTCCGTAAACGGCGGAAGCCTTGAAGTGGCGGCGACATTTGCGGTCGGCGGTTCGTCGGTGATTCCGCAGACGCTGCCCAACGGCGGGCTTCTCCGCACGGCTTTCGGGATCAATGACGCCGGCCGGATTGTCGGGCAGGGCTTGGACCCCAACAACGCGGCCGTGACGACGGGCTGGTATCTCGATCCCGGGGACGCGACGGCGACGGACATCGGGGCGCTGACGTCGCTGGGTCACAACAGTGCCATCCCATTCGGCGTCAGCAGCAACGGGTTGATCACCGGAAGCAGTTCATTGAACAGCGGGTCGGGTTCGCTGCCGTTCATCTGGTCCGAAGCGAACGGCATGGACCCGGTGCCGCTGCCCGTCGGCACGACCACCGGGCAGGGACGCGGTGTCAATTCGTCGGGGTGGGTTGTCGGTAACTCGTCGGCGGCGACGTCGATTCCGTTTCTGTATGACGGGAACACGTCCCAGTCGCTCCAAAGTCTCATTGTCAATCTCGGCGGGTGGGACCTGGTCAGCGGGACGTCGAATGCGGCGTTCGGGATCAGCGACAACGGCATCATCACGGGTCGCGGGCTGCTGAACGGCGTAGTGACGGGCTTTGTGATGATCCCGGTGCCGGAGCCGGTGACGG